>NZ_JAJNRF010000006.1:0-183163 GCF_022228075.1 Halorhodospira sp. 9628
GGGGGGGGGGGGGGCGCGCCCCCCCCCCCCCCCCGGGGGGGGGGGCCCCCCCCCCCCCCCCCCCGCCGGCGGTCACTTCTTGATATCTCGCCAGAACTCCTTGTACAGGAGATAGAAGACACCGGTCATGACGATCAGGAAGAGGATCACCCAGACCCCCATCCGCTCGCGGTCCGCCCGGATGGGCTCACCGGCGTAGGACAGGAACGCCGTCAGCTGCGCGGTGACCTCGCGGTACTCCTCTTCGCTCAGCTTGCCCTCGGCACCCTCGATGATCTCGAAGTCGACGATGTTGCCATCGTCGTCCCTGACCGCTTTCTGATCACCCTGCAGGGCGAACAGGATGTGCGGCATGGAGGTGCCTTCCTGGACGTAGTTGTTGTAACCCACCTCGGCGTCTTCATCGACGTAGAAGGTGTTGAGGTAGGTGTAGATCCAGTCATCGCCCTCCACCCGGGAGGTCAGGGAGAGATCCGGCGGCGTCAGCCCGAACCAGTTCTCGCCGTCCTCGGGATCCATGGGCGAGATGATCGGCTCGTGCAACTCGAAGTTGCCGCGCATGATCTTCTCTTCGACCCAGTCCTCGTCCTGGCCGACGTCATCGGCCAGCCGCTGGTAGCGCAGGTACTCCACCGAGTGGCAGCCGACGCAGTAGTCGGCGAAGAGTTCGGCGCCCTTGCGGATGGACTCCCGGTCGTGATGGCTGATGTTCGGCTCCATCATCCCCACCTCGGCCTTCACCGCGCCGGTGAAGGCCAGGGTGAGGAATGCGCCCAGTGCGATTCCGCTCTTCTTTTTCATGCTCATGTCAGACGGTCACCCTTTCCGGAACAGGCTTCGTCTTCTCGAACCCGTAGTAGGTGTAGACCCAGAGGAAGACGAAGAACCCGAAGTAGATCACGGTCGAGATCTGGCTCAGCAGGATCGGCAGGCCCGTGGGCGCTTCCATCCCGGCCCAGGTCAGCACCAGGAAGGACACCGTGAAGGCGGTCAGCGCGATCTTGAAGCCGAGACCGCGATAGCGGATGGACTTCACCGGGCTGCGGTCGATCCAGGGCAGGAAGAGCAGGATGCCAGGCGCCGCCAGCATGACGATCACACCCAGGGCCTCGCTCGGGATCGACTGCAGCATGGCGTACCACGCCGTGAAGTACCAGATCGGATGGATCACCTCGGGCGTCTGCAGCGGGTTGGCCTCCTGGAAGTTCGGCGCCTCGATGAAATAGCCGCCGAAGGTCGGAGCGAAGAACATCACCGCGCAGAACAGGATCAGGAAGATGCCCCAGCCGAACATGTCCTTGACCGTGACATACGGGTGGAACCCGACACCGTCGATCGGCTTGCCGTTCTCGTCCTTGTTCTGCTTGATCTCGACGCCGTCGGGGCTGCTGGAGCCGACATGGTGCAGGGCGACGATGTGGACGAAGACCAGCGCGATCAGGACCAGCGGCAGTGCCACCACATGGAGGGCGAAGAGCCGGCCCAGCGTCGCCTCGTTGACGACGAAGCCGCCCTGCAACCAGACCACCAGCTCGTCACCGACCACCGGGATGACACCCGCCAGGGCGATGATCACCTGCGCCGCCCAGTACGACATCTGCCCCCAGGGCAGCACGTAGCCCATGAACGCCTCGGTCATCAAGACGAGGTAGATGAGCACGCCGGTGATCCAGAGGAGTTCGCGCGGCTTCTTATAGGAGCCGTAGAGCAGCCCCCGGAACATGTGCAGGTACACGACCAGGAAGAACGCCGATGCGCCCGTCGTGTGCATGTAGCGCATCAACCAGCCCCAGTCCACGTCGCGCATGATGAACTCCACTGAGGAGAATGCGCGCTCGACGGAGGGCTGGTAGTAGAACATCAGCCAGATGCCGGACACGATCTGGATCACAAGGACCAGGATCGAGAGCGATCCGAACAGGTACCACCAGTTGACGTTCTTGGGGACGTAGTACTCGGTCATGTGGTACCGCCAAGTACTCGTCATGGGATAGCGGTCATCCATCCACTGCTGCAGACCGCTGAGATTGAGACGGTTCATCACGCCGCGCCCTCCTCTTCGTCTTCGGTATCCTCGCCGATGACGAGCTTAGTGTCCTCCGGGAGCCGGTCCTGCGGCACCGACAGCTCCCCGGTCCTGGTCCCCCGCACCCGACACGCCCGCCCGTCGCGGCTCCCTGCCGTGTCCGGGGATACGGGGTATACAAGCAGCGCGTAAGCTTCGTACATCGCATCGCCGGGCGTCAAGGCAGCGACTGGCCGCCCGGACACCCCCGGGTTTGCCGATAGGCTATTACATTGACCGTGATACGTCATGTCTAGGCCGGGTTATCGATCTCCACGTAGTGGTGGTCCAGGCCGAGGGCTTCGGCCAGATGCGACCCCAGCGCCTGCACGCCGCTGCGCTCGGTGGCATGGTGCCCGGCGGCCAGATAATGGAGCCCCCGCTCCCGGGCGACGTGGGTGGTAGGCTCCGAGAGCTCGCCGGAGATAAAGGCGTCCACGCCGAGATCCGCCGCCTGGTCGATCAAGCCGTCGGCCCCGCCACTGCACCAGGCGACCCGGCGGATGGCCGCCGGCCCCCCGTCGACGTGAAGCGGCGCCCGACCCAGCGCCTGCTCGAGCCGCGCGGCGAAGGCCACCGGGGTTTCCGCCCCGGGCAGCGCCCCGGACCAGAGCAACCCGGGCACCCCCTTGGCAGCGTGCCGGCCGTCGGTCTGCAGCCCCAGCAGGCGCGCCAACCCGGCGTTGTTGCCCAGCTCGGGGTGCACGTCCAGGGGCAGATGGTAAGCGAAGAGGTTGACCCCCGCCCCGATAAGCCGCCGCAGACGGCGGGCCTTCATGCCCACCACCCGCGGATCCTCGCCCTTCCAGAAGTAGCCGTGGTGGACGATCAAGGCGTCGGCGTCGAGATCGCACGCCGCTTCCACCAGGGCGGCACTGGCGGTCACCCCGGTGACCACCGTGGCGATCTCCTCGCACCCTTCCACCTGCAGGCCATTGGGCGCGTAGTCGGTGTACTCAGCCGGGGTGAGCAGCTCGTTCAGGTATGCTTCAAGGCGGTTTCGATGCACCATGATCCCGATTCTCAATGCAGGCGTTCTTCATGAGGCTAGCAGGACGATCCGGGTGGCGGCCATTGGGCCTGCAGGGGCCCGAGTGGATCCGCTTTCTTGTCGGCTACACCGGGCTGGGCCTGGTCTTGGCACTGGTCATCGTGTGGGTCAACCCCGACCTACTCGGGCCGCTGACGCCGCGCGTCGAGATCACCGCGGACGACGACCGCGAGACCCCGCCGCCGGGGCGACCAAATGACGCACCCGAGGCCACCCCCACCGGGCAGGGCCCGGTTTCCTATGCCGACGCCGTCGAGCGGGCCGCGCCCGCGGTGGTGAACATCTTCACCGTCAAGCAGGTCACCGAGCAGCTGGTACCGCCCGGGTTCGATGATCCGCTGTTCCGGCGCTTCTTCGGCGAGCCGCCCACCCGCGAGCGCCAGCGCACCGAAACCAGCCTCGGCTCCGGGGTCATCGTCGCCGAGGACGGTTACGTCGTCACCAATCACCACGTCATCGACGAGGCCGATCAGATCCAGGTACTGCTCGCCGACGGGCGCCAGAAGGCGGCCACGGTGGTCGGCCGGGACCCGGAGACCGACCTGGCGGTACTGCGCATCGAGGCCGAGCGGCTGCCGGTGATCACCTTCGCCCGGGACGAGCGGGTGCGCGTCGGCGATGTCGTGCTGGCCATCGGCAACCCCTTCGGCGTCGGGCAGACCGTGACCCACGGGATCATCAGCGCCACCGGACGCGACCAACTGGGGCTGTCGACCTTCGAGAACTTCCTGCAGACCGATGCCGCGATCAACCCGGGCAACTCCGGCGGCGCGCTGGTCGACGCCGAAGGCCGGCTGGTGGGGATCAACACCGCGATCTTCAGCGGCAGCGGCGGCTCCCAGGGCATCGGTTTTGCCATTCCAGCGGGGATCGCCCAGGCGGTGATGGCCGACCTGATCCAGTACGGCCGCGTGGTACGCGGCTGGCTCGGGGTGCAGGCGCAGCGACTGACGCCGGCGCTCGCCGAATCCTTCGGGCACCCGCCGGATACCGAGGGCGTGGCGATCACCCACGTCCTGCCCCGGGGCCCGGCGGATCAGGCCGGCCTGCAGGCCGGCGATATCATCATCCAACTCGGCGAACAGCGCATCCGCGACGTCCAGGACCTGCTGCAGGCCGCCAGCGAGGCGGCACCCGGTACCGAGATGGAGGTCGCCGGCTACCGCGACCAAGAGCCGTTCTCGACCTCCGTCACACTGGGCGAACGCCCCGACATGCAGCAGCCCAGCCGACCCGGCCGGCGCTGAGGGGCCCCGCCCGCCGCCCCCGAAGACGGGCGCGGCGGGCGCCCCTTACACCGCGACGGCAAGCGTCTCGGCCAGCGCCTCGAGGAAGCGGTTGTTCTCCTCCGGCCGGCCAACGGTCACGCGCAGGCAGTCTTCCAGGCGCGGATGGCTGCCATGCAGGCGCTTGATCAGCACCCCTCGATCCAGCAGCCCGCGGTGAACGGCGTCGGCACTGCCCTGAGGAACGCGGAAGGTGAGGAAGTTGGTCTCGGTCGGGGCCACGTACTCCACCCCGGGCACCGCCGGCAGCTCCTCGACCAGACGAGCCCGCTCGGCGAGGACATGGGCCACGGCGCGGTCCAGTGCCTCCTGGTGCTCGACGGCGAAGGCGGCACTGGCCTGCGCCAGGCTGCCCAGATTGTAGGGCAGACGGCCTTTCTCCAGCTGCTCGATCCAGGCCGGATGACCGATCAGTACCCCGACCCGCAACCCGGCCAGGCCGACCTTGGAGAGGGTGCGTAGCACCATACAGTTGGGGAACTCGAGCACCCGCGGGAGGAAGCTGCTGTCGGCGTAGGGTGCGTAGGCCTCGTCGACCACCACCAGCCCGTCGCTCTGCGCCACCAGCTCGGCCACGGCATCGAGGTCCAGGCCGTTGCCGGTGGGATTGTTGGGGTGGGCCAGGTAGGTGACCGCGGGACAATGCACCGAAGCGGTCTCCAGGGTGGCCGGGAGGTCGAGCCCGAACTCCGGCCCCAGGGGCACTTCCACGTACTCGGCCCCGGTGAGGTTGGCGATGATCCGGTACATGGCAAAGCTCGGCCCCGGCGCCATGACGGTGCGCCCGCTGCCGGCCACTGCCAGATCGATGAGCTGGATGAGTTCGTCGGAGCCATTGCCGAGCAGCAAATCGGCACCCTTCGGCACGCCCAGGCTCTCGCGCAACAGCGCCTTCAGCTGCCGCGCTGCCGGATCCGGGTAGCGGTTTACCGCCACCGAGCGCATCCGCTCGAGCCAGGCCTCCTCCAGGGCCCCGGGCCAGGCCCAGGGGCTCTCCATGGCGTCGAGCTTGATCGCCCTGCCCGGCTCGGCGACCTGATAGGCCTCCAGCGCCTGCACCTGCGGCCGCACCCAGCGGGCGACCCGCGCCTCGACCTCAGTCACCGTTGCTCTCCTCCGCCTGACCACGATACTCCGCCGACCGGGCATGAGCGGTCAGCCCCTCGCCGCGGGCCATCACTGCGGCGGTTCCGGCCAGCGCCGCGGCGCCGGCGGGGGAGCAAGCCAGGGTGGTGGAACGCTTCTGGAAGTCATAAACCCCCAGGGGCGAAGCGAAGCGCGCTGTCCGCGAGGTCGGCAGCGTATGGTTGGGGCCGGCGCAGTAATCACCCAACGACTCGGCGCTGTAGTGCCCCAGGAAGATCGCCCCGGCGTGGCGGATCCCCTCGGCCAACCGGTCGGGCTCGGTAACGGACAGCTCTAGGTGCTCGGGGGCCACATAGTTGGCCACCCGCTGCGCCTCCTCAAGATCGCGGACGCAGATCAGCGCCCCGCGCTCGGCCAGCGAGGTGCGGATGATCTCGGAGCGTTCCATGTCCGGCAGCAGGCGCTCCATGGCCGCCTGCACCTGGTCGAGGAAGACGAAATCGGGGCAGACCAGCAGGGCCTGGGCCTCCTCATCGTGCTCGGCCTGGGAGAACAGGTCCATGGCGATCCACTCGGGGTCGGCCTGACCGTCGCTGATGATCAGCACCTCGGAGGGGCCGGCGATCATGTCGATGCCCACCACCCCGTAGACCCGTCGCTTGGCCTCGGCCACGTAAGCATTGCCGGGACCGACGACCTTGTCCACGGCGGGCAAGGTCTCGGTGCCGTAAGCCAGCGCCGCCACCGCCTGCGCCCCGCCCAGGGTGAAGATGCGGTCGACCCCGGCGACGTGGGCAGCGGCCAGCACAAGCGGCGACAGCTCACCCCCCGGGGCCGGAACAGTCATGACGATCTCCTGCACCCCGGCCACCCGGGCGGGGACGGCATTCATCAGCACCGACGAGGGGTAGGCGGCCTTGCCACCGGGGACGTAGACGCCGACCCGGTCGAGGGCCGTCACCTGCTGGCCGAGGCGATTGCCGTCGGCATCCTCGTAGACCCAGGACTCCAGGCGCTGGCGCCCGGCGTAGTCGCGAATCCGCGCGGCGGCCTGTTCCAGCGCCTCGCGCATCTCGGGGGCCACCTGCTCGTGGGCCGCCGCCACCTCCTCGGCTGGAATCTCCAGGGCCGCCATCGAGTCCACCTCCCGACCATCGAACCGCCGGGTATAGTCCAGCACGGCTGCGTCACCGCCGGTGCGCACGCCCTCGACCACCTCGGCGACCCGCTGCTCGATGGAAGCGCCCGGATGACTGCCCCAGCTCGTCAGGGCATCGAGGCTGTCCCAGAAGTCGGGTTGCGTGGTGCTCAGCCGCTTGATGTCGACCATGGTTCCCCCTCGCGATAAAGCTAACTGGTGTCCTTGGCGCGCGCCGCCGCAGCCAGATCGTCGATCAGCGTCCCCAGCCTGCGCGGGCTGGTCTTCAGCGACGCCTTGTTGACGACCAACCGCGAGCTGATCGGCATGATCTCCTCGAGCGGCGCCAGCCCATTGGCGCGCAGGGTGTTCCCGGTGTCGACCAGGTCCACGATGAGATCGGCCATGCCAACCAACGGCGCCAGCTCCATGGAGCCGTAGAGTTTGATGATCTCGGCCTGGCGGCCCTGCGCAGCGAAGTGCTGGCGCGCCAGATGGACGAACTTGGTGGCCACGCGCGGACGACGCCCGGGGGGCGGACCGTCCGGCGGCCCGGCCACCATCAGCCGGCACCGGGCGATGCCCAGATCCACCGGGTCGTAGAGGCCGTCACCACCGTGCTCGAGGAGCACGTCCCGCCCGGCCACGCCGAGGTCGGCGCCGCCGTGCTCGACGTAGGTCGGCACGTCCGAGGCGCGCACCACGAGCAGCCGCACATCCTCGCGGTTGGTCCCGATGATCAGCTTGCGGCTGGCGTCCGGATCCTCGGCGGGCTCGATCCCGCAGCGGGCGAGCAGCGGCAGGGTCTCTTCCAGGATGCGTCCCTTGGACAGGGCCAGGGTCAGGATTCGGCTCATGGTATTCGGTCGGTCTCCGTCGTCAGTCGGGGACACGCTGGATATCGGCGCCGAGCTGCGCCAGCTTCTCCTCGATACACTCGTAGCCCCGGTCGATGTGGTAGATCCGGTCCACCCGCGTCTCTCCCTCGGCCACCAGCCCGGCCAGCACCAGGCTTGCCGAGGCGCGCAGGTCGGTGGCGATCACCGGTGCTGCGGTCAGCTGCTCGACGCCGCGGATGCGCGCCCGGGGGCCTTCGATCTGGATGTCGGCACCCATGCGTTGCATCTCCAGGCAGTGCATGAAGCGATTCTCGAAGACGGTCTCGGTCACCGTCCCGACCCCGGTGGAGATCGCGTTCAGCGCGCAGAACTGCGCCTGCATGTCGGTGGGGAACCCGGGGTACGGAGCGGTCTCCAGGTTCACGGCGCGGGGGCGACCATCCATGCGCAGCGTCACCCAGTCGCGCCCGGTGGCCACCTCCGCTCCGCTCTCGCGGAGCTTGCCCAGGACCGACTCCACGAGCTCCGGTGCGGTATCCTTGAGCCGCACCTCACCACCGGTCATGGCCGCGGCCACCAGGTAAGTGCCGGTCTCGATGCGATCCGGCAGCACCCGGTGGTGCACCCCGCGCAGGGTCTCAACCCCTTCGATGGTCAGGGTCGACGTGCCCGCCCCCTGGACGTGCCCGCCCATGGCGTTGATGCAGTCCGCCAGATTGATCACCTCGGGCTCGCGGGCGGCGTTCTCCAGCACCGTGGTACCACGGGCCAGGGCGGCCGCCATCATCAGATTCTCCGTGCCGGTGACCGTCGAGACATCCATGCGGATGTGCGCCCCCCGGAGTCGGTCGGCGTGCCCCTTGATGTAGCCATCGCGCACCTCGATCTCGGCGCCCATGGCGCGCAGCCCATCCACGTGGATGTTGACCGGACGCGAGCCGATGGCGCAGCCGCCGGGCAGCGACACCTCGGCCCGGCCGAAACGCGCCAGCAACGGCCCGAGCACCAGGATCGAGGCACGCATCGTCTTGACCAGCTCGTAGGGGGCCCGAAAGCTGTCGATGGTCGCGGTGTTGACCTCGACCTCCATCCCCTCGTGCACGGTCAGCTCCACGCCCATGCGCCCGAGCAGCTCCATGGTGGTGGTGACGTCGTGCAGGTGCGGGATGTTACCGACGGTGGTCGGCCCGTCGGCCAGCAGGGTCGCCGCCATGACCGGCAGGGCCGCATTCTTCGCTCCGGAGATACGGATGTCGCCGCGCAGGGGGTTGCCGCCGCGGATGAGCAGTCGCTCCATCGGCCTACCCCGCCTTCTGCTGTTGCTCGTGCTCCGGGGGCGTCAGGGTCCGCATGGAGATGGCGTGCAGGGTATCGTCATCGATGTGGGCGCGCAGGGCGCGATTGACCAGGCGGTGGCGCTGGATGCGCGACAGCCCCTGGAAGTCGGGGCTGACGATGAAGGCACGGAAGTGGCGACCGTCACCACTGACCTCCACCCGAACATCGCTGAGCTGTTCCTGGATCAGGCGTTCGATCTCTTCTGGCTGCATCATGGGGCGATCCCCTCCGGAAACGGACCGCGGGCTCCCCGCGAAGGCGGACGATTATAGCGGATTCAGGCCGGGACGTCGGCGATTTCCAGCACCGACCCGGCCCCACTGGCCCGGACAATGGCCAGCATCTGCTCGGGAACATGGCAAAGGCGCAGCCGCCCGCCCCGCCCCCGGGCTTGCCGGGTCCAGTCGATCAGGAGCGCAACACCGGCGCTGTCGGTCCGCTCCACCTCGGCCAGATCGATCTCGCAGGCCCCGCCCTCAACGGCGAACCGCTCCATGCCCTGCGCCCACAGCTCCCCCACGGTATCGAGCTCCAGGCGCCCTGTAACCCGCCAGCGCCCGTCGGCACCGTTGACGAGGGCCGCGCGGGTCATTCGAAACCGATGTCCCGGTTGCGCTGTGCCATCTCCTCGATCACGGTCTCAAGATCCTTGTCCCGCAGGCGCGACCGGAAGTCCTCGCGGTAGTTGTGGATGAGGCTGACGCCCTCGGCGGTGACATCCACCAGCTTCCAGGCCTCCTCCCGCTCCTCCAGTCGATAGAGGATGCGCGCACGGCTGTCGCCGGAACCGACCTCCATGCCCACCTGGACACCGCCGTCGCGCTGCCGGCTGCCCAGGATGCGCACGTCGACGCCCGTGTAATCCTCCATGCTGGAGGCGTAAGTCCTCAGCAGGCTGCGCTGGAACTCGGTGACGAAGCGCTCGCGGGTCTGCGCGTCGGCGTCCCGCCAGTGCGGCCCGAGAATGCGCGCACCGATCCGGTCGTAATCGATGTGTGGTTCGACCACCGGGGCCAGCTTCTCGTAGAGGGCCACCGGATCGCCAACGATTTCCTCGCCGTGCTCATCGAGCACCCGCATCACCTCGTCGGTCACCTCCTGCACCACCTGCCGCGGGTCCGGCTTGGCCACCGCCTGCCCGGCAGCGAGCGCCAGCACCAGCACCAGCCCCGAGGCCAGTGCCAGATCCCGGGTCCACCGATTCGCCTTGAACATCGCTCCTGCCTCCATCGCGCTTGGCGAACTCAGTCCTGCATGCCGGTAACGAACTGGCCGATGATCCGCTCGAGAACCACGGCCGACTGGGTCTCGGTGATCCGGTCACCATCGGCCAGGGGCTCGGTCTCCCACCCCGGCTCCAGCCCCACGTACTGCTCGCCGAGCAGACCGGAGGTGTAGATGGCCGCCGCACTGTCCGCCGGGATGGCACCGAAGCGTTCGTTGATGCGCATCTTGACCTCGGCCTGGTGGCTGTCCGGATCGAGCCGAATCGCCTCGACCCGCCCCACCCGAACCCCGGCCATGCTCACCGGCGCCTTCTCGCGCAGGCCGCCGACATTGTCGAACTTGGCCGTAACGTGGTAGCCGGGCGGCTGGCGCAGCTCGGTCAGGCCGCTGACCTGCAGGGCCAGGACCATCATCGCCGCCAGGCCGATGGCCACGAACACCCCGACCCAGATCTCCACGAGCCGCTGACTCATACCCTTGCTCCGTCAGTCGAACATCAGTGCGGTGAGCAGGAAGTCGAGCCCGAGCACCGCCAGCGAGGCGTGCACCACACCGAGGGTCGTCGCCCGGCTGACGCCACTGGAGGTCGGCACCGCCATGTACCCCTTGTGCAGAGCGATCCAACCGACCAGAAAGCCGAAGACGACGCTCTTGATCACGCCGTTCAAGATATCATCCTGAATGGTGACGGCGTTCTGCATGTTGGACCAGAATGCCCCGCCATCCACTCCAACCATGCCCACCGCCACCAGATAGCCGCCGAAAACGCCCACGGCACTGAACACGGCGGCAAGCAGCGGCACCGCCAGCAGGGCGGCGAAAAAGCGCGGCGCCAGGATGCGTCGCTCCGGGTCCACCGCCATCATCTCCATGCTCGAGAGCTGCTCGGTGGCCTTCATCAGCCCCACTTCGGCGGTCAGCGACGAGCCGGCCCGCCCGGCGAAGAGAAGCGCAGTGACCACCGGGCCAAGCTCGCGGACCAGCGACAGGGCGACCATCGTGCCCACCGCCTCGGTGGCCCCAAAGTCCGACAGGGTGTAGTACCCCTGCAGGCCGAGCACCATGCCGACGAACAGCGCCGAGACCAGGATGATCACCAGCGACAACACGCCCACGGCGTAGATCTGTTCGACGAGCAACCGCGGACGCACCACCACCTCGGGAGCGGCCCGCAGGATCCGCCCCATCAGCAGCACCGCCTCACCCAGGCCACGCAGCCCGTTCAGGGTCCGCTGCCCCAACGCCTGGAACAGACCGGTCATCGCCGCCCCCCGCCGATCAGCTCGTCGGCCAGCCCGGGCGCCGGATAGTGGAACGGCACCGGCCCGTCCGGCCGGGCATCAATGAACTGGCGCAGCGACTCCGACTGCGCCTCCTGCAGGGCCGCCGGGGTGCCCTCGGCGATGACCGCCCCGTCGGCCAGTACGTAGACGTAATCCGCGATGGCCAGGGTCTCCTGGACGTCGTGGGAAACCACCACCGAGGTCAGGCCGAGGACATCGTTGAGCCGCCGAATCAGGTCCACCAGCACCCCCATGGTGATCGGGTCCTGGCCGGCGAAGGGCTCGTCGTACATCACCATCGCCGGATCCATGGCGATGGCCCGGGCCAGGGCCACCCGCCGGGCCATGCCGCCGGAGAGCTCCGCCGGCATCAGCTCCCGGGCGCCACGCAGCCCCACCGCCTCGAGCTTGAGCAGAACCAGGGTCTCGAGCAGGGATTCGGGGAGCCGGGTGTGCTCACGCAGCGGGAAAGCCACATTCTCGAAGACTGACAGGTGGGTGAACAGCGCCCCGCTCTGGAACAGCACCCCCATGCGCCGACGCAGGCGATAAAGCGCCTGGCGACCGAGGCGGGGCACCTCCTCGCCCATGACCTCCACCGAGCCGGCCCCGGGCCGGAGCTGACCGCCCAGCACGCGCAGGAGGGTGGTTTTGCCCGTGCCACTCGGGCCCATGATGGCGGTCACCCGACCCCGCCGGATGTCGAGGTCCACGCCATCGAAGATCGCCCGGCCGCCGCGCTCGACCCGCAGGCCACGCACCCGCGCCAAGATCTCGTCGCCGGTGTCTGCGACGCCCATCAGCCTACTCGGTTCTGGAAAAGGGACCGGCAGTATCCATCCCCGCGCCGGGGTGGTCAATTCTGCCCCGGGGGTTGTCCGATCCGGCGAACAGATGTCGTAGAATGGACGGATGACGCCCATGCGCACCCTGATCGAACGGCACCAAGGCGCCCCGGAAGAAGGCGACGAGCGACTCCGAGCCCTCGGTCGCGCCGTCCTGCAGCTCGAGGCCGATGCCGTCGCTGCCCTCGGCGAGCGCATCGACCAGCCTTTCAGCGAAGCGTGCCGGCACATGCTCGCCTGCCGTGGACGGGTGATCGTCACCGGGATGGGCAAGTCCGGGCACATCGGCTCGAAGATGGCCGCCACCCTGGCGAGCACCGGGACACCGGCATTCTTTGTCCACCCCGGCGAGGCCAGCCACGGCGACCTGGGCATGGTCACCCCCGACGATGTGGTCATCGCGCTGTCGAACTCCGGCGAGACCGACGAGCTCACCGCCATCCTGCCGCTGATCAAGCGCCTCGGGGTGCCGCTGATCGCCCTCACCGGACGTCCGGAGTCGACCCTGGCCCGGGCTGCCTCGGTCCACCTGAACGTCGGCGTCGAACAGGAGGCCTGCCCTCTCGGGCTGGCGCCCACGGCAAGCACGACGGCCACCCTGGCCATGGGCGACGCCCTCGCCGTCGCACTGCTCGATGCGCGCGGCTTCACCGCCGAGGACTTTGCCCGTTCGCACCCCGGCGGCAAACTCGGACGCCGGCTGCTGCTCCATATCGAGGACATCATGCAGACCGGCGAGCGCATCCCCCGCGTCGCCCCCGGAACTGCTCTCCGTGACGCCCTGCTGGAGATCAGCCGCAAGGGGTTGGGCATGACCGCCATCGTCGACGAGGAGCAGCGGGTGCTGGGCATCTTCACCGACGGCGACCTGCGCCGGACCCTGGACCGCGGGGCCGACATCCACCAGACCCCCATCGAGGCGGTGATGAGCCTGAGCCCGCAGACCGCGTCACCGGATCTGCTCGCCGCCGAGGCCGCCGAGCGCATGGAGCGCCACCGCATCAATGCCCTGCTGGTCACCGACGCCGAGGACCGGCTGGTGGGCGCCCTGAACATGCACGACCTGCTGCGCGCCGGAGTCGTATGAGCACCACCCCGCCCCGCCCCTACTGCGACGCACCCACGCCGGACGTCCTGCGCCGGGCCGAGCCGGTGCGCCTCGCCCTGTTCGACGTCGATGGCGTCCTTACCGACGGGACCGTCTTCGTCGGCGGCAGCGGTGAGCCGCTGCAGGCGTTCCACATCCACGACGGGAAGGGGCTGCGCATGCTCCAGGACGCCGGTATCGAGGTGGGCTGGATCACCGCCCGCGGGGGGCACTCGGTCATGCGCCGGGCCGAGGAGCTCGGGGTCCGCCACGTCCTGCGTGGCCGCTCGGACAAGGGCGACGCCCTGACCGAGGTGGCCGAGCGCCTCGGGCTCGCCCCGGAGGCGTGCGCCTACACCGGTGACGACCTGATCGACCTGCCGGCGATCCGCCGGGCCGGTTTCGGGGTCGCCGTGGCCGACGGCCACCCCCAGCTGCACGCCCAGGCCGACTGGGTCACTGCACGCCCCGGGGGGCGCGGCGCCGTGCGCGAGGTGGCCGAGCTGATCCTGCACGCCCAGGGCCACCTTGAACCGATGCTGCGCCGGGCGGAAGGCTGAGCCATGCGCCGCGGCTCCCTCTACCCCCTAGCAGCCCTCGCCCTGACCGTCCTCCTCGGTCTGCTGCTTACCCGCGACCCGGCGCCGCCGGCCCCGGAGACCGCTGCCCCTCCCGAAGAGCGCCCGGACTTCTTCCTCGAGGGGTTTACCATGGTTGATTTCGACGAGCAGGGGCAGCGCCGTGCGGCCCTTTCCGGGCGCACCGGCGAGCACTTCCCCGGCCGCGGCGAGCTCGAGATCATCGACCCCGACCTACGCATGCGCTCTCGCGACGGCGTCCTCTGGGAGGCCCGCGCCCCCTTCGGCATCGCCGAACGCGAGGGCGGGGAAGTCCGCCTGTTCGAAGAGGTGGACATCCGTCGTCCGGCCCAGCAGGCGCGTCCGCCGCTGGATATCAACACCCACAACCTGCTGGTGGACCTGCGCGCCGGCGAGGCGCGCACCGTCGAGGCGGTCACCGCTCGCGAGCCGGCCGGCACCCTGCACGGAACCGGGATGACCCTGGATTACCGCGCGGATCGCCTGCGCCTGCACGCCGACGTCCGGGGGTCGTATGGAGCGTACTGACGTCGCCAGCCGTATCCGCGTGGGACTGCTCGTCGCCGCGACCCTGCTCGCCGCTGCCCTGCCGGCAACGGCCGTGGGCCAGCGCGACGAGGCACCGATCGAACTGGAGGCCGACCGGGTGGATGTCGACGCGGTCGCCGGAGTCAGCGTCTACGAGGGCGACGCCGTGCTCACGCGGGGCGAGATGCGCATCACCGGGGATCGCATGGAGGTCTACACCGACGAGGACGGCGACCTGAGCCACGTCTACGTCGACGGCACGCCGGCCACCTACCGCGACCACCCCGAGAACCAGCCTCGCCCCGTGCATGCCGAGGCGAAACGCATGGAGTACTACTCCCGCGGTCCCGAACGTGCCCATTTCCAGGGCGATGCACATCTCTGGCAGGGGGATGATCAAGTCACCGCCGAGACCATCGACGTCGACCTGGAGGGGCAGGTCATGAAGGCCCGCGGCGCCGAGGGGCAGCGGGCGCGGACCATCCTGTATCCGGCACGGCGCGAGGAGGAATGACCCGTTGGTGACGCTGCGCGCGGAGGGGCTGAGCAAGCGCTATCGCGGCCGCACCGTGGTCAACGGCGCGGGGCTGGAGGTCGCCGACGGTGAGATCGTCGGCCTGCTCGGCCCCAACGGGGCCGGCAAGACCACGTGCTTTTACATGGTCGTCGGCCTGGTGCAGGCCGACGAGGGGCGAATCACCCTGGAAGGCGACGACCTCACCCGGTTGCCCATTCACGCCCGGGCCCGATTGGGCATCGGCTACCTCCCCCAGGAACCCTCGGTCTTTCGTAAACTGAGCGTTGCGGATAACGTACGGGCCATCCTGCAGCTGCGCGACGACCTGGACGGCACTGAGCGCGAGCAGGAGCTGGATCGCCTGCTCGAGGAGTTCGGCGTGACCCACGTGCGCGACTCCCCGGGGATCGCCCTGTCCGGGGGCGAGCGCCGGCGCGTGGAGATCGCCCGCGCCCTCGCGGCGAATCCGCGGTTCATACTGCTTGATGAGCCATTCGCCGGGGTCGACCCCATCTCGGTGGGCGAGATCCAGCGGATCGTCCGCCAGCTGGCGCAACGGGGTATCGGCGTGCTGATCACCGACCATAACGTGCGCGAGACGCTGGGCATCGTGCAACGCGCCTACATCCTCAGTGACGGCGAGGTGCTGGCCGCCGGGGACGCCGAGAGCGTGCTGGCCAACCCGCGGGTACGCGAGGTGTACCTGGGCGAGGACTTCCGCCTGTGAGTGACGGACTACGGATGCTTCAAGCACAACGGACACGGCCATGAAGCAGTCGCTTCAGCTACGCATCGGTCAGCAGCTGACCATGACCCCGCAGCTGCAGCAGGCCATCCGGCTGCTGCAGCTCTCCAGCCTGGAGCTGCGCACCGAGATCCAGCAGGCCCTGGAGTCGAACTTCATGCTCGAGCTCGATGAGGAGGCCGAGCCCGGGCAGGAGCAGGAGCAGCAGGAAACGGAACCCCACGAGGACGAGGCACCGGCCAGCGAACCCGCCGGCGAGGACATCCCCGAAGACCTGCCCCTGGACACCTCCTGGGACGACATCTACGACGGCAGCACGGCACTGAGCGCCCCCGGCGACGAGGGTGCGCAGCGCGACACCCTCGACAACCGGCCGGCCGCCTCCGACAGCCTCCAGCAGCACCTGCACGCGCAGATCGAGCTCGAGGCCTTCTCCGCCCGGGAGCGCTCCATCGCCGAGGTCATCGTCGACGCCGTCGGCGACGACGGCTACCTGACCCAGAGCACCGAGGATCTGCTGGCCGGCTGTCCGGCCGACGAGCAAGTCAGCGCCGAGGAGCTAGAGGCGGTCCTGCAGCGTGTCCAGCGGCTCGACCCGACCGGCGTTGCCGCCCGCGACCCTCAGGAAGCGCTGTGCGTCCAGCTCGAGCAGCTTCCCGAGGACACGCCCTGGCGTGCGGAGGCGCAGCACGCCCTCCTCCACCACCTGGAGCTCATCGCCGAACGCCGCCATGACGACCTGGGCCGCGCCCTGGGGGTCGGCGAAGATGCCCTCGGCGGCATCCTCGGTCTGATCCAGAGCCTCGATCCACGCCCGGGCTCGCAGATCAGCGACACAACCCCGGACTACATCATCCCCGATGTCCTCGTCGTGCGCCGCGACGGCGTCTGGCAGGTGGAACTCAACGGCGAGACCGCCCCCCGCTTGCGCGTCAACGCGTATTACGCCAGCCTGATCCGCAGAGCGGACCGCAGCGCGGACAACCACTGCCTCCGCAACCATCTCCAAGAGGCGCGCTGGCTGATCAAGAGCCTGCGCAGCAGGAACGAGACCTTGCTGAAAGTGGCCAGCGCCATCGTAGAGCGGCAACAGGGGTTCCTCGACCACGGCGAGGAGGCGATGCAACCACTGGTTCTGCGCGAGATCGCCGAGGCGGTGGAGATGCACGAGTCCACCATCTCCCGCATCACCACCAACAAGTACATGCACACCCCGCGGGGCACCTTCGAGTTCAAGTACTTTTTCTCGAGCCACGTGCAGACCAGCGACGGCGGAGAGGCTTCGGCGACGGCGATCCGGGCGCGGATCCGCCGGCTGATCGCCGAGGAGGATCGGGCAAAACCGCTGAGTGACAGCGCGATTGCGCGTATCCTTCATGAGGAGGGGATCCAGGTGGCGCGTCGGACGGTCGCCAAGTACCGGGAGTCCCTGTCCATCGCATCGTCGGCGGAGCGCAGGGAGGCCCGGGGGCGCTGAGGCCCCCGGCTCCGCCGGCGGCAAAGGGGTTCAGGAGGCGGTATGCAGATCAAGCTCAGTGGGCATCATGTCGAGATCACCCCGGCCCTCCGGGCGCATGTGAACGAGAAGATGCAACGCATCCAGCGCCACTTCGACCACGTCATCGATACCGAGGTGATCCTCACGGTGGAGAAGAAGCAGCAGAAGGCCGAGTCGGTCATCCACATCGGGGGTGGCGGCGGGCGCGTTTTTGCCGATGCCATCGAGGAGGATCTCTATGCAGCCATTGACGTGCTCGTGGACAAGCTTGACCGTCAGGTCCTGAAACACAAAGAGAAGGCCGTCGATCAGCGACGGCAGGGCGCGTCCCTCAAGGCCAGCCTTTAAGGCGGCGGGACGCGGTTCAGCGGGCCAGCCGATCGGACACTCCATGGACATCGAGCAACTCATCACGCCGGAACGTGTTCGCTGCGAGAGCGGCATCGAGGACAAGGAGCAGGTGCTCCTGCGCATAGGCGAGCTGATCGGGGCCAGCGGCGACGGCCTCGACGCCCGGGAGATCAGCAACCGGTTGCTGGCCCGTGAGCGACTGGGCAGCACGGGCCTGGGGCACGGCGTCGCCGTGCCCCACGCCCGCATCGACGGGATCGACCGCGCCATCGGGGCCCTCATCCGCCTGGACCGGGGCATCGATTTCGACGCCTTCGACAAGGCACCGGTGGACCTGCTCTTCGCCCTCGTCGTACCCGAGCACTTCACCGACGAGCACCTGCAGATCCTCGCCAGCCTTGCCGAGATGTTCAGCGACAGCAGCCTGTGCGAGCGGCTGCGCCGCTCCTCGGACGGGGACGAGCTGCAGATGGCCCTGCGCGAATGGCAGTCGCACGCCGACCCATCGTGAACGCGGCCGGGAACCGGCCGGTCATCCCCGGCCTGCTGATGGCGGTCCACGGCCACGGAATCCTGCTGGAGGGCCCCAGCGGCGTGGGCAAGAGCGACGCCGCCCTGGCGCTGCTCGACCGTGGTCACGCCCTGGTGGCCGACGACGCCGTACAGCTGCGCCGCGACGGTGACCGCCTGCTCGGCGCCGGTCCGCAGCAGGGGCGGGGGCTGCTCTACCTGCGCGACCTCGGCCTGGTGGACATCACCGAACTCTACGGCCCCGCGGCGCTGCGCAGCGAGACCGCCGTGGCTCTGTGCATCCAGCTCCAGCGCGCTCCCGGCCCCACCGAAGCCGAGGCCGCCCTGCACGGCCGGCGCGATCACCGCGAACTGCTCGGCCTGGCCCTACCCCGGGTGACCCTGACCGACAGCGAACGCCGGCCGCTGGCGCCGCTGATCGAGGCCGCCGCCGGCCGCCTCGTCGCGGAGGTCGCAACACACCAGCGCAGCGGCCGGAACCACGGGGTGCCGGCATGAGCGAACTGCGCCTGATCGTGGTCAGCGGCCTGTCGGGCTCGGGCAAGAGCGTCGCCCTGCACACCCTGGAAGACGCCGGTTACTACTGCATCGATAACCTGCCAGTGAGCCTGATCGGCGAGCTGGCCCGCTACGCGCAGAATCGCGACGCACCCACCGGCGAGCGCTTCGCGGTGGGGCTGGACGCCCGCAACCCGCCCCGCGACCTGCAGCGCCTGCCCGAGACGCTGACTGCGCTGCGCGAGCAGGGCATCGCCACCGAGGTGCTGTTCCTCTACGCCGAAGACGCCATCCTCATGCGCCGCTACAGCGAGACCCGGCGGCGCCACCCCCTCGCCGAGGGCGATCAGCCGCTGGCCGACGCCCTGCGCGCCGAGCGCGCCCTGCTCGAACCGCTGCGCGAGGTGGCCGACTGGAGTATCGACACCTCGCGGACCACGGTCCACGACCTGCGCGGGCTGATCTCCGAGCGGGTCGCGGGCGAGCGCAGCGGCGTGTCGGTGCTGGTCCAGTCCTTCGGCTTTAAGCACGGCATCCCCACGGACGCCGACTACGTCTTCGACGCCCGCTGCCTGCCCAATCCACACTGGGAGCCTCGGCTGCGCGCCTACACCGGCCGCGATGACAGCGTCCGCGCCTTCCTGGAGGCGCAGCCCGAAACCGAGACCCTGTTCGACCAGATCGACACGATGATTCGCCACTGGCTGCCGGTCCATCAGCAGTCAGGGCGCAGCTACCTGACCGTGGCCATCGGCTGCACCGGCGGGCAGCACCGTTCGGTCTACCTCGCCGAGCGGCTGGCCGCAGCACTGCAGGCTGACTGCAGCCACGTGACCCTGCGCCACCGGGAGCTGTCATGAGGGTCGGACTGCTCATCGTCGCCCACCGACACATCGGCTCGGAGATCCTGGCCACGGCCTCGCGCACGCTCGGCATCTGCCCGCTGCAGACCGAGTCGCTGGAGGTCTTCAACGAGGACGAGCGCAACGAGCTACTCGAACGCGCCGGCTCCCTGATTACCCGACTCGACCAGGGGGCCGGGGTCCTCATCCTCTCCGACGCCTACGGCTCCACCCCCTCCAACGTCGCCGTGGCGGCCGGCACCGACCGCCACTGCCGGGTGGTCACCGGCCTGAACCTGCCGATGCTCCTGCGCGTCTTCAACTACCCCGGGCGATCCCTCGACGAACTGGCCGAATCCGCCGCTGCCGGCGGCCGAGCCGGCATCATCGCGGTCGGTGAAGGAGCCCCGCCGTCATGATCGAGCAACAAGCCACCATCACCAACCGCCTCGGACTCCACGCCCGGGCCGCCGCCCGTTTCGTGACCATCGCCAGCGAGTACGAGAGCGAGATCCACGTCCGCTACGGGGACAAGCGCGTCAACGGCAAGAGCATCATGGGACTGATGATGCTCGCCGCCGGCCATCAGGCCACGATCACCATTGAGGCCGAGGGCGCGGACGCCGAGGCCGCCCTCGAGGCCCTAACCCGTCTGGTGGCCGAGGGCTTCGGCGAGACCGAGCACGGTTGACCCGCGCCCGGCACCGGACGCTCACTGCCCGGCGACGGTCATCTCCTCGACCAGGATCGAGCCACAGCGGATGTTGCCGCGCCGGTCCACGTCGCCGCCCACCGCCTGGATGCCGGCAAAAAGATCGCGCAGATGGCCGGCGATGGTGATCTCCTGGACCGGGCGGTCGATGGCCCCGTTCTCCACCCAGAAACCGGCGGCACCACGGGAGTAGTCGCCGGTGACCAGGTTGACCCCCTGGCCCATCAGCTCAGTGACCACCAACCCGCGGCCCATGCGCCGGAGCAGGGCGTCGAAGTCCTCATCGCCGCCGCTGACCTCCAGGTTGTGGACGCCGCCGGCGTTGGCTGTGGTCTCCAGGCCCAGACGGCGGGCGGAGTAGCTGTCCAGCACATAGCGCTGCAGCACCCCGTCCTGCACCAGCGCCGACTCGGTGGTGGCCACCCCTTCCGCATCGAACGCCGTGCTGCCCAGCGCCCGGCAAATGTGCGGCCGCTCGACCATATGCAGCCAGGCGGGGAAGAGCTGCTCGCCGGCGCTGTCGACCAGGAACGAAGCCTGCCGGTACAGGGCACTGCCCCGGACCGCCGAGACCAGATGGCCCACCAGCCCGCGGGCCACGGGAGCACGGAAGAGCACCGGTACCCGTTCGGTGTTGAGACTCTCGGCGCCAAGCCGGGCCACGGCGTGCTCGGCCGCCTGGCGCCCCACAGCCCGGGCCTCCTCCAGAGCCGCGGGGTCGCGGGCCACGCTGTACCAGTGGTCGCGCTGCATGGCCTCGCCGCGTCCGGCCACCGCCACGCAGTGGATACCGTGGCGCGACTCCGGCAGCACCGAAAAGAAACCGTGGCTGTTGCCGTAGGCGTGCAGGCCGCGGTGGATGCTGACCCCGGCACCCTCGGTGTTCTCGATACGCCGATCGGCCTCCACCGCCGCCGCCTCGCAGTCGCGGGCGAGCTCCACGGCGTCGTCCGCCGACAGGGGCCAGGGGTGATCGAGGTCGAGGTCCGGCGGGTCCACCGCCATGCGCTCGGCCGGTGCCAGACCGTTCGCAGGGTCCTCGGAGGTGTAGCGGGCGATGTCGCAGGCCGCCTGCACGGCTTCGCGCACCGCCTGCTCGGACAGCTCCCCGGCCGAGGCACTGCCCTTGCGGCCACCGAAGTACACGGTGACCCCCATATCCCGGCCACGGTGGTGCTCCAGGGTATCGATCTCACCCTTGCGAACGTTCACCGAAAGGCCGATGTCGCCGGAGCAGGCCGCCTCGGCAGCATCGGCCCCGTGCCCGCGGGCCTCGTCGAGGGCCTGCTGCACCAGACCTTCCAGCGCTGCCGGGGCGGGTAGTTCGTTGCGGGGATCCGGCATGGATTCGCCTTCTCCGTTGTCAGTTGGGTTTCCAGGCGACGGCGCGGGGCGATCAGGCCTGGGTGCCGCCGACGGTCATGCCGTCGACCCTGAGCGTTGGTTGGCCGACCCCCACGGGGACGCTTTGCCCCTCCTTGCCGCAGACCCCGATACCGCCGTCGAGCTTCAGGTCGTTGCCCACCATACTCACCCGTGTGAGCACATCCGGCCCGTTGCCGATGAGGGTCGCGCCCTTGACCGGGTGCTGGATACGCCCGTTCTCGATCCAGTAGGCCTCGCTGGCCGAGAAGACGAACTTGCCCGAGGTGATGTCCACCTGGCCGCCGCCGAAGTTCACCGCGTACAGCCCCCGGTCCACCGAGGCGATGATCTCGTCGGGGCCGTGGGGACCGGCGAGCATGTAGGTATTGGTCATCCGCGGCATGGGCAGGTGGGCGTAGGACTCCCGGCGGGCATTACCGGTGCGCGCCATGCCCATCAGTCCGGCATTCTGCCGGTCCTGCATGTAGCCGGTGAGCACCCCGTCCTCGATCAGGGTGTTGCACTGGCTGGGGTGGCCCTCGTCATCGATGTTCAGCGACCCCCGCCGATGGGCGATGGTACCGTCGTCGACGACGGTGCACAGCGGAGAGGCCACCCGCTCGCCAATGCGGTCGGTGAATGCCGAGGTCCCCTTGCGGTTGAAATCCCCCTCCAGGCCATGGCCGACGGCCTCGTGCAGGAGCACCCCGGGCCACCCGGGACCGAGGACCACGGGCAGATTCCCCGCCGGCGCCTCTTCGGCCTCGAGGTTGACCAGCGCCTGACGGGCCGCCTCGCGGGCATAGGCCTCGACACGCTCCGGCTCGACGAAACGCGTGTAGTCGTAACGCCCGCCCCCACCGGAAGCCCCGCTCTCGCGGCGCTCGCCGGCGGCCGCCAGCACCGAGACGTTGAGCCGGACCAGCGGGCGGATATCCCCGGCCCAGCCGCCCTCGGAGTTCGCCACCAGGATGGTGTCGTGGGCACCGGCCAGGCTCACCACCACGTGGACGATGCGCGGGTCGACGGCACGCGCCGCGGCCTCGGCACGGTGCAGCAGGGCCACTTTGTCGTCCGCGCTGAGGCTCGCCAGCGGATCATCGCCGTGGTAGAGCCCGCCCACGGCACCGCTGCGGAAGGCGGCCAGGCTGCGGCTCTGTCCGCTGCGCGCCACCGCACCAGCAGCCGAGGAGGCATCCAGCAACGCCTCCAGACCAATCTCGTCGCAGTAGGCGAACCCGGTCTTCTCGCCGCTGACGGCACGTACACCCACACCGCGGTCGATGCTATGGCTGCCCTCGCGGACGATGCCGTCCTCAAGCACCCAGGCCTCGCGCCGGGCGGCCTGGAAATAGAGATCGGCGAAGTCCACGCCTGGGCGCAGCAGGCGGCTGAACACCTGACCGAGGCGCGCCTCGTCGAGTGCGGCCGGCGCCAGCAACCGCTCCTCGGCTTGACGAAGCGGGTCCGGGGTCGCAGTAGCGGCTTCGGCGTGGTTCATCATTCGGTCACCTACAACTTGCGGTGAAGGAGGGCCGGGAAACGCTCCCGGATCTCGTGCAGGCGGCTCAGGCTCACCTCCACGGTGATCACCCCGGCGCCGCGTTCCAGGCTCTTCATGACGCGCCCCCACGGGTCGACGATCATGCTCTCACCGTGGGTCTCACGGCCATTGACGTGGTAGCCGCCCTGATCCGACGCCACCACGTAGCAGAGATTCTCGATGGCCCGGGCACGGACCAGCACGCTCCAGTGCGCCTCGCCGGTCACGGCGGTGAAGGCCGATGGAACCGCTAGGATCTCTGCCCCCTGGGCGGCCAGCTCGCGGAATAGCTCCGGGAAGCGCAGGTCGTAGCAGACTGCCACGCCGAGCCGCCCGAGCGGCGTCTCCACCACCAACGGGGTCTCCCCGGGCTGCTGGGTGTTCGATTCCCGATAGGCCTCGCCTGGAGCCACCTCTACATCGAATAGATGAATCTTATCGTAGCAGGCCAGGCGGCTGCCATCGGGACCGTAGACCGTCGCCGCCGGCCGGATGCGCTCAGGAGTCGCGCCCTGCAGCGGGATGGTGCCGCCGACCAGCACGATTCGGTGGCGACGGGCCTGCTCGGCTAGGAACGCCTGGATGGGACCGTTGCCCTCGGCCTCGGCGTGCTTGAGCTTGTCGGTGTCCTGGTAGCCCATGATGGCGAAGTTCTCGGGCAGGACCACCAGCTCGGCCCCGGCCTCGGCGGCCTCGCCGATGAGCCGTTCGGCCTCCTGGAGGTTGGCCTCGACGTGGGGGCCCGAGGCCATCTGCACCGCCGCCAGGTTGTGACGCCGGGACTGGCCGTTCTCGGAGAGCCCTCGGGCTCGATTAGCGCTGTGTTGCATCCTCGACTCCAAGCCTGATGACGCGGGGCTCGTGCCACGGCCCCGCCACGCGATAGCGCACCGCCGCTGCCCGGTCCACCCCCTCGCCCAGCAGTTGATCGGCCAGGAAACCGCCGGCAGCCCCCACCCCGCCGCCGAGCAGCGCCCCGAGTAGCGGCAACGTCGCCCCGAGGCGCGGCTCGACAACGACATGATTATCGTAGACACGCTGCGCCAGATTCATGTTCCCCGATATGGTAACGCGCGCCGCCGGTCCGGCGATGCGCAGATCATCGACGTGGGCGTAGCCACCGGCAGCGGTCACCCGGCCGCTGATGCGATCGAAGGCAAAACCCTGCCCGGAGAGGTCGGCGAAGTCGAGCAGGATCCGCCTCGGCAGCATACGCAGCCCCAGCAGCCCCACCACGCGCCCGGCGCCCGGATCCACGTCGGTGATGCGCCCGTCGTTCATGCGCACCCGCACCGCGCCCACCAGATCGGCCAGCTCCACCCCCCACGGAGCCTGGGGCCAGCCGAGCTCGGCGGAGATGTCGACGTCCGCCACCGTCACCGCCCGCGGTGCCTGCAGCAATCCGAGCAGATCCCCCACATCGCCGCTGCGCAGCCGGCCCCGCAGTGCCGTTCCGGTGGGCCGCCACTCCCCGCTGGTCACCAGGTGCAGCGTGGGCCCGCGGATACTGGCTTCATCCATGTACAGCACCTCGCCGCGGGGGCGCAGCCGGACTCGACCGGCACCGGCCACGCGGCCGGCGAGACGCACACTGGCCACGTCGATATCCACCTCGGGCCAAGCCGCCGCGCCGGGCCCGGCCATGCGGGGACGGGGGTCAGCCAGGTCCGGCCCGGCATCCGGGGCAGCCTGCGGCACCGGCAGATCCAGGTGATCCAGGTCGGCCCGGACCCGCCGCAACGCCTCGTCCCAGGTGACCTGACCGCTGATCAGATCGCCGCGCAGGGCCAGCTGCCCGGGCTGATCGGCATACCACTCCGCCGCCAGCGTCTGGTCGCCGTACCCCCGTGCGCCGACGGTCAGATCGCCGACGCGCAAGTGGCCACGCAGCGGCAGCGGCGGCCGCCAGGCCGCGCCCTGCGCACCCAGACCGGACAGACCGTCGCCGGCCTGCCCGATCAGCCAGCGCCGCCAGGCATCGAGGTCCAGCTCGTCGATCCGGCCCTCGACGACACTCCCGCGGGTCGGCAACCTCAACGCACCGGGGCCGAAGCGCAGGGCCAGCGACCGCGGCAGGCCGTCTTCGCCCGCCGCCGCCCCGGCGCGCATCAGCTCCTCACCGTAGCTCAGCCAGTACGACTCGAGCCCCCCGGCCGAGAAGCCCAAGTCCGCCTGCACGTGGCGGCGCTCGTCGCGCTCGACCCCGAACGGTGCCGGCAGGGCCATCTGCGTGCCTGCGAGGCTCGAGCGCACCCGCAGGCTCATCTCCGGCCTCTGGAGGTGCGGCTGGAAGGCTGGCAGGCGGGCACGGACCGACCACGGGGCGGCACCGCTCAGCCAGGCCGGATCCTCGGCCAGCCCCTCGAGGAGGCTCGCTGGCGTGCCATGACCGGCGGCGTCGAGGAGGATGCGCGACCGCCCTTCCACGGTGGCGGTACGCACCCCAATCGACAGCGGTTCGCCGCCCCAGCGGCCGGTCAGCTCCCCGGCGCTGCGTATGCCGGCGGCATCGAAGCTCAGGGCACCGGTCAGTGCCTGGGCATGCACCCAGCGATCGATGCCCGCATCGACCCCGTGGAGCTGCACCCGGCCGTCGAGCAGGACCGTCTCGGGGTGAACCATCTCCAGGGGCACGGCCAGATCCAGGTCGAGGGCCATCGGGCCGCTGGCGTACAGCGGCACCGGATCGCCGAGCCACTCGCGCCCCAGCGGAGAGCCGGCGAGGAAGCCCAGACCACCACCGGCATCGCCCTCGCCTCGACCGCGCACGGTGAGGATGGGCTCGCGCAGATCGTGGATACCCACCGCCACGTCGCGCAGTTCCACCCCGTTGGTGTACCCGCGACCGGTGATGGCCATGCTGGCGTTATGGAAGCGCAGGTCGGCGTGGATGCCGGTCAGCCGCGGCCAACCGCGGTCGTAACGCAACTGGCCACCGCGCACCCCGGCACGGACGTCGAAGACACCGTCACCGGCGTCGAAGGGGAAGCGGTCGGGACGGCCGAAGAAGAGCAGCTCGGCACCGTGGGCGGTGCCGCCGAGCAGGCCGTCCTCCAGCCACTCGACCACCTCCGGTGGCGTGACCCCGGCCGGCACGTAGGCGGGCACCCGCTCGATGGGGATTTCATCGGCGCTGGCGCGCAGGAACAACCGCGGGGTGTCACCATCGCCGC
The DNA here is from genome assembly GCF_022228075.1 of Halorhodospira sp. 9628. NCBI lineage: Bacteria > Pseudomonadati > Pseudomonadota > Gammaproteobacteria > Chromatiales > Ectothiorhodospiraceae > Halorhodospira > Halorhodospira sp. 9628. The sequence continues at coordinate 26,148 of NZ_JAJNRF010000006.1, forward strand.
CGGTGAGCGACCCGCGCCCGCTGGCGCGGGTATCGGCGTTCTCGACAAACACCCGCGGCAGCTCGACGGACCAGCGCCCGTCGGGCTGCCAGCTACCGCCGAGCACTGCCCGGGCCCGGCCCACGGCGACATCCTCCCGGAACAACCAGGGCAGCTCGAGCGCCGTCTCGGCCGCGGCCAGTTCAGCGGTCCAGTCCCGCCCGGCAAAGCGCGCCTCGGCGGCCAGGTTGTCGACTCCCGGCGCCGGCCGCCGCGGCTCCATGCCCAGGTCACGACCGCGCAGATTGCCGTGGAGAGCATCGGCCCGGCCGTCGGCCAGCTCCAGCCAGAGCCGACCGTCGAGGATCCCGGAGGCACGCGTATCGGTCAGGACGGCTGCCCAGGGAGCCACGGCGACCCCGTCAAACGCCGCATAAACGGTCGCCGCGGCGGGCGCCTGCAAGGGCAACCGGGCGGCCAGCTGCAGCCCCCGGCCCGGCCCAGCCTCGTCCCCGGCGCTGCGCAGGCCGAACTCCAGCGCCTCGGCGTCGCGGCGTCCGGCCAGCTCGAAACGGACACGCTCCCCGGCCGTACCCCGGCGGGGGATCAGCTCCACGGCGGCATCGCGCAACGCCACACGCCGCGGGACCGCCCGCAGGTCCAGCGCCGCCGCCCCTTGCTGCACCCCGTCCCCCAGCCCCGGCACGGACCAGCCATGCCGGTCCGCCTCCACGGTGACGCGCAACCCCGCCGCCGACACGGCGGCCCACCGGAGCGCGCCGGCACGCAGGCTCTCCAGCGGCGCAGGGGTCAGCGTGGTCCGCTCCAGGGTGATCGGCGCCTCGTCCCCGACCCGCACACCGGTCAGCTCGATCCCCGGCCACAGGCCGCGCCAGACCAGATCAGCACTGTCCACGGCCACCGGCGCCCCGAGGGCCTCGGCAGCCAACCGTTCCACCGGCGCGTTCAAGTTGGGGGCCAGCCAGACGGCCAGACGCAGTGCTGCAGCGCCGAACAGCGCCGCCAGCAGCACCAGGCGCAGGCCGCGCAGCACGCGCGGGCCGAAGCGGCGCATCAGGGCAACCATAACGACGGATTATACGGGAATGACGTCGTACTGGTCGGCCACGTAGAGGGACTCGACCTGCAGCTCGATGGGTCGCTCGATGAACTCCTCAAGCTGCGCCAGGCTGGTGGATTCCTCGTCGAGTAGCACCTCAACGACCGACGGCGCGGCCAGCACGATCACCCGCTGCGACTCGAACTGGCGCACCTCGCGCAGGATCTCGCGGAAGATCTCGTAGACCACCGTTTCGGCGCTCTTCACCGTACCCCGGCCACCGCAGGTCGGACACGGCTCGCAGGTCACCTGCTCGAGGCTCTCCCGCGTCCGCTTGCGGGTCATCTCCACCAGCCCCAGCGAGGAGACGGCACCGATCTGCGTCTTGGCGTGATCCCGCTCGAGGGCCTTTTCCAGGGCACGCAGAACCTGGCGGCGGTGCTCGGCGTCGGTCATGTCGATGAAATCGACGATGATGATGCCGCCGAGGTTGCGCAGGCGCAGCTGCCGGGCGATGGCCTGGGCGGCCTCCAGGTTGGTCTTGAAGATGGTCTCATCGACGTTGCGATTGCCGACGAAACCACCGGTGTTCACATCGATGGTGGTCATCGCCTCGGTCTGATCGATGATCAGATGCCCGCCGGACTTGAGATCCACACGGCGCGACAGAGCGCGCTCGATCTCCTCTTCAACCCCGTAGAGATCGAAGATCGGCCGCTCGCCGGCGTAAAGCTCCACCCGCTCGGCAACATGGGGCAGCAGGTCCTTGCAGAAGTCACGCAGGCGAAGGTAACCCTCGCGGGAGTCCACCCGAACCCGCTCCAAGTCCCGGGTGGCCAGATCCCGCAGGGCACGCAGCAGCAGGGGCAGATCCTCGTGGACCAGGGTCCCGGGCTGCGCCTCGCCGGCGCGCCGGCGGATGCTCTCCCAGAGCCGCACGAGGAAGTCGTGGTCGGCACTCAACGCCTCGTCCGCGGCCCCCTCCGCCGCGGTGCGGAAGATCAGCCCGGCCTCCCCGCGCTCGGCGTCGAACCCCTGAGCCACCGCACGCAGCCGCTCGCGCTCGGCCTCCTCCTCGATCCGCGCCGAAATGCCCACGCCCGCGGAGTGCGGGGTCAGGACCAGGTAGCGCGAGGGCACGGTGATCTGCGTGGTGAGCCGGGCCCCCTTGTTGCCGATCGGGTCCTTGATGACCTGCACCAGCAGCGCCTGTTGCTCGCGCAGCAGCCGGTCGATGGGGGGCGGGGGTCCGCCGGATTCGCGCTGCAGATCCGAGACGTGCAGGAAGGCGGTGCGCTCCAGCCCGGCATCCACGAAGGCTGCCTGCATACCGGGCAGCACGCGGCGCACCTGGCCCAGGTAGATGTTGCCCACCAGCCCGCGGCGGCGGGCCCGCTCCAGGTGGACCTCCTGAAGGACGCCGTTCTCGACCAGGGCCACCCGCGTCTCGCGGGGGGTGAGGTTGATGAGGATCTCCTGGCTCACGCGCCCCCTACCAGCGCTCGCGCCAGGGGATCTCGAGCTTGTCGAGCAGCAGCGTGGTCTCGTAGAGCGGCAGCCCCATGACCCCGGTGTAACTACCCTCCAGGTGTTCGACGAAGACCCCGCCCCGGCCCTGGATGGCGTAGGCCCCAGCCTTGTCCACCGGCTCGCCGCTGGCCCAGTAGCGGGCCCGCTCCTCGGCGGTGATCTCGCGCAGGGTCACCTGGCTGACCGACAGCCGGGTGGCCTCGCGATCGTCGACCAGCGCCACCCCGGTCACCACCCGGTGGGTCTGCCCCGACAGGCGCTCGAGCATACCGTGGGCGTCGGCCTCGCTGGCGGGCTTGCCAAGGATCTCACCGTCGAGGACCACCGCGGTATCCGCGCCGAGCGCCGGCGCCTTTTGCTCAGCAGCGGCGTAGCCGCGCCGGGCCTTCTCCAGGGCCATGCGCAGGACGAACATCTCGGCGCCCTCACCGGGCTCCGGGGTTTCGTCGACGGCGACCGGCAGCGTGTGATACCCGATACCAATGCGCTCGAGCAATTCGCGCCGGCGGGGCGACCCGGATGCGAGGATGATGTAAGGCTCCATTTCCCTAGACCTTGTGGCGGTGCGCTCAGGTTCGATGATACGGATGCCCGCTGAGCAGCGTCCAGGCGCGGTAGACCTGCTCGGCGACCAGCACCCGCACCAGCATGTGCGGAAGGGTCAGCGGCGACAGCGACCAACAGGCATCGGCGCGCTCGCGGACCGCCTCACTCAGCCCGTCGGCGCCGCCGATGACGAAGGCTGCCTCGCCACCCTCGTGGCTCCAGCGCTCCAGGCTGCGCGCCCACTGCCGGGTGTCGCGGGGCTTGCCGGCCTCGTCCAGGGCCACGCAGACCGCCCGCGACGGCAGCGCCCGGAGCAGCCGCTCGCCCTCGCGCTCGCGGGCGTGGGGGTCGTCGTTGCCGCGCCCGCCGGCACTGACCTCGTGCAGTTCCAGACGCCACCCCCTGCCCAGGCGCCGGGCGTAGTCCTCGAAACCGTCCCGCACCCAGCGCGGCGGCTTCTGGCCTACTGCGACGAGGTGGAGGCGCACGCCTCGTCCATCTCCCACATGCGCTCAAGCCGGTAGAAATCGCGGCTCTCCCGGGTCATGACGTGGACCACGGCATCACCCAGGTCGATCAGCACCCACTCCGAGTTCGGCTCGTCGCCCTCCACGCCCAGCGGCGTCAGCCCGCTGGCCTTGGCGTCGTCGACCAGGCTGCGCGCCACCGCGTGCACGTGGCGACGGGAGGTGCCAGTGGTGACCACGATCAGGTCGGTCACCGGCGTGCGCCCGCGGACATCAATGGCCACCGTGTCCAGGGCCTTGATCCCGTCGAGGGACTCGCGGATCCGTTGCTCCAGCTCTTCCACCACCATGACGACCTCTTACAACTGCGGATAGCCGTACCAGCCCGCCTCGACCACCCGCTGCCGCACCGCCTCGGGCAGCAGATAGCGCACGGACCGACCCACGGCCAGGGAACGGCGGATCCCCGTGGCGGAGATATCCACCGGTGTCACCGCCTGGAACAGGATGCGCCCGGCCGGGCTATGACGCAGGCCCGCCGGCTCTTCGGTGACGCGGTCGGCCACTTCCTCGGCAAGTGCTTCGGGCAGCGCGCCGCGCACGCCGGGCCGCTCAGTGACCACGACGTGGGCACGCTCGAACAGCAGCCGCCAGCGCGACCAGCCCGGCAGGCCCAGGAACGTGTCGTAGCCAAGGATCAGACAAAGCGAGACCCCGCCCAGCTCGGCTCGGAGCTCGGCCAGCGTGTCGACGGTGTAGGAGGGGCCGTCGCGATGGAGCTCGCGCTCATCGACACAGGCGCTGGGATTGCCCGCCACGGCCCGGCGCACCAGCTCCGCCCGCTGCTCCGGCCCGACCCGCGGGCGAGCGCGGTGGGGCGGGATGCGCGCCGGGATCAGGCGCAGCTCGGAGAGTTGTACCGCCTCGCGGACCTCCTCAGCCGGGCGCAGGTGACCGTAGTGGATCGGGTCGAACGTGCCACCAAGCAGGCCAATGGTGCGCAGCGGTTGTCTCACGCGGCGACTCACCTCGCTGTCAGCTGCGGACGTGGCCGTCACCAAGGACGATCCACTTCTCGGTGGTCAGCCCTTCCAGCCCCACCGGGCCGCGGGCGTGGAGCTTGTCGGTGCTGATCCCGATCTCGGCACCGAGGCCGTACTCCTGACCGTCGGCGAAACGGGTCGAGGCATTGACCATCACCGAGCTGGAATCCACCTCGCGGAGGAAGCGCTGGGCCAGCGGATAACTCTCGGTGACGATGGCCTCGGTATGCCCGGAGCTATAGCGCTCGATGTGCGCCACGGCCTCTTCGAAACCGTCCACCACTCGCACCGAGAGGGTCGGCCCCAGGTGTTCGGTAGCCCAGTCCGCTTCCGTGGCAGGTACAGCCTCGGCGAGCCGGTCCCGGGTGCGCTGGCAGCCGCGCACCTCGATCCCGGCCTCGCGCAACTGGCGGCCGATCTCCGGGAGGACGCGCCCGGCGGCGGCCTCGTCCACCAGCAGCGTCTCCATCGTGTTGCAGGTGCCCATGCGCTGCGTCTTGGCATTGACGGCGATGGCCACTGCCTTGTCGGTATCGGCCGCCCCGTCGATGTAGACGTGGCAGACCCCGTCGAGGTGCTTGATCACCGGCACCCGCGCCTCGCGCGCGATGCGCTCGACCAGGCCCTTGCCGCCGCGCGGAACGATCACGTCCACCGACTCGGGCATCTGGATCAGGGCGCCGACGGCATCCCGATCCGTGGTCGCGACCACCTGGACGCCGTCGCCGGGCAGCCCGGCATCTTCCAGCCCGGCGCGGATCTGCTCAGCGATGGCCCGATTGGAACGGATCGCCTCGGAGCCGCCGCGCAGGATGGTGGCGTTGCCCGACTTGATGCACAGCCCGGCGGCATCGGCGGTGACGTTGGGACGAGACTCGTAGATGATGCCGATCACCCCGATGGGCATGCGCATGCGGCCGACCTGGATCCCCGAGGGCCGCGCGGAGAGTTCGCGCACCGCGCCAACCGGGTCCGGCAGCCCGGCGATCTCGCGCAACCCGTCGGCCATACCCTGGATGCGCCCCGGGGTCAGCTCCATGCGGTCGATCAGGGCCGGATCGAGCCCGGCCTCGCGGGCAGCGTCCAGGTCCGCGGCGTTGGCCGCGGCGATGGCCTCGGCACCCGCCTCGATGCGGGCGGCAATGGCTGCCAGGGCGCTGTTACGCGCCCCGGTGCCGGAACGTGCCAGGGCACGCCCGGCCGCCCGGGCCTGCTGCCCGACCCGCCGGATGGTCTCGGTGATGTCGCTCGACTGCTCTGCACTCATCGGGTTTGCTCAAATGGCCTCGATCAGGAACAGGGTGTACCTTCCGGCACTATTTTGCCATGGCACGCGCCAGGCGAGAGACCAGGGCCCGCAGCTGCTCCCACGGCTCCCCCGGCGGGAGCCCCTTGATCGCCCGATCCACCCGGTGGCAGCGCTGCAGCAACTGCCGCCAGGTGGCCACCGGGCGCCGGCGGGCGGCATTGCGCAACCGCGCGGCCCGCCGCTTCCAGATCCGCTCGCGCTGCAGCACGCCCTCGTCGGCGCCGGCCGCCAGCCGTGCCGCCACACGGATATCCCGGGCCAGGGCCCAGAGGATCAGCGGAGGCTGCACGCCCTCCTCCTCCAGCGCGGCCAGAACGCGCAGCGCCCGCGTCCACTCCCCGTCCAGGGCAGCGTCGGCCAGATCGTCCACGGTATAGCGGGCGCTGTCGGCCAGGGCCCCGGCGGCCGTCTCGACATCCACACCGCCCCCGCTGCCGACGAGCAGGCGCAGCTTCTCCACCGCCTGGTCCGCAGCCAGCAGGTTGCCCTCGGAGCGCTCGGCGATGAGCGCCGCCGCCTCGGGGTCCGCCTGCAGCCCGGCGCGGCGCAGCCGCTCGGCCACCCAGCGCGGCATGTCGCGGCCCGGCACCGGCCAGCAGTAGACAAAGATGCCGGCCCCGGCCAGCGCCCGCGCCCACGCCGCCTCCCGGGCCGAACGCTCCAGGCGGCCACTGGTCACCAGCAAGACGGTGTCCTCCGGGGCGTCGCGGCAGTAGGACTTGAGGGCCTCGGCCCCGTCGCGCCCGGGCTTGCCGCCGGGCATGCGCACCTCCAGGAGGCGGCGATCGCCGAACAGCGACAGGCTGCCCGCAGCCTCGGTCAGCCGCCCCCAGTCGAACCCGGCATCGACATCGAGCACCTCGCGCTCGGCGTGCCCGGCCTCGCGGGCCGCACGGCGCACGGCGTCGGCGGCTTCGCGCTGGAGCAGCGGCTCCTCCCCGGCGATGAAGCAGACCCGGGGCAGCACCCCGCGCTCGAGCTGGCGATGCAGGGTCTCCGGCCGCTCGGCCATCAGCGCAGAGCCTGGAGCCGCAGCATCAGCAAGCGCACGGCGTCGGCTCGCAGCTCCTCCTCCAACTCCGCCTCGCGGGCCCGGCGCTCGTCGGCCCCGCCGTCCGGATCGGCAAAGGTGCGCTGGGCATCCAACGAGGTGCGCTGGATTCGCGTCTCGCCCTCGGCATCGACCACGCTGTAGTCGATGGTGTAGATCAGCCGGTAGTCGAGCACATCACCGCCGGCCCCGACCGAGGCGGTGTCGCGGCTGCTGCCCCGACCGTGCAGGGTCAGCACCCACTCGGCACCGGCGGCGCTCTCGGTGTACTGCCCGCCGCCCCCCTCGATGGCGCGGCGCACCTCGCGGCGCAGCTCGCTGCTACCCGCCTCGTCCACCACCTGAATGACCCGGTCGTCCAGCGAGATCCCGCCCGGGGCGCCACGCAGCTGCCAGCCGCAGGCGCTCAGCGCCAGGGCCAGTACTGCCACGCCCAGCAGCCCGACCACCCCCTGGGACCGGTTCCGCCACGATAATCGCATCCGCACCCCCTGGCGGCGGAAGGCCGCTACTTGGCCACCACGTTGATGAGCTTGCCGGGGACGAAGACCACCTTCCTGATCTCCTTGTCGGCCACGAAGCGCTGCACGTTGTGCTCGGCCAGCGCCGCCTCCCGGGCCTGCTGCTCATCGGCGTCGGCGGGCAGGGTGACGTGGCCGCGAAGCTTGCCGTTAACCTGGACCACCAGCTCCACCTCGTCACGGACCAGCGCCTGCTCGTCCGCCTCGGGCCAGGCGGCCTCGACCACCGGGGCCGTATGGCCGAGCTCGAACCACAGGTGGTGGCAAAGGTGCGGGGTGATCGGCGCCAGGATCAGCACGGCTGCCTCCAGCCCCTCCTGCATCACCGCACGGCCAGCGTCGCTGTCGTCCCCGGCCTTGCCCAAGGCGTTGCACAGCTCCATCACCGCCGCGATGGCGGTATTGAAGGTGAAGCGCTTGCCGATGTCATCGGAGGCCTTGGCGATGGTCTCGTGAACCTTGCGCCGCAAATCGCGCTGGGGGTCGCTGAGCGCCTGCGGATCCAGCGCCGGCGCCGAACCGCGTGCGACGTGATCGCGCACCAGGCCATGGAGGCGGCGCAGGAAGCGGTAAGCGCCCTCGACCCCGGAATCCGACCACTCCAGGGACTGATCCGGCGGCGCCGCGAACATGGTGAACAGGCGCACGGTATCGGCGCCGAAACGTTCGACGAGCTCTTGGGGGTCGACGGTATTGCCCTTGGACTTGGACATCTTGGTCCCGTCCTTGAGCACCATGCCCTGGGTGAGCAGCCGGGTGAACGGCTCATCGGAGCTGACCAGCCCCTCGTCGCGCAGCACCTTGTGGTAGAAACGCGCGTAAAGCAGATGCAGAACGGCGTGCTCGATCCCACCGATGTACTGATCCACCGGGGCCCAGTGGTCCGCCCGCTCGTCGAGCATGGCGCTGTCCTGATCGGCGCAGGCGAAGCGGGCGAAGTACCAGGACGACTCCATGAAGGTGTCGAAGGTGTCCGTCTCACGCTGCGCCGCACCGCCACACTCGGGGCAGGTGGTCTCGTAGAACGACGGCATGGACTTGATCGGCGAGCCGCTACCGCTGATCGCCACGTCCTCGGGCAGCGTCACCGGCAGCTGATCGTCGGGAACGGGGACCGGGCCACAGTCGGCACAGTGGATCATGGGGATCGGGGCGCCCCAGTAGCGCTGCCGCGACACACCCCAGTCGCGCAGGCGGTACTGCACCCGACGCTGGCCCCGCCCCTCGCCCTCGAGGCGCTCGGCGATGGCCACGAAGGCGCGATCAGAGGGCATGCCGCTGAACGGGCCGGAGTCGGCCAACACGCCGTAGTCGCTGAAGGCACCGGCGGAGATGTCCAGCTCGCTGCCGTCGGCCGGGTGCACGACGGGCCGGATGGGCAGCCCATAGGCGCTGGCGAACTCCCAGTCACGCTGATCGTGGGCGGGCACCGCCATGACCGCGCCGGACCCGTACTCCATGAGCACGAAGTTGGCAACCCAGACCGGGATCCGCTCACCGGTGAGCGGATGCACGGCCTCGAGCCCGGTGTCGGCGCCGCGCTTCTCGCGGGTGGCCAGATCGGCCTCCGCCGTGCCGCCCGAGCGGGCTTCGTCAACCAGCTCGGCGATGGCCGGGTTGCCCTCGGACAGCTCCAGGCTGATCGGATGCTCCGGCGCCAGGCCCATATAGGTGACCCCGTAGAGGGTGTCCGGGCGCGTGGTAAAGACGGTCAGCTGCTCGTCGCGACCGGCCAGATCGAAACTCAGCTCGACGCCCTCGGAACGGCCAATCCAGTTGCGCTGCATATTGCGCACCTGCTCGGGCCACCCTTCGAGCTCATCGAGCGCCTCGAGCAGCTCGTCGGCGTAGTCGGTGATACGCAGGAACCACTGCGGGATCTCGCGCCGCTCGACCAGGGCCCCGGAGCGCCAGCCCCGCCCCTCGATCACCTGCTCGTTGGCGAGCACGGTCTGATCCACCGGGTCCCAGTTCACCGCCGCGGTATCGCGGTAGACCAGCCCCTTGCGGTAGAGCCGCGTGAACAGCCACTGCTCCCAGCGGTAGTAGTCGGGATCGCAAGTGGCCAGCTCGCGGGACCAGTCGTACCCAAAGCCGAGCCCCTTGAGCTGCTCGCGCATGGCGGCGATGTTCTCGCGGGTCCACGCTGCCGGTGGCACCCCGCGCTCCATGGCGGCGTTCTCGGCGGGCAGTCCGAAGGCGTCCCAGCCCATGGGCTGGAGGACGTTGTAGCCCTGCATGCGCTTATACCGGCTGACCACGTCGCCGATGGTGTAGTTGCGTACGTGGCCCATGTGCAGCCGTCCGCTGGGGTACGGGAACATCGACAGGCAGTAGTACTTGGGGCGTCCGGTGTCCTCGCGCGCCCTGAAGGTCTGCTGCTGCTCCCAGTAGGCCTGGGCCTCGGCTTCGATCTCTTTCGGTCGGTACTGGTTGTCCATCGGTGTCTGTCGCTTTCCCGGGCAGGTGAGCCGTGCAGGATAACGGAGCCACGTCCCGGGGTTCTAGTTGCGCGGCCCCCGGATCCGCCGGGCAGGCTCGCATCCGGCAAGCAATCTGCACATCGGCCGGCGTTGCTAGTACCTTGGTACCCAGTACCCGAGGTGCGATGGCATCGACCCGACACGGAGGCCGCATGAGCAAAAAGTCCGACCCGGAACACCAGGCGGGCCACCTGCCCACCAGCTACGAGCGCATGCTCACCCGCCTGCGCGAGCGCTTCGCCAGCTGCGAGGATGGCGGCCCGCGCCTGGCCCAAGCCCTGGAGGAGGTCAAGCGAGCCATGGTCGCCGACGGCGAACTGCCCCGCGCCGACGCCGACCGGGTGGGCGACGCCCTGCAGCGCGACCTGGAGGAGGCGGGCGCCTGGCTGGCCGACCGCAGCCACGACCACCCGCTGCGCGACTGGCTGCGCATGGACCTACAGATGCTGGAGAGCTGGCTGTGGGACGCCTTTTCCTCGGTGGCCGACCGCACCAGCATGGAACTGCGCGGATTCGTAACCACCGGCGAGCCCAGCCTCTACCACACCGACGAGATCGCCGGCCCCGGCGAACTGGCGTGCATCGCCTGCGGGCGCACCATCACGCTGCAGCGCCCCGGCCACATCCCGCCGTGCCCGGGCTGCGAGCACACCGAGTTTGTACGCACGGCACACCGCGACGCAGAGCGGTAATGTGTTGACGGACAAGACGCGGAGGTGGCCCGTGGCGAGGGACGGGCCACTCGGACTCGGCGCGATTCACTGCGCCATGAAGCAGGAAACAACGGAAAAGGGAGGGGAGATGGAGCGGGTGATGGGATTCGAACCCACGACCCCAACCTTGGCAAGGTTGTGCTCTACCACTGAGCTACACCCGCTGTGTCGTTACGGGTGCGCATTCTACAGGCATCGCCGCCGGCGTCAACCCCCTTGTTTCTGCAGGCAATGGCGAGGGCCGGGGCTCGCGTGCCACGGCCACTTGAAACCCCGCCCCGAAGCGGGTAATGCTGAGCAGAACTGGACCCGGGGCCTGGAAGCCGTATCGGCCCGTGCAACCCGTCCAAGCCGAACCGGCCGCCCCAGGGAGGCGCCATGAAGTCCGCCCCGATTCCCGATGACGAACACATCCGGCTGGCGGCACTGTACAGCTACCGCATCCTCGACACCGAGGCCGAGGCGGCCTTCGATCGCTGTGTCCGCACCCTCTGCCGAATCTACGACGTACCCATCGCCGCGGTCTCCTTCGTCGACCGCGACCGGCAGTGGTTCAAGTCGGCCCGCGGCCTGGAAGACTGCGAAACCCCCCGCTCCATCTCGTTCTGCGGTCACGTCATCGCGGAAGGGGGGCTGCTGGTGGTCGAGGACGCGCGCACCGATCCGCGCTTCCACGACAATCCGCTCGTCACCGGCCCTCCCGGCATCCGCTTCTACGCGGGTGCCCCACTGGTCACGCCCGCCGGGCAACCCGTCGGGGTCCTCTGCATCCAGGACCGCGAACCGCGCACGATCAGCAAGGAGGAGCTGATCCCGCTGGAGGATCTGGCCGATCTGCTCATCGCGCAGCTCGAGCTGCGTCACCGCGAGAACGAGCAGCGGCTGCGCCGGCAGCTGGAGCACCGGCAGCGCGAGCTCGAAGCCATCTTCCAGGCGGCCACCTCGGTCAGCCTGATCAAGACGGACCTGGAGGGGATCATCGAGGAGACGAGCACCGGCACCGAGGCGCTCTTCGGGTATGCCCGCCACGAGTTGGTCGGCCGGCCGGTCTCGCTGGTCCACCTCCCCGAGGACCGCTTCCACCCGGAGGCCATCATCGAGCACCTCCGCCACGATTCCACCCCGGTGCGCCGCGAGATGGAGCTGCTGCGCAGCGACGGCACCACCTTCCCGGCGGTCTTCTCGGTCCACCCGATCACCGATAGCGACAACAACCTCATCGCCACCCTGAGCGTGACCTTCGACATCAGCGATCAGAAGTGGGTGGAGCAGCAGCTGGAGCAGGCCCTGCGCGCCAAGAGCGACTTCCTGAACGCCATCAGCCACGATCTGCGCACCCCGCTGAATGCGCTGATGGGGTTCTCCCAGCTGCTCGCCGAGACGGACCTCACGGCGGAGGAACGCAGGCGCTACGCCGAATACTGCCAGCGCGGCGGCGAACGACTGCACGGGCTGATCGACTCGCTGCTGGAGCTCAGCCAGCTGCAGAGTGGCCGCCTACAGGCGCATACCGAACCGCTGGACCTCCCCTCGCTGATCGAGGGGCAATGCGCCCTCTATCGGCCGACCGCGCGAGCGAAGGGCATCGATCTGATCTGCCGAGTCGATGCCGGGCTCCCGCGCTGGGTGCGGGGCGACCGGACGCGACTGGAACAGGCGCTCTCCAACCTCATCGATAACGCCGTCAAGTACACCACGGCCGGCGGGGTCACCGTGACGGCCCGCCCCGAGGGCGAACAGCTGGCCTTTGCCATCGAGGACACCGGCCCCGGCATTCCCGCGGCGACGCGAGACCAAGTTTTCGCGGCCTTCGATCGGGGCGACTACGAAGGCGAGCAACCGGGGCACGGGCTCGGGCTGGCCATTACCCGGGAAGTCGCGCAGATGATCGGCGGCGACCTCCACCTGCACAGCGTCGAAGGCCGGGGATCGACCTTCACCCTGACCACCCCGCTGGAGGCGCTGGACGACCGGCGCGCCTCCCGGGCGCAGCGCCCGCCGACAGAGACGACGGAGCGCCCCCCGCCCGGTCTACGCATCCTGGTCGCCGAGGACGAACCGACCAACGCCATGCTGGCGCAGACCCTTCTGGAACGGATGGAGGCCCGGGTCACCGTAGTCGAGGACGGCGCGAGCGCGCTGCGCACCTGGCGCCAACACCCCTTCGACCTCCTCCTGCTCGACCTGCAGATGCCCGGTCTCGACGGCCTGCGGCTGACGCGGGCAATCCGCGACGAGGAGGCCGAGGGCCGGGACGCGCCCCCGGTCCCGATCGCCCTTTTCACGGCCCACGCGCGCAGCGAGGTGGAGCAGCAGGGCTTCGAGGCCGGTTGCGACGAATTCCTCACCAAGCCGGCCCGCCGGTCCGATCTCGAGGCACTGCTGGTGCGCCTGGCGCCCCGGGACCCTCCCTGACCGGCTGCATGCCCGCACCGGAGCACCGCTGGCGGCCCCGCCAGGCACGGCCGCCAGCGGCAGACCCTCGGCGTCGAGCCTGGTCTCCCCCCCGCACGGACCGAGGAGCCAGGCCCAGGGATGGTCAACGGATGCCCACCCGCCCATCACGCGGTAGAATCAGGGGTATCGCGACCGTAACCCTACGGATCATCCACCCCTGTTCGTTAACGCGGCGGAGCTATGGCCCAGTACGTCTTTACCATGAACCGGGTATCCAAGGTGGTACCCCCCAAACGACAGATCCTCAAGGACATCTCGCTGTCCTTCTTCCCGGGCGCCAAGATCGGCGTTCTCGGGCTCAACGGGGCGGGCAAGTCGAGCCTGCTGCGCATCATGGCCGGCGAGGACCAGGAGTTCGACGGCGAGGCGCGGCCGCAGCCTGGCATCAAGATCGGCTACCTGCCCCAGGAACCGAGGCTCAATGACGACAAGGACGTGCGCGGCAACGTCGAGGAAGGCGTAGCCGAGACCAAGGCCCTGGTGGATCGCTTCAACGAGGTCTCCGCGCAGTTCGCCGATCCGGAAGCCGACTTCGACGCCCTGATCGCCGAGCAATCCAAGCTGCAGGACCAGATCGAGGCCGCCGGCGCCTGGGACCTGGACCGCAAGCTGGAGCAGGCGGCCGACGCCCTGCGCCTGCCGCCTTGGGACGCCTCCGTGGCCAATCTCTCCGGTGGCGAGCGCCGCCGGGTGGCCCTGTGCAAGCTGCTGCTCTCGGCGCCGGACATGCTTCTGCTCGATGAGCCCACCAACCACTTGGACGCCGAGAGCGTGGCGTGGCTGGAGCGCTTCCTCCACGAGTTCCCCGGCACCGTGGTTGCGGTGACCCACGACCGCTACTTCCTGGACAACGTGGCCGGCTGGATCCTCGAGCTCGACCGCGGCGAGGGCATCCCCTTTCAGGGCAACTACTCCGCGTGGCTCGAGTACAAGGAGAAGCGGTTACAGCAGGAGGCCCGCGAGGAGCAGGCCCAGCGCAAGGCGATCCAGCAGGAGCGCGAGTGGGTCCAGCAGAACCCCAAGGGCCGCCAGGCCAAGAACAAGGCGCGCATCAAGCAGTTCGAGGAGCTGCAGTCCCAGGAGTTCCAGAAGCGCAACGAGACCCAGCAGCTCTACATCCCGCCGGGGCCGCGCCTGGGCGACAAGGTGATCATCGCCGACGGGGTGCAGAAGGCCTTCCGCGGCGAGCTGCTTTACGAGGACCTGAGCTGCATCATCCCGCCGGGGGCCATCGTCGGCCTGGTCGGGCCCAACGGCGCCGGCAAGTCCACGCTCTTTCGCATGATCATCGGCCAGGAGGCGCCCGACGCCGGCACCATCGAGGTCGGCGATACGGTGGAGCTGGCCTACGTGGACCAGAGCCGGGATGCCCTGAACCCGGAGAACTCGGTCTGGGAGGAGATCTCCGGCGGCCACGACTACATCCGGGTCGGCAACTTCGAGACCCCGTCGCGGGCCTACGTGGGCAAGTTCAACTTCCGCGGCTCCGAGCAGCAAAAGCGCGTCGGCGACCTCTCCGGCGGCGAGCGCAACCGGGTGCACCTGGCCAAGCTGCTTCAGAGCGGCGGCAACACCCTACTCCTCGACGAGCCGACCAACGATCTGGACGTGGAGACCCTGCGGGCCCTCGAGGATGCGCTGCTCACCTTCCCCGGCTGCGCCCTGGTGATCTCCCACGACCGCTGGTTCCTGGACCGGATCGCTACCCACATCCTGGCCTTCGAGGGTGAGAGCCGGACGGTCTTCATCGAGGGCAATTACCAGGACTACGAGGCGGACCGCAAGAAGCGCCTCGGCGAGGAGGCCGCCCAGCCCCACCGCATCAAGTACAAGCGTCTGGGTACGGGCTGAGGGATCTGGCGACAGGCTGGTGGCGGCGGGCCTCGCTGCCGCCAGCCCCGCTACAACCAGGAGCCTGCCCCTGAAACCCTCCTTCTGAGCCCGACCCGCTGAACGCTGACTACTGTTTCAAGGCCTGATCGATGTCGGCGAGGATGTCGTCGACGTGCTCCAGGCCGATGGACAGCCGGACCAGATCCCGCGACACCCCGGCGCTCTCCAGCTCCTCCTCATTGAGCTGGCGATGGGTGGTACTGGCCGGATGGCAGGCCAGGGACTTGGCATCGCCGATGTTCACCAGCCGCGTGATCAGCTGCAGCGCATCGATGAACTGTGCGCCCGCCTCGAAGCCGCCCTTCACCCCGAAGCTCAGGATGCTGGCCGCCCGTCCGCCCATGTAGCGATCGGCCAGCGGCTTGTACGGGCTGTCCTCCAGGCCGGCGAACTTCACCCAGCTCACCCGCGGATGGGACTGCAGGTACTCGGCCACGCGCTGGGCATTTTCGCAGTGCCGGTCCATGCGCACCGGCAGGGTCTCGATCCCCTGCAGCAGCTGGAAGGCGTTGAACGGCGACAGCGCCGCACCCATATTGCGCAGCGGCACCACCCGGCAGCGGGTGATGTAAGCCGCCTCGCCCATGTCCTCGGTGTAGACGACGCCGTGGTAGGAGGGGTCCGGCTCGACCATCATCGGGAACCGGTCGCCGTGCTTAGCCCAGGGGAAGCGGCCGGAGTCGACGATCACCCCGCCCACCGTAGTGCCGTGACCGCCCATGTACTTGGTCAGGGAGTGGATGACGATATCCGCCCCGTTATCGATGGGCCGCCACAGGTAGGGCGTCGGCACGGTATTGTCGACCATCAGCGGGATGCCGTGGCGGTGGGCGATCTCGGCCAGCCGCTCGACATCGACCACTTCACCGGAGGGGTTGCCGACGCTCTCGCAGAACAGCGCCTTCGTCCGCTCGTCGATCTGCGCCTCCATCCGCTCGTAATCGTCCTGGGCGGCGAAGCGCACCTCGATGCCGTGGATGGGCAACGAGTGGGCGAAGAGGTTGTACGTACCGCCGTAGAGCCGCGAGGTGGAGACGATGTTATCGCCGGCGCGGGTAATCGCCTGGATGGCGTAGGTGATCGCCGCCATGCCGGAGGCCACCGCCAGGCCGCCGATGCCCCCTTCCATAGCCGCCACCCGCTGCTCGAGCACGGCGTTGGTCGGATTCATGATCCGCGTGTAGATGTTCCCTTCCACCTTCAGGTCGAAGAGATCCGCCCCGTGCTGCGTGTCATCGAAGGCGTAGGAGGTGGTCTGGTAGATGGGCACCGCCACCGCCCGGGTGGTCGGATCGGGGGTGTAGCCGGCATGGACGGCCTGGGTCTCAAGTTTCACCGCGGATGACTCCTTTGCCACGTTCCGGATCGGGCGCCCCCGCCGTTACCGGCTCGCGGGCGCGCGTGCGCTCATTAAAAGTGGCATCGCCATTGCGGGGAATCAAGCAACCGGCGGCGCTAAGCTTATGCCTCGGCGCCCTGGCGGACGGCCTCCGCCGCGGCGACGTTGAAATCCGCGGCGGCGGTTGAGATACTGGCGTGATAACGATTATCCAACCAGGCACCCATCCCCGCGCCGGGCCGCGCGAGTGCGCGCCCTCTTCTCCGTCTTCCCACGCAAGCCGTATCCGGGCTGCAGCCTCGCGGCGGCATAGCGCGCGGGCGCCTGAAGAACCCGTGAGCCACAGAGCGAACCGTTAGACCATGACCGATCGTAGCCAACAGCTTCGCGACCAGCTCGCCCAGCGCATCCTGATCCTCGACTGCGGGATGGGCACCGAGATCCAGAAGTACCCGCTCGAGGAGGCCGACTTCCGCGGCGAGCGTTTCACTGATCACCCCTCGGAACTCAAGGGCAACAACGACCTGCTGGTCCTCACCCGGCCCGATATCATCCGCGACATCACGCGGCAGAACCTCGACGCCGGTGTGGACATCGTCGAGACCAACACGTTCAACTCCCAGGTTCTCTCCCAGGCCGACTACGGCGCCGAGCATCTGGTCGACGAGCTGAACATCGAGGCGGCCCGGCTCGCCCGCGCCGTCTGCGACGAAGTCGAGCAGGAGACCGGCATCCCGCGTTTCGTCGCCGGCACCATGGGCCCGACCGGCAAGACGGCCTCCATCTCCCCGGACGTCAACAATCCCGGCTATCGCGACATCACCTTCGACCAGCTGTTCGAAGCCTACGCGCAGCAGGCCCGGGGCCTCCTCGAAGGCGGCGCCGATCTGATCCTGATCGAGACAGTCTTCGACACCCTCAACGCCAAGGCGGCCATCTACGCCCTCGAGGAGGTCTTTGAGGAATCGGGCCGGCGCCTGCCGGTGATGATCTCCGGCACCATTACCGACGCTTCCGGCCGGACCCTGTCGGGCCAGACCGCGGCGGCCTTCTGGAACTCGGTGCGCCACGCCCGGCCGATCTCCGTCGGCCTGAACTGCGCCCTCGGCGCCGAGGACCTGCGCCCGCACCTGCAGGAACTGTCGAAGATCGCCGACACGCACATCTCGACGCACCCCAACGCGGGCCTGCCCAACGAGTTCGGCGAGTACGACCAAAGCCCCGAGGAGATGGCGAAGATCGTGCGCACCTTCGCCGAGGAGGGGCTGATCAACATCATCGGCGGCTGCTGCGGCACATCGCCGGCGCACATCGCCGCCATCCGCGAGCAGGTCAAGGATTTCGCCCCGCGTCAGGTACCGGAAGCGGCGCCCGACGTCATGCGCCTGTCCGGGCTCGAGCCGTGCAACATCGGCAACGACTCGCTGTTCGTGAACATCGGCGAGCGCGCCAACGTCACCGGCTCGGCCCGCTTCCGCCGCCTGATCAAGGAGGGCGACTACGAGACCGCCCTGGAGGTGGCCAAGGAGCAGGTGGAGAACGGCGCCCAGATCATCGACATCAACATGGACGAGGGCATGCTCGACTCCAAGGATGCGATGATCGACTTCCTCAACCTGGTCGGGTCCGAACCGGACATCTCCCGGGTGCCGATCATGATCGACTCCTCGAAGTGGGACATCATGGAGGAGGGACTCAAGCGCATCCAGGGCAAGGGCCTGGTCAACTCCATTTCCCTCAAGGAGGGCGAGGAAGCCTTCCTGCAGCAGGCCCGCAAGCTCAAGCGCTACGGCGCCGCCGCCGTGGTCATGTGCTTCGACGAGAAGGGGCAGGCCGACACCTACGAGCGGCGCCTGGAGATCGCCGAGCGGGCGTACAACACGCTGGTCAATGACGGCTTCGAGCCCGCGGACATCGTCTTCGACCTGAACATCTTCGCCGTGGCCACCGGCATCGAGGAGCACAACAACTACGCCGTCGACTTCATCGAGGCGACCCGCTGGGTCAAGGAGAACCTGCCCCACGCCAAGATCTCCGGCGGCCTGTCCAACCTCTCCTTCTCGTTCCGCGGCAACGAGCCGGTCCGCGAGGCCATGCACTCGGTCTTCCTCTACCACGCCATCAAGGCGGGACTGGACATGGCCATCGTCAACGCCGGCCAGATCGAGGTCTACGACGAGATCGACAAGGAGCTGCGCGAGCTCTGCGAGGACGTCATCCTCAACCGCCGCGACGACGCCACGGACCGCCTGCTGGAGCTGGCCGACCGCTACAAGGGCCAGGGCGGCAAGAAGAAGGAGGAGGACCTCTCCTGGCGCGAGGAGCCGGTGGAGAAGCGCCTCGAGCACGCCCTGATCAAGGGCATCACCGACTACATCGACGTGGACGTCGAGGAGGCGCGGCAGCGGCACGAGCGCCCGATCCAGGTGATCGAGGGACCGCTGATGGACGGTATGAACACCGTCGGCGACCTCTTCGGCGAGGGCAAGATGTTCCTGCCCCAGGTGGTCAAGTCCGCCCGCGTGATGAAGCAGGCGGTGAGCCACCTCCTTCCCTACATCGAGGCCGAGAAGTCCGGTGACGATGAGCCCGCCGGCCGGGTGCTGATCGCCACCGTCAAGGGCGACGTCCACGACATCGGCAAGAACATCGTGGCGGTGGTCCTGCAGTGCAACAACTTCGAGGTCCACGACATCGGCGTCATGGTCCCCACGGAGACCATCCTGCAGAAGGCCAAGGAGGTCAACGCCGACATCATCGGCCTCTCCGGGCTGATCACGCCGTCGCTCGACGAGATGATCGGCGTGGCCCAGGAGATGGAGCGCCAGGGCTTCACCTGCCCGCTGCTCATCGGCGGTGCCACCACCTCACGGGTGCACACCGCCGTGAAGATCGCGCCCAACTACTCGGCGCCCAGCATCTACGTCAAGGACGCCTCGCGCGCCGTTGGCGTGGCCTCCAAGCTGGTCAGCGAAACCCAGGCCGAGCCGTACAAGCAGGAGCTGGCCGCTGAGTATCAACAGGTGCGCGAACAGCACGAGGCCCGGCAGCAGAAGACCAAGTGGGTCTCCTTCGAGCAGGCCAAGAAGAACGCCACGCCCATCGACTGGTCGACCCACCGGCCTCAGGAGCCCGAGAGGCCGGGAGTCCAGGTACTGGACGACTACCCGCTGGAGGATCTGGTCGAGCGGATCGACTGGACGCCGTTCTTCGCCGCCTGGCAGATGCGGGGCCAGTATCCGAAGATCCTCGATGACGAGAAGCAGGGCGAGGAGGCGCGCAAGCTCTTCGACGACGCCCAGGCGATGCTGCGGCGGATCATCGACGAGAAGTGGCTGACCGCCCGCGCTGTGTTCGGCCTCTTCCCGGCGAACAGCACTGGCGAGGATACCGAGGTTTACGCCGACGAGGCACGCAGCGAGGTGCTGGCCACGCTGTGTCATCTGCGCCAGCAAACCGAGAAGGGTGAGGGCAAGCCGCACCAGTCCCTGGCCGACTTCATCGCGCCCAAGGAAAGCGGCGTGCCGGACTGGATGGGCGCCTTCGCGGTCACCGCCGGGATCGGCATCGACGAGCACATCCAGCGCTTCGAGGCCGCCGGTGACGACTACAGCGCCATCATGCTCAAGGCCCTGGCCGACCGCCTGGCCGAGGCGTTCGCTGAGCGCCTGCACGAGCGGGTGCGCAAGGAGTTCTGGGGCTACGCCGCCGACGAGAACCTGTCCAACGAGGACATGATCAAGGAGCGGTACCAGGGCATCCGCCCGGCACCGGGCTACCCGGCCTGCCCCGACCACACCGAGAAGGACCGCCTCTGGGAGATCCTTAACGTCGAGGAGAACATCGGCCTGAGCCTGACCGAGTCCAAGGCCATGGTCCCCACCGCTGCCGTGTCCGGTTGGTACTTCGGCCACCCGGAGGCCAAGTACTTCGGCGTCGGGAAGATCTTCCAGGACCAGGTGGAGGATTACGCCAAGCGTAAGGGGATGTCCCGCAAGGAGGCGGAACGCTGGCTGGGGCCGAACCTCGGCTACGACCCCGAGGACTGAGGGGAACCGCCCGTCAAGACCCCTCGCCCGCCGAGACGGGCGAGGGGGCCTGCCCACTGCAAGCTCTGGGAATCAGGGACGGGGTCCCGGGGCATCACGCACCGCCTGGCAGGCCGCGAACGCTACCCCCTACCCCTGCCCCGCTCAAGAGCATTACGTCGCCTGGAACCGCGAGGCGACCTCATCCCAGTTCACGACATCCCACCACGCCTCGACGTAGTCGGGCCGCCGGTTCTGGTAGCGCAGGTAGTAGGCGTGCTCCCAGACATCCAGGCCGAGCAGCGGCGTACCCTGTTTGGGCGCCACGTCCATGAGCGGGTTGTCCTGATTGGGGGTATCGGTGATCTCCAGCCCTCGCGAGGTCTGGATCAGCCACGCCCAGCCGGAGCCGAAACGCCCCAGCGCGGCTTGCGTGAACTGCTCGCGGAACTGATCGAAGGAGCCGAAGGCCGAGTCGATGGCCGTGGCCAGATCCCCCGACGGCTTGCCGCCGCCGTTGGGCGACATCACCCGCCAGAACAGGTCGTGGTTCCAGTGTCCGCCCCCGTTGTTGCGGATCGCCAGAGGCAGGCTCGAGACGCGCGCAAGCAGATCCTCCAGCCGCTGCCCCTCGTGCTCCGTCCCCGAGACGGCATCGTTGAGCTTGGTAACGTAGGTGTTGTGGTGCTTGGTGTGGTGGATTTCCATCGTCTGGGCGTCGATGGAGCGCTCCAGATCGCCGTAGTCGTAGGGCAGATCGGGGAGTTGATAGGCCATCAGGATCTCTCCTTTCCTTCGCGCGGTCGTGACGTCCCTGCGCTTTGTGCCAGGGCGTACAAATCCATCATGGGGGGCCGAGGGGCACGGCATCAATCCCGCGGATTCTGGGTTGTCTCCGCCCGCCGCTCTCGGGAGCCCGCCCGGGGGACACTATAGCCGTTATGGCCGCTCGGGCATCGAGCAGTCTGATCAACCCGCGGCGCCGCGTATTCAGGCGTCCTTCCCGCGCCCGGTCAGGCGTCGCCGCAGGAAGGCCCCCGCGACGAACAGCACGGCCACCCCGAGCAGGACCACCACGGCCCGGGTATCGATCTCCCCGCCCCGGGCGGCTGCCTCGACCGCGCTGTAGATCGCCAGCGAGAAGACCCCCCACTTGATCCCCAGCCCAACCACCGTGGCGACGACGAAGGTCTTCAACGGCAACCCCAGCCAGCCGGCCCCGTAGTTCAGCGGCGGGTGCGGAAAGCCGGGCAGGGCCCGGATGGCGCACTGGCTGAGGAAATCGCTGTTGCCCCGGAGCACCCGGATCCAGCGGCTGTCCGCCGGCACCGCATCACGGCCCAGCAACCACGCCACCCCGTACGCCCCCAGGGCGCCCAGGGTACTGCCCGCCACCAGCGTGAGCGTGGACATCCAAGGCGGGTAGAACGGGGCGACGACCCAGAGGAAGAGGCTGCCCGGCAACGCCAGGGTGAACAGCGCCGCCTGCAGCACGACGACCACCAGCAGCAACCAGGGACGTTCGACCAGGAGCTCGCCCCAGGCGACAACGTCCTCGGCATCCCAGGGCCCCCACACGGCCACCGCCAGGCCGCTGAGCAGCAGCAGCGCGAGCAGGAAGGGGCGATACCCCGGCCACCAGCGCACCGAGGGTTGGGGAAGACGCAAGCGCATGGCGCCCGATGCTACTACGAATCGGGCCGCGAGGGGCGCGGGCGCCCCCCCGGCGTATACCGCACCCGCACCCGGTTGCCGGGCGGGAAGTAGCTCAGTTCGTCACACAGTGAGCGCACCAGCAGGATGCCCCGGCCCGCACCGATGGGCGCCCCGTGGCCGCCGCCGCCTTCCAGAATGCGCCGGTAGTCGAACCCCTCGCCGGAATCCTCCACCTCGATCTCGATCCCGTATCCGCTGCCGTCGGCGGCGTCGCACTGCACGCGCAGGCGGATCTCGCCCTCTTCCAGCGCCTCCAGCGCCCTGGCGCGCTGCTGGTAATAGGCCTCGAAGCCATCCGGGTCTCTCTTGAGCGCCGAGTCGAGCCCGAGCACGCCGTGCTCCAGGGCGTTGGTGAAGAGCTCGGCGATGACCACGTAGAGGCTCTGCCGGTCCTCCTCCAGCGCCCCGAGTTCGGCGAGCAGATTCATGATCGGCGGCACCGGATTGACGTGGGCCAGGGTCGCGGCGTCCAGGACCAACTCGCTGTACCAGTTCTCGGCGGCGGCCGCCCCGTAGCCGCCCACCGCCCCCTCGGCCAGCAGCCGGTCCAAGTCCACGGAGACCAGGGTGGTATCGTCGCCCTGCTCGTCCCCGGCCCGGAAGGCTCCGACAGCCTCCAGCAAGGCGTCGAATCCGGCAGCGGGATCCCCACTGCAAAGCGCTGCCTCGATGCGCTCGTTGCCGAAGAGCCGCCCGCCGGCATCGGTGGCCTCAACGATGCCGTCCGAGCAGGCGTAGGCGTGGAGCCCGGAGGTCAGTTCCAGGTAGGCCAGCTGCCGGCGCCCCGGCGCGGTATCGCGGATCACCCCCAGGGGCAGGTCCACCGACGGGAAGCGCTGCACCACCTCACCGCCGCGCAGGACCCAAACCGGCGGCATGCCGGCGTTCCACACGCCGAGCCGGCGATTGTGGCAGTCCACCTCCAGCATCGCCGCGGTGAGGAACATATCCGCCGGCAGGCTCCGGAAGAGCTTCTCGTTGACGTCGTCGAGCAACTCGGCGGGGTGTGCCCCCCGCCCGACCCGGTCGTAGAAGACCGCCGCCAGCCCGGGCACACCGACCGCCGCCCCGATCCCGTGGCCGGTGAAGTCCCCGATAAGGATCAGCAGATTGCCGTTGGGCCGGCGGGCGGCCAGCAGGATATCGCCACTGAGGATAGCCGCCGGCTGATAGTGGTAGCGCACCCCCGGCGCCTGAAGGTCACTGGAGGCCGTAGCCCGGGCGACGATGCGCTCGGCGGTCTCCTGCTCGCGCTCGAGCCGCTCCTGGTGGCTGCGCAGCGCGTCGCGCTGGGTGACGACAGTGTGGTAGAGGGCCCGGGTGCGCAGCCAGGAGTCGATCTTGGCGTTGAGCTGCACCCGGCTGATGGGCTTGGTGACGAAGTCATCGCCGCCGGCCTCGACACATTGCGCCAGCCGCTGCTCATCGGTCAGGGCGGTAACGAAGAGCACCGGGATGAACCCCCCGGTATCCATGGCCTTGATCTGCCGGGTGGCCTGATAGCCGTCCATCCGCGGCATCATGATGTCCATGAGGATCATGTCCACCGGCTGCTCGCGGAAGCGGGCCACCGCCTCCTCGCCATCGGCCGCCGTAATCACGTGAAAACCCCGCGCCCCGAGGATCGCCTCGAGGAGCATGGTGTTCACCGGCTCGTCATCAACCACCAGAAAAGTGGGCAGCGCCTGTTCGGCCAGCCTGTCCATGGTGCCCCCCGTTTCCCCGCCCCCGGCGCCGTCCACGCGGCCTACTCCTGGATGGTGAACAGGCGCTGGAAGTTGGCGATCTCGAGGATCTTGCGCACCTCGCGGGAGCAGTTGCGCAGCACCACCTCGGCGCCCTGATCGCTGGCCGACTCCCGCAGCAGCAGCAACATGCCGAGGGCGGAGCTGTCCATGTATTCGGTCTCAGAGAGGTCGATCACGTAGCGACGGACGCCCTCCTCCCCCTTGTAGGCCTGGCGAAAGTCCTTGTGCAGGCTGAAGTCGAAGAAACCCTGGATCGCCATGACGAGGGTTTGCCCCTCGTCCTCGCGCTCGGTTCGGATGCCCATCGTTACGCTCCTGCTTTGCTGTCGGTGTCGAATTCGCGGGGCGCCGCGGGGCTCAGAAGAGCTCCACGTCGCCGTGATCCATGGACTGCTGCTCGACCTTGCGCTGGTTCGCCCGCGCCGCCTCACGCTCCTGGCGCTGCTGGGCCAGCCGTTCGCGGGCCTCCCGAAGGCGTGCTGCGTACTGGCTGCCGTGGACGTCGTCGGCAGCGATGGCCTGAAGGACATTGCGTACCCCGTCGAGGTAGTCATCCAGCCCCTCGACGCCGGCGCGCGAGCCATCCACCAGCTGCGTCACAATATCCTCGAACTGCAGCGCGCGAACGGCGTCGGCCACATGCTGATCGATCTGCCCGCTGACCTGGGAAATGCGCGTGACCTGCTGCTCCACCTGCTGATCCACATCCTGCAGGCTCTTCATCATCTCCGAGATCTGGTCCTTGGTGGAGAGGGTCACATTCATGTCGTTGGAGGCCATCTCGCCGACCTCGGTGCGGGCTTCCTCCACCAGCTTGGTGATCGTCTTGACCTCCTCGCCGATCTGCTCGTTGAACTGATTCGCCTTCTCGGAGAGCTTGCGCACCTCCTCGGCGACCACCGCGAAGCCGCGACCGGACTCCCCGGCCCGGGCCGCCTCGATGCTGGCATTGAGGGCGAGCAGGTCGGTCTGGCTGGCGATCCCTTTGAGGTCGGCAAGCAGCTCGTGGATCCGCCCCATCTGCGCGACCATGTCGTCGATGCGCTCGACGGTCTTCACGCTGCGCCGGCTCATGTCGACGATCATGTCGACGTAGTTGTTCAGGAAGCTCTCGGTCTCGCGGACAAACTCGGAGATACCGAACTGCTCCACCGCGGAGTCCCCGCCGGTCTGCTCGATCACGGCCCGGGCAAGGCGCTCCTGCTCATCGGTGGCCTGATCCATGCCGTTGAAGCTCTGGTTCAGCGACTGCACGGCATCGCCGACCAGCCCGCGGATCTGCTCCAGGTCGCTGTTCACCGTCCGGAACTCGGCGTTGAGGCTGTCGTCGATGTCGTAGAGCAGATCGCGCAGGGCGTCCTCCAGATCCTCCACGGTATCCGTCGCCTCGTTCCAGCCCGTCTCGCGTCGGCGCAGGTAGCCGACCACGGCCCAACCGCTGGCGCCGAGCAGCACCGCCAGCGGCCCCGTGGCCGGCCAGGCGTAGGCGATCGCCATGGCTGCCACGGTTAGCGCGGAGGGCGCACCGTAGTGGCGCAGCCACGCCGTCTTCGGGTGGTAGACGATGGACTCGCCGTCGCGATCCTCGGCAACCTCGACCATAGTCACCTCTCCTGGGTGGGGTGGGAGGGCGGCGCCACCGCCGCTAGGATCGCCTCGGCGATCCGCTCCAGCGGCAGGACCTGATCCGCGTGGCCGGCCTTGACGGCGGCGCCCGGCATCCCCCAGACGACACTGCTCGCCTCATCCTGGGCGATGGTAACGGCCCCGGCGGCCTGCATGCGCCCCAGTCCGGCGGCCCCGTCACTGCCCATGCCGGTGAGCAGCACGCCCACGGCGTTGCTCCGGGCCGCCCGGGCCACCGAGTCGAACAGAACGTCCACCGAGGGCCGGTGACGATTGACCAGTTCGTCCTCGGTGATCCGGCAGATGTACTTGCTGCCGTCGCGGTGGAGTTCAAGGTGGTAGCCACCGGGGGCGATGTAGGTGTGCCCCGGGAGCACACGCTGGCCGTCTCGCGCCTCGTGGACCGAGACGGCGCAGATGTGATCGAGCCGTTCGGCAAAGGCCGCCGAGAAGCCGGGCGGCATGTGCTGGGTAATCACGGTGGCCGGGGCGTTGGGCGGCATCACCTCGAGCAGCCGCTGCACCGCCAGCGTACCACCGGTGGAGGCACCGATCGCCACCACCTTGTCCGTGGTGCGCTGATGCGGCTGCGGCGCGGCACCCCGGGGCTGGCTGTGCCCCGGCCGCACCCGGGCCCGCGCGGCGGTACGCACCTTGGCAATGATCTCCTCGGCATACGCGTCCAAGGTGTGGCTGACATCGGTGCGCGGCTTGGTTACGAAGTCGACGGCGCCGAGTGCCAGCGCCTCAAGGGTCTCCTCGGCGCCCTCCTCGGTCAGCGAAGAGACCATGACCACCGGCATCGGGCGCAACCGCATCAGGTTGCGCAGGAAGGTGATGCCGTCCATGCGCGGCATCTCGACATCCAGGGTCAGGACGTCGGGGTTGAGCTGCTTGATCTTCTCGCGGGCGTCGTAGGGATCCCGCGCCGTGCCCACCACCTCGATGTCGTCGACACCGGCGAACAGCTCGGTGAGCATCCGGCGGATGAGGGCGGAGTCATCAACAATCAGTACCCGGATCATGCGCCCCCCCCGTTAGAACAGATCCACGTCGCCGGACACGGGGCGCTCGTCGATCTCGTGGAGGTAGTGCTCCTCGCGCCGGACCACGGTATCGTTGCGCGTGCTCATCAGCTTCTTGGAACGGGCCCGACCACTCTCGGGATAGTACTGCACCTTGCGCGGGTACTCCCCGCCGAGATCCTGCGCGATCACGCGGAGCTGCTCGGTACGGACGTATTCCAGGGCGAACTCGATGTTCCGCTGGCCGACGTCGGTCATCCCCGCCATGACCCGGCCGCCGCCGAAGAGCTTGACCTCCAGCTCATCGCGACTGCCCCCGGCGGCGAGGATGCGATTGATCAGCTGCTCCATGGCGTGGTTGCCGTAGCGCGTGGCGGTGCTCAGTGGATCACCCTCCCAGTGGTGCGGGTCGCCACCTCGGATCGGCAGCATGAAATGGTTCATCCCGCCGATGCCCCGGCGGCGATCGCGGATACACGCCGAGACGCAGGAGCCGAGCACGGTGACCACCATCTCCGGGCCCCGGGTCACGTAGAACTCGCCGGGCAGGATCTTGGCCGCAAAGGCTTCATGCTGCGGATCCCAGTACCGGTTGATGTGCTCGAAACCGGGCAGGCACTCGGGCAGCTCCACGCCGCGGTTGCGCCAGGAAGCACGGCGCAGTTCAGTCCTGCTTGCGGTAGATGGTGCGGCCATGGGATTCGAATCGCTCGCTGACCCGCCACAGGGTCTCGGAATGCCCGATGTAGAGCCAGCCCCGGGGGGCCATGGCTCGGTCCATGCGGTCGAACAGCCGGCGCTGGATCTCCTTGTTAAAGTAGATGATCACGTTGCGACAGAAGACGATGTCGAACGGCTCCCGGAACGGCCACTCATGCAGAAGGTTCAGCTGCTGGAACTCGACCAGCCGGCACACCTCCGGGCGGACGCGGACCATGCCCTCCTTGCTGCCCTTGCCGCGCAGAAAGTGCCTGCGCAGGCGCTCCCGGCTCAGCCCGTCGACGCGCTTCTGATCGTAGACCGCGCGGCGTCCGCGTTCGAGTACGTTGCTGTCGAGATCCGTGCCAAGGATCTGGACCCGATCAGCAGCCCGATCGCCGAAGACCTCCCGGGCCACGATGGCCGCCGAGTAGACCTCCTCGCCGGTTGAGCAGCCCGCCGACCAGATGCGAACGGTGCCGGAGGACGCCTCGAGCACCCCGGCCAGGTGCTCGAAGTGGTGCGCCTCGCGGAAGAACGCCGTGAGGTTGGTGGTCAGGGCATTGACGAAGTGCGCCATCTCCTGGCGCTCGGGGTCGTCGAGCAGCAGCTTGCGGTAGCTCGCGAAATCCCGCAGCCCGAGGGCCCGGAGGCGGCGCGCCAGGCGCGAGTAGACCATGTCGCTCTTGGCGTCGCTGAGCTGGATCCCGGTCTCGCGTCCCACGGTCTCGCGGATCCACTCGAAGTCCTCTCGCGTAAAACGGAACTCACGCTCACCACTCACCGACGCCCTCCTGGCTGCCCGTCACAATCGCCCTCCCACCGCGCCTCAGAACTCTTCCCACTCGCCGTCGTTCACCTCGGTGCTCGCGGTGCGCCGGCCCCCGCCGTTGCCGGCCGTGCTGCGGCGTTGCTGACTCGTGCCGCTGGTGCGCTGCTGCCCGCCGGAACCGCTGGTGCGCTGTCCGCCGGCACCGGTGCCGGTACGCGAGCCACTCTGCCCGGCCCGGGCGCCGCCGCCCGCCTGGCCCTTGGCCTGGCCCGTCGCCTGCCCGCTCTTCTGGCCAGCGTGGCCGGAGCGGTTCGTCTTGGCGCCACCGCCTTTCGGGGTCTCCTCGCCGCCGCCGAAGAAGGACATCAATTCCACAAGGTTGTCCGACTGCTCGTCCAGGGACTCGGCCGCGGAGGCGGCCTCCTCCACCAGGGCGGCGTTCTGCTGGGTGACCTCGTCGAGCTGGCTGACCGCCTTGTTGATCTCGTCGATGCCCGAGGACTGCTCCTCGCTGGCCGCGGAGATCTCGGCGACCTTGTCGGTCACCGTCTGCACCGCCTCGAGGATCTCCTTGAGGGTCTCGTTGGACTCGTTGACCAGGCGGGTGCCGTCCTCAACCTTCTCACCGCTGTCGTTGATCAGCTTCTTGATGTCCTTGGCCGCGGTGGCACTGCGCTGGGCCAGGTTGCGCACCTCGGCGGCCACCACCCCGAAGCCGCGCCCGTGCTCGCCGGCGCGGGCCGCCTCCACGGCGGCGTTGAGGGCGAGCAGGTTGGTCTGAAAGGCGATCTCGTCGATGACCGTGATGATGTCCGAGATCTCGCGGCTCGATTGCTTGATCGCCCCCATGGCCTCGACCACTTGGCCGGAGATGTCCTGTCCGCGCTCGGCCCGCTCACGGGCCGAGGTGGCGAGCTGATTGGACTCGCGGGCGTTGTCGGCGGTCTGCTTGACCGTCGAGGTGAGCTCCTCGATGCTCGAGGCGGTTTCCTCCAGGGAGCTGGCCTGCTCTTCGGTCCGCTGGGAGAGATCCTGGTTGCCCTGGGCGATTTCCGAGGAGGCGCTGGCGATGCCGTTGGCGGTCTCGCGCACGCTGTCCACGGTCCGGCGCAACACATCGATGGTCGAGTTGACCCAGTCCTGGAGCTGGCCGAAGTCGCCCTTGAACTCGCCCTGCATCTGCTGGGTCAGGTCCCCCTTGGAGACCAGTTCCATGACCCGGATGACCTCCCGCACCGGGGCCTGCGTAACGTCGAGGACCATGTTGATGTCCTCGCTGAGGGTCCGGATGAACCCCTCGGACATCTCCGAGGTCTCCACCCGGTGACTGAGCTCACCGGCCTGGATCCGCTCGATCAGCGCCTCGACGTCGCGCTGCGCCTTCTTCTCGTTGTCGCGCCGGTGCCAGTCCTCGGTGATGTCGAACCACTCCAGCGTATTGCCGAGGAAGTTGCCCTCCTCGTCGTCCTCGCCGGTGATGTAGACGTTGAAACGCAGCTCGCCGACGTGCAGCTCTTGGTGCAGGGCGTCGTCGCGGATCCGCTGCATCTGCCCGGCCACCGAGCGCAGCTGCGGGAACAGGTCGAAGAGCGAGAGCCGATCCTCCAGATCCCGCGAGGTGAAACCGGGGTTGACCGCAACGATCTGCGCCTCGTGCCGCGCAAGCATGGCCTGCATCGGCTCGTTGACGTAGTGGATCGTGCCGTCCGGGTTGGTCATCAGGAAGGCCGTGGTCGCGGTGTGCATGGCCTTCTTGGCCCGGTAGTACTCGATGTACTCCTCCCGGTCGACGGTGATCGTTCTTTTCTGGTCGCTGCTCGCCATGGTGCTCTCCCCGCTGTCTGACTGCGTCTGCGCTACCTGCTGGTGCGCCGGCGCCGCGGCCGGCTCCTCGCCCTGTGCCTCCGTCGGCGCTCCGGCGGCTGACGCCTCCTCGGGTGCCGACGGCTGTTCCGTGTCGTCCTTCATCCATGCCAGGGGATCGCGACCGAGCTTCTTCTCGCCGCCACTTTTCCTGTCGCCGCCGCTCGATCCGCTGCTTTTCGCCACGGCTGCTCCTCCTCTACGCTTCGGCCGCCGGCTCAAAGACCCGGTGTTGCTCCAGGTCCTCGGCCAACGCCCGGTAATCCTTCGCCCCGTTGCTCTCGGGGCGGTACTCGAAGATCGTCTGCCCGAACCCGGGTGCCTCGGCCAGGGCGACGTTGTCGCGCACCGCCGTCTTCAGGACCTGGCCCGGGAAGTACTCCTTGAGCTTGCCGAGTACCTCCTTGGGCAGGCGGCGCTGACCGTTGTAGCGGGTCACCAGGACGTACTTGCGGGTGTGGATACCCAACCCCCGCTCGACCCGCATCAGGGTGCGCATGAGCCCAGCCAACCCCTCCAGGGCCAGGTAGTCGCAGGAGACCGGCATCACCACCTCGTCGGTAGCGAGCAGCGCGTTGATCGCCAGCAGTCCCGACGAGGGCGGGCAGTCGATGACCACGTAGTCCGGGAACGGGTCGAGCCCCGCCACGGCCCGCTGCAGCAGCCAGCCGCGCTCGCGCCCACCGACCATCTGCTCCACCTCGGGCAGACGCGGCCCCGGCGGCACCAGACGGACCCTCTCCCGGGCGGGCTGCAGGCGCTCGGCCAGCGGCACCTGATCGAAGAGGACGTCATCGAGCCCCGGATCGAGGCCCTCAAGCCCCAGGCTGGCGGCGAAGTGGCCCTGGGGGTCGAGGTCGATACCCACCACATCGCGCCCGGCCCGGGCCAGGGCGTGGGCGACGTTCACCGAGGAGGTGGTCTTGCCCACCCCGCCCTTCTGGTTCAGAAAGCAGGTAACGCGCGATCCGGCTGCGCTCATTCCCGCTCCCCACGCGCCCGGTCCATCTCATCGGCGAGCTGCTCGAGCAGACCCACGACCTGGCGAGAGTTGTCGGCCAGCTGCTCCAGCTCACCGGCCGCGGCGTCCACCTCGCCCTGGCTGTAGAGCTTGGCGGCCTGCTTGCCGTGCTCGTGGACCGCCCGGTGCGGCGTCTCGATCTCGACGAAGGCGGGCAGCTTGCGGATCCACGGCTCCTCCACCAAGTCGTACCACTTGCCCAGGCGACAAGCGTGGTGGTCGGTGAGCTCGCGGTGATCGACATCCTCACGCCCGGCGAGCATCGCCGCGATGCGCCGCTTCCACATCACGTGGTCGAACTTGCTGCGCTCGATGAAGTAGCGCGGCAGATTGAGCTCCTCCTGACGCCCGATCTGCTCGGTGAGGATGGCGTTGGACTTGCCGAGGGCCTCCAGCGTGTGCTCCACGTCCGTGACGTTGCGCTCGGTCCGGTCCGTGACCGCGCTGATCGACTCGGCCACGTCGGTCACCGCGCCCTTCTGCTCGTTGATCACCGAGGAGACGTTGTGGATGTGCTCGGTGACCCCGCGCATGCGCTCGGCCACCTGCTGCATGGTCTCCCGCGTCTCTCCCGTGGCCGAGCGGCCCCGCTCGACGGCACCGCCCATCTCCTCGACGGAGGCGGAGATGGCCTCGGTTTCGTCACGAAGAGTCCGGATGCGCTGGGCGATGTCCACCGTGGCGCTCTTGGTCTGGTCCGCGAGCCGCCGCACCTCCTGGGCGACCACCGAGAAGCCGGCGCCGGCCTGCCCGGCCCGCGCCGCCTCCACCGAGGCGTTGAGGGCGAGCATATTGGTCTGGAAAGCGATCTCCTCGATCAGCTCGATGATCGAGCCGATCTCGTTGGAGGCCTGGTTCAGCTGCTTGACCCGCTGCGAGGCAGTCTCGGCCAGGCCGGCGATCTCCTGAACGGTCTGGTCCGTCTGCTGCGAGGCCTTGTCGCCGGAATCCACCAGCTCCTGCACGCGCTCAGTCTCGGTCGCCACCGCAGCGCTGTTGTCCGCGATGGTGTCCACACTGGCCGCCAGCTCCTCGGCGGTGGAGGCGATGGTCTGGCTACGCTCGCTGGTCTCGCGGATGGTCATGCGCATCCCGGATGCCGCAACCAGGCTCTCGGCCGCCTCGCCGGCCAACTCCACGGTCTCGCAGAGCTGACGGGTATCCCGGTCGAGGAGCTGCTCGGCGAGACGGCGCAACGCCTCGGAGACCGGACACTGCCCCGGGGGCACGCTGGCGTAATCGCCCTCCGCGATCTGCTCCACGATCCCGACCAGCTCCTCGACGCGCTCCGGAGGCAGCCAGCCGGCCTGCTCGAGGGCGTCGCGATCGGTCTCCAGCGGCGCCCCGGCACCCATTTCAGTCGTTGCCATGCTCCGTGCCTCCTTCGCTGTCCGCGCGAACCACCGCGGCGATCCGGCTCTGATCGTCGGCGATGGCCAGATCCTCGTCGCTGAGCAGCTCGTCGACATCGAGGATGATGACCATCTTGTTGTCGTCCACCGTGGCCAGCCCGCGGAGGAAATTGGTGCGCAGCGCTGCGCCGAACTCCGGGGCCGGCCGGATCTGCTCGGACTGGAACGTGTAGACCTCGGAGAGGGCGTCCACCACCAGCCCCATGATCCGCTCACGACCGCCCGCCGAAACCACGCGGACCATCACCACCACGGTGAACTTCGAGTACTCCTGGGCGGACATGCCGAAGCGTTCGCGCAGGTCGATGACCGGGACGATGGTGCCGCGCAGGTTGATCACGCCCTTGACGTAGTGCGGCGTGTTGGGGATGGGAGTGACACGCTGCCAGCCCTTGATCTCCTGCACCCGCAGGATGTCCACACCGTACTCCTCCTCCCCGAGCGTGAAGGTCAGGTACTGGTCCCCGTCGGCCGCCGCCTGCATGGCATCGACGGTATCCGCCCCGCTGCCGAGCGCGGCGGCCTTGCGGTCGTCTCCGAGGGTTCCGTGCTCGCTGTCCTGAGTCATGACTGCTCTCCGCTTGGAAACTGGGGGATCCCGGACACGAAGGGCTCAGGCGGCCTCATCGCTGTCCTCCCGGTCGGGGATGTAGGGCTGACGCCGGCCACCGCGGCTCATCTCGATCAGTCCGGCGATATCGAGGATCAGCGCCACGGTGCCGTCGCCGAGGATGGTCGCCCCGGCGATGCCGGGCACCTGCAGGTAATTGGCCTCCAGGCTCTTGATCACCACCTGCTGCTGATCGAGCAGGTCGTCGACGAAGACACCGAGGTAGGTGTCCTCGTCCTCAACGATCACCATCAGCCCGCCTCCGAGTTCACGACGCACCGGCTCGGTGTCGAAGAGCTCGTGCAGCCGGACGATAGGCACGTAGCCCTCGCGCCAGTGGTAGACCTCGCCGCGGCTGGTCACGCGGCTGACCTTGCTGGCGTCCACCTGCAGCGACTCGATGACCGAGACCAGCGGGATGATGTAGGTCTGATCCCCCACCCGGAAGAGCTGCCCATCGAGGATGGAGAGCGTCAGCGGCAGGGAGATGGTGATCGTCGTCCCCTGGCCGTGGGTGGAGCGCACATGGATGTTGCCGGAAAGGGAGCGGACGTTGCGCTTGACCACGTCCATACCCACGCCGCGGCCGGAGTACTCGGTGGCCTGGTCGTGGGTGGAAAGCCCAGGGTGGAAGATCAGGTCGTAGATCTGCTCGTCGGCCAGCTCGCTGCCATCTTCCACCAGGCCGGCGGCACGGGCCTTGCCAAGCAGCTTGTCGCGGTTGATACCGCGACCGTCGTCGGCGATCTCGATGATGATGTTGCCGCCCTTGTGGTACGCCTCGATGGTGATGGTGCCGGTCTCCGGCTTGCCCGCGGCGGCGCGCTCCTCCGGTAGCTCGATGCCGTGGTCGACGCTGTTGCGAACCAAGTGGACCAGGGGATCGATGATCTTCTCCATCACCGTCTTGTCCAGCTCGGTCTGCTCGCCCTCCATCTGGAAATCGACGGCCTTACCCAGGGCACGGCTGGTGTCGTGGACGATGCGCGGCAACCGCGAGTAGGCGAAGCTGATCGGCACCATGCGGATGCGCATGACGTTCTCCTGCAGCTCGCGGGTGTTGCGCTCGAGCTGCGCGAGGCCGTCCTGGAGTTCTTCCAGACGCTCGGCGGTGAACTCCTTGCCGATCTGGCTGAGCATCGATTGGGTGATCACCAGCTCGCCGACCATGTCGATGAGCGCGTCGATCTTCTCGGTGTCGACACGGATGGAGCTGCTGCTCCCGCCCCCACCCGCGCCGCCCCGGCGTGCGGCCGACTTGCGACCCTCGCCACCGGCCGGCGCCGCGGCCTCTGCGCCGGCGGCCGGCTCGGCGGCGACAGCCGCGGCCGCGCCGCCCTCGGCCGCCGCGGCGGGTTCCGTCCCGGCAGCCTCAAGGGGACGGATCTCGAGGCGGGCATCGTCCTCGACCCACTCGAAGACCTCGCGCACCACCGCCTCGGTCACGTCGGCGTAGAGGCGCAGCGTCCAGGCCAGCTGACAGGTTTCCGGGTCGAGCTGCTCGAAGGGCGGCAACCCCGAGGTGTCGCACTCGACCTCGAGCTCGCCGAGATCCTGCAGCGCCAGAAACAGGCGCCGCGGGTCGTTGCCGGTAGCGAAAAGGTGCGGCTGCGGCTCGAAGCGGATCCACCACCCGCCACCGCCGGACGGCGGGGTCGCGTCTCCGCCGCCGCCCGCGCTGCCACGATCACCACCCGTATCCCCGGCGGGGCCGGAAGCCCCGGATGCCGTACCAGTGGGGGTCTGACCCAGCTGCTCATCGAGCTGACGCTGCGCGGTGCTGATCGCATCGGCGTCCAGCGCCTGATCGCTCTGGATCGCCGCGAGCATGCTGCGCAGGCAATCGACTGCATTGAGCAGCACGTTCACGGCGTCCGGTGTGACCGCCTGCTGACCGTCGCGCAGGCGGTCGAGCAATGTCTCCATGCGGTGGGTGAAGTCGGAGACGGCGGTCAGGCCGAAGGTCCCGGCACCCCCCTTGATCGAGTGCGCGGCACGAAAGACGTTGTTGAGGGTCTCCGGATCCGGACGCTCCGGGTCGAGTTCCAACAGGCCCGACTCCATGGTGTCCAGCCCCTCGAAGCTCTCCTCGAAGAAGGTCTGCAGGAACTGGCTCAGATCTACGCTCATCGCTCGCCCCCCCGTCGGGCGCTCCGGGCGCCTTCCGTCAGCGCACCACCTTCTTGATCGTGTTCACCAGCTGGTCCGGATCGAAGGGCTTGACCAGCCAGCCGGTGGCTCCGGCCGCTTTGCCCTCCTGCTTCTTTTCCGGTGCCGACTCGGTGGTCAGCAGCAGGATCGGCGTAAACTTGAAGGTAGGCAGCCCGCGGAGTTCACGGACCAGTGTGATGCCGTCCATCTTCGGCATGTTCACGTCCGTGATCACCAGGTCGAAGCCGCCCGCCTTGGCCTTGGTCAATGCGTCCGTGCCGTCCACCGCTTCGGTGACCTCGTAGCCCTGCTGCTTGAGGGTGTAGGTCACCATCTGCCGCATGGAGGCGGAATCATCGACCGCCAGGATCTTCGCCATCGTCTCGTTCCCTTAGTCTGTCGGGGTTAGCGGGCTGCGCCGCCGGGCCCGAGTTCATCGGTCAGGCCGAGATCGGCGGCAGCCTCGGTGACCGGGGCCGGCGCCCCCCCGCCCTGCCACGACCAGCCGGCGCGGCTCGCCGCCGCCCGTGCGAAGGCAGCGAGCAGCTGGACGCCGGCGGCGTCAACCTGCTGCAGCCGTGCACCATCCAGTGCCACGGGCTGCCCGGAGGACAGCGCGTCGGCCAGGGTCTCTTTGAGGGTCGCCGCCACGGTGATATCGAGCTGTTCGCCCAGATCGATGTGCTGGTGGGCCGCCATGATGTCCCTACGCGTTTGCCGGTTGTCCGTTGAGATTGCCCGTCATCATCGCTAACGGCAAGAGGCGGCATTAACTTGAGTGGCATACCTCACCGCCACAGCGCCACACGCGGGGGATCAGGAGGTGCGCGCGCGCCGCGCGTCGATGGCGGCCTCGAGCCGCTCGGCGGCCCGCTCGAGTTCGGGCAGACAGCCCCAGGCCGTTTGCAGATCGCCGGTGCGGGCAGCATCGTCGAGGCGACGGGCGCACTCCCGTGCCTCGACGGCGCGCACACTGGCCAGAGCCCCCTTGACGGGGTGAGAGATCGCGTGGACCGCCTGCGGATCACCCTGCTCCAGGGCTTCGCGCAGGGCCGCCAGGCGAGACGGAAGGTCTTCCTGCATGCGCTCGAGCAGCATGTCCGCCAGCTGCTCATCGCGACCGAGATTGTCGAGCAACTCTTCCAGGTCGATGACGGGGTGATCGGACATGGGCCGGCTCCTCTGCTTCAAGATCGGGCGGCGGGCTGCCAGCCTTCGCGCAGCCGCGGTAACAGCCGCCGGAATGCCTCGGTGCCGGCGCATTGCAGCCACTCGAAGGCCACCATCTCAGCCCCCGCCACCACCACACCGGCCTGGCGCATGCGGGCCAGGGCGAGCTCGCGATCCGCGGGCCGGCGCGAGCCGACCGCCTCGGCGACGGCGAAGACCTGGTGACCGGATTTTTGCAAACCCAGTGCCGTCTGCAGGACGCAGACGTGGGCCTCCGTGCCGGCGATGACCACCTGCTCCGGCAGGCGGATACCGGCGGCTTCGGGGTCGCGGGTCCAGGCGAAGTGCATCTTGGTATGACGCCGGGACGCCGGCACCGAGCGGGCGAGCGCCGCAACGGTCGGGCCGAGGCGTTCCGGATACTGCTCGGTCGCGTGGACGGGCTGGCCGAGCTCGTGGGCGACCCCCGCCAGCCAGTCCGCGGCGGCGACCACCTGCTCGCCGCCATCGATGGCCGGCAGCAAACGCTCCTGGAGATCGATCAGCAACAGAGCGCTGCGCGCCGGGTCGATCAGCGTATCCGTCATCGCGAGAACATCACTCCCACACCAAAGCGAACCTGCGGCTGGCTCCTGGTGGCCGTCGCCGGTGGCCAGAGGTGGACGTCCTCGGTGGCGACCACCGGATAGGTCAACGCCTGCTCACCCACCCGTCCGGTGCGTAGGGCATCCACCGCACCGCGCACCGTGATCAACCGCCCGGGGCGGTAGTCGGCGCTCTC
Organism: Halorhodospira sp. 9628; assembly: GCF_022228075.1. NCBI lineage: Bacteria > Pseudomonadati > Pseudomonadota > Gammaproteobacteria > Chromatiales > Ectothiorhodospiraceae > Halorhodospira > Halorhodospira sp. 9628. Next base: position 63,161 of record NZ_JAJNRF010000006.1, read on the forward strand.
CAGGAAGCCCGGGTAATCCACTAGGAAACGCCCCTCGGGCGAGGCCGCCGTGCGGGGTCGCTGGGCGCGATCCAGCGGGTACCCCACCACCTCGAGCCGGGTCGTCTCTTCCAAGTGTTCCACCTGGAGGATACGCCCTGCCCAGAGGACCTGGCTACCGATGACTGCCTCGCCGGCGGCAGCGGCCTCGCGCGCGGTCAGATCGGCCATCAGGTCATCATTACGCTCGAAGGGCGCCCCGGTGGCGCAGCCAAAAAGGGCTACGCCTGCCACCGCCGCCAGCAGGAGCCAGCGCGCCGCGCGGGGGCAGGGGACCGTCCCAGGGACAGCGCCACGGCAACCATCACCAGTACGGCCGCCGATAGGGCCCGTAGTAGTAGGGATACCCCGGATGGCGGTACCAGGGATCGCCATACCAGGGGTCGTACCACGGATCGTAGCGATAGGAGCGCGGCGTGGTGCGCTTGGGATCGGCCGGCTCCTGCCAGAGGTGATGGGCTTGGACCGCTACCACCGGGTAGGTGTAAGCGTACTCCCCGATGGCCCCCTTCACGGTCCCATCCAGGGAACCGGAGACGGTGAACTGCCGGCCGGGCGCGTAGAGGGTCGGCTCAAGAAAGCCGTCCACCCGCGCCAGGAACCGCCCCTCGGTGCGGTCGGCATCGCGCGGCTCGCCGCCGCGGCGCAGGGGACGCTCGACGATCTCCAGCCAGGTGGCGTCGGCCTCGTTGCGCACCTCGACGATCTCCCCGCCCCAGCGCACCCGCTCGCCGTCGTGGGCGCTGGCGCCATCCGCACGCACCTGGGCTAGGGAGGGGGCTTCGTCCGGAGCAGTGCGTACCGGGTCGGGCACGGTGCCCGCACACCCTAGCAACAGCCCGGCCGCCACCACCGGCAAAAGGATTCGGATGGACACCACGGCCACCTCCCTGGGAACGGGCTTGTCCCCCCTTAGTATACAAAGCCGCTAGCCGGCAGCCAGCGCCCGCCAGCGGCGCACCCACCGCGGCAGCAGGCCGTGACGGGGGGCAACCAGCAGCGCCACCAGGAACAGCGTTGCGGAAACCAGCACCATCGCCCCGCCCGAGGCGACGTCGAAGTGGTAGGCCAGATAGAGCCCCACGACCGCGGCAGTGACACCACAGAAGGCGGCCAGGACGATCATGCGGGTCAGCCGGTCGGTGAGCAGGTAGGCGGTCGCCCCCGGCGTGATGAGCATGGCCACCACGAGGATGATGCCCACCGTCTCCAGGCTGGCGACGATGGTCAGGGTCAGGAGCAGGATCAGGCCGTAGTGGATCACGGCCGTATTCATGCCCAACGCCCGGGCGTGGATCTCGTCGAAGGTGTAGGCGAACAGCGCCTTGTAACCCAAGGCCACGGCCAGCAGCGCGATCACACCGGCGCCCAGGGTGAGCAGCAGCGCCGCGCGGTCCACACCCAGCACGTTGCCGAAGAGCACGTGCATCAGGTGGGTGGAGGTGGCCACCTGGCTGATGATCACCACCCCCAAGGCAAACGCCGCCGTGAACATGATGCCGATGGCGGTATCGGACTTCAGGCGGGTGGTCCGCTCGATGAAGCCGATCCCCAGCGAGGTCAGCGCGCCAGCCAGGAAGGCGCCGATGAAGAACGGCCAGCCGAGCAGGTAGGCGATGGCCACCCCGGGCAGCACCGCATGGGAGATGGCATCCCCGAGCAGGGCCCAGCGCTTGAGGACCACGAAGCAGGAGAGCACCCCGCAGACCAGCCCGACGGCGACGGCGGTGAGCAGGGCGCGCTGCATGAACTGATAGCTGAACGGCTCGGCCAGCGGCTCGGGCAGCAGACCCACAACGGCCATCAGTCCAGCCAGCAGGAAGTCGATCACGGCCTCCGCCCACGCCATCAGTCCGCCTCCTGAAGCCCACGGGCGAAGAGCGGATCGGCGGCACGCAGAAGCGAGCGCTCGTCGGTCATGACCTCTTCCGGAGGCCCCGAGGCAATCACCGAACGATTGAACAGCACCAGCCGATCGGCGTGGCGCCGCGCCCCGGCGATGTCGTGGGTAACCAGTACCACGGTTCGACCGGCGGCACGCAGATCGCGCAGCACCTCGAAGATCAGTGCCTCGCTGGAACGGTCGACCCCAACCAGCGGCTCATCGAGGAGCAACAGCCGCGCCTGCTGCGCCAGGGCACGCGCGAGCAGCACGCGCTTCTTCTGCCCCCCGGAGAGTTCGCTGATGTGCCGGTCGGCCAGCTCCGCCATGGCCGTCGCCGACAGCGCCTCGGCCACCGCCTCGTGGTGCTCCGCCCCAAGCAACCGCCGCGGCAACCAGCGCTGCACGCCGGAGCGGCGCAGACTCGGGTAGCGGGCCGAGAAGATCACGTCACGCACCGAAGCGGGGAAGTCCCAGTCGAGGGTCTCGTGCTGCGGCATGTAGGCCACGTCCCCGGCACCGCGCGCCTGACCGGGCGCCCGACCGCCGATGCGGATGCGCCCGCAGCGCGGCCGGATCAGGCCCATGATCAGCTTGAGCAGCGTGGACTTGCCGGCACCGTTGGGGCCAACGAGGGCCACCAGCTCACCGGCGGGAATGCGCAGATGGGCATCCGCCACTGCATCCACGCCGTGATAACCGGCACAAAGCCCCTCGGCCTCGATGGCCGCGACGCCTTCACCACGCCCCGCCCCCGCCGCTGGTCTACCCGCGTGATCCGCCAAACCGCCCCGCCCTACTCCGTCAGCGCGCGGACGATGGTCGTCGCGTTGTGGCGCATCAGCTGCAGGTAGCTGGCGGCCGGACCATCCGGTCCGCTGAGCGAATCGACGTAGAGGGGACCAGCGATCTCGGTGCCGGTCTCGTCGGCCACCGATCGGACGTGGCGATCCGAGATGGTGCTCTCCCAGAACACCGCTGCCGGCTGCCACTCGCGGACCCGGTCGATGACCCGCATGATCTGCCGGGGCGACCCCTCCTGCTCGGCGTTGGTGCCCCAGATCCCATCGTGCTCGAAGCCAAAGGCGTCGGCGAAATACGGGAAGGCCGCCTCGCTGGTGACCAGGAAGCGCCGCCCCTCGGGGACGGCCTCGAGGCGCTCCTTGAGCTCCTCGTAGAGCGCCTCCAGCTCGTCCCGGTAAGCGGCCGCATTGTCGCGGTAGACGTTCTTGCCCTCGGGGTCGAGCTCGATCAGGGCGTCGCGGATGGCATCCACATAGCCCTCGACGGCGCGCGGATCCATCCACAGATGCGGATCCGGATCGCCCTCAAAGTCGCCGGTACGGATCGGCAGGGTCGCATGACCAGAGCGCTCGGCCACGGCAATAACCGGCACGCCATCCCCGGCAGTGGCACGCACCTGGCGCATCCACTGCTCCAAGTCGTAGCCGTTGTAGAAGACCAAGTCGGCCCGCTCAAGATCCCGGAAGTTGCTCGGCTGCAGCTCCCACTCATGAACCTCGGCGTCCACCGGGGTGAGGCTGCTGACCGTCACCCGCTCCCCACCGACCTGCTCAACCAGGTCCGCCAGAATGGTGAAGGTGGCAGCCACACGCAGCTGCTCCGCGGCCGCGGCGCTCCATGGGATCAGCACCAAAGCGGCAGCTAGCCCCAGCAACCCGTGCCTAGCGCGGGCCACCCGCCAGCCACGCCTGCCCCCAGGCGTAACCGGCCCCTTCGGCTTGTCGATGTCTTTCATGCTGGTCAGTTTCCCTGCTGCGATCGCCCACGTCCAGCCACCCGCGCCGACGCCCGTGGCAGCCACAGCACGACTGATTGGCCGCCGGGCGGCGCGCACTGCGGGCGATCCGGCTACGGAGCGCGGTTGCGGGCTTCATGGCTACACCTTTGAACGCTTCTAATCTTTGATTCTTACTTTAGAAGCGCTCAAAAGAGATGTCAACACGCCCGCAGGGCTACGCCCCGGTACCCGGCGACCCGGCCCAGCGCAGCGCAAGACGGGTGGCGGCATCCGCCTCCGCAGGCGGTGGCGCCTCGCCGCGGGCAGCCGGTGCCAACTCCTTGGCCACACGCTTACCGAGTTCGACCCCCCACTGGTCGAACGGGTTGATCCCCCAGACGCTCGCCTGGACAAAGACCCGGTGCTCGTGCAGCGCGAGCAACCGCCCCAGCGTAAAGGCATCGAGCCGACGGAAGAGGACCAGCGTGACCGGTCGATTGCCCTCATAGCGGTGATGTTCGGCCTCCGGCCCTTCTCCCCGAGGGGCCTGCCCCTGGCACAGCGCCTGGACTTGCCCCAGGGCACTGGCCAGGTTCAGCCCGGCGTGGCGCCCGGGCAGCCCGCTCTCCTCCACCGGGACCAGAAACTCGGCGATCACCCGGCCGGTGCCCTGGTGCAGCCACTGGAAGAAGGAGTGCTGCCCGTTGATGCCCACCTCGCCCCAGCAACTCGTGCCGGTGGGGTAATCGACCGGCTGCCCGTCCCGCGTGACCGACTTGCCGAGGCTTTCCATATCCAGCTGCTGTAAATAGGCGGGCAACCGGCGCAGCCCCGGATGGTAGGGCAGCACCACATGCCCGGTGGCGCCGCGCAGGCTGATCTGCCAGACCCCGAGGAGCCCCAACAGCAGCGGGATGTTCCGCGCCGCCGGCGCACTGCGAAAGTGCTCGTCCATGGCGCGCATGCCGCGGCGCAACTCGTTGAAGCGTTCCATGCCGATGACCGCCGCCAGTGGCAACCCCATGGCCGACGGTAGCGAGTAGCGCCCGCCGACCCACTCCCAGATCCGGAAACGGCGCTCGGCGGGGATGCCGAACTCGGCCATGGCGGTATCGCTGGCCGAGATGCCGACGAACTGCTCAGGCACCGGACGCCCGGCCTCGGCTTCCAGCCACGCCCAGGCGGTCCGGGCGTTGGTCAGTGTCTCCAGGGTGGAGAAAGACTTGGAAGCGACACAGAAGAGGGTCTCAGCCGGATCGATACGCTCCCAGACAGCCGCCAGCTCGCGGCCATCGACCCCGGAGACGGTATGCAGCCGCAGCGGCTCGTCGCCATCGGCCAGGGCCTGGTGGGCCATGGTCACTCCGGCCTCGGAACCGCCGATCCCGATATTCACCACATGGCGCAGCGGCCGGCCGTCGTAGCCACAGATCCCGCCCCCGCGCAGCGCCTCAACGAAGGCGCCCATGCGCCTCAGCTCCTCGTGGACCGCCGGGATCACGTCCTCGCCGTCCACCCTCACGCAGGCGTCGGGACTGCTGCGCAGCGCCGTGTGCAGGGCCGGCCGACCCTCCGACTCGTTGACCGTCTCTCCCGAGAACAGCGCCTCGATGCGCTGGGGCAGCCAGCGCTCCTCGGCCAGGCGCAGCAGCCGCTCCCAGGTGGCATCGGTGAGCGGGTGGCGCGAAAGGTCCACGCGCAGATCGTCGTGGTCCAAGCAGTACCGCTCGGCGCGTCCCGGATCGGTCTCAAGGAGCGCACCGGCGTGCCCGGCATCATCCTGGTCAAGCAACTCTTGCCAGACCGGAGAGTGCGTCAGCGCGGTCGTCATGCACGGTCCATCCTCTATCGCCTCACACACCCTCGGTCATCGAGGCAGCCGCCGCCGGTTTCAAGCCCCGCGGCACCCCCGCCTAGAGGGGGCGGCGGATGCTCTCGCCCCGCCCCATACCGTAGTAGGTAAAGCCGAGGGCCTCCATCATCGATGGCGGGTAGACGTTACGCCCGTCGAACACCACCGGTTGGCGCAGGGCATCGCGGATACGTTCGAAATCAGGGCTGCGGAAGACCTGCCACTCGGTGCAGACGATCAGCGCATCGGCGTCCTCCACGGCATCGTAGAGGTTGTCGCAGAGTTCCAGGTCCTGGCGGTTGCCGTAGACGCGCTCGGCCTCATCCATCGCTTCGGGGTCGTAGGCCTGCACCCGCGCGCCGGCTTCCCAGAGCGCCTCCATGACCACACGGCTGGGGGCCTCGCGCATGTCGTCGGTATTCGGCTTGAATGCCAGCCCCCAGAGACCGAAGGTACGCCCGGCAAGATCTTCCCCGAAGTGGGCGTGCAGCCGACGCACCAGCAACCGCTTCTGCCGGTCGTTGACGTTCTCCACCGCCTCAAGCAGCTCGGGCCGGTAGTCGTACTCGTGGGCGGTGTGTGTCAGTGCCTTGACATCCTTGGGGAAACAGGAGCCGCCGTAGCCACACCCCGGGTAGATGAAGTGGTAGCCGATCCGCGGATCGGAGCCCATCCCCACCCGAACCTGCTCGATGTCGGCCCCCAGGCGCTCGGCCAGGCTAGAGAGCTCGTTCATGAAGCTGATCTTGGTCGCCAACATCGCGTTGGAGGCGTACTTGGTCAGCTCCGCGGCGCGCACATCCATGGTCAGCAGCCGGTCGTGGTTGCGGTTGAACGGGGCGTAGAGGGCCTTCATCAACTCGCCGGTGCGCGGATTGTCGGTGCCCACGATGATGCGGTCCGGCTTGACGAAGTCGTCGATGGCCGCCCCCTCTTTGAGGAACTCCGGGTTGGAGACGACGTCGTACTCGAGCTGCTCCCCACGGGCGGCGAGCTCCTCGCCCAGGGCGGCGCGCACCCGGTCCGCCGTGCCCACCGGCACGGTGGATTTGTTGACCACCACGCGGTAGTCGTTCATGTGCTGACCGATGCTGCGGGCCACGGCGAGCACATGCTGCAGATCCGCCGAGCCGTCCTCGTCCGGCGGTGTGCCCACGGCGATAAACTGGAACAGCCCGTGGTGAACCCCTTCGGCGGCGTCGGTGGTAAAGCGCAACCGGCCCTCCTCCTGGTTGAAGGAGAGCATCTCGTCGAGTCCCGGCTCATAGATGGGAACCTCGCCGCTCCGAAGCTGCGCCACCCGTTCCGCGTCGATATCAACACAGACGACATCGTTGCCGGCATCGGCGAAACAGGTCCCGGTAACCAGACCCACGTAGCCGCTGCCGAAGATCGTGACCTTCATGATTCACTCCACTCCATGAGGGGCCTGCTCTCAGACCCCGTAAAACGCTCGATACCAGGCCACAAACCGCGGCAGCCCCTGCTCAAGTTCCGTGCGGGGCTGCCACCCCGTGGCGGCGGTCAGATCGTCGATCTCAGCACACGTCGCGGCCACGTCCCCCGGCTGCATGGGCAGCTCCCGGCGCTCCGCCCGGCACCCGCAGGCCTGCTCGAGCACCGCGATGAAATCCTCAAGGGCCACCGGCCGGTGATTGCCGATATTGTAGACCCGGTAGGGGGCATTGCTGCGCGCCGGGTCCGGAGCATCGGTGGAGAATGCCGGGTCCGGCTCCGGCAGGGTGTCCATCACGCGCAGGACGCCGTCGACAATGTCGTCGATGTAGGTAAAGTCACGGCGCATGCGCCCGTAGTTGTAGACCTCAATAGGCTCCCCGGCGAGGATCGCCCGTGTGAACTTGAAGGGCGCCATGTCCGGGCGCCCCCAAGGGCCGTAGACGGTGAAGAAGCGCAGGCCGGTCACCGGCAGGCGATAGAGGTGCGCATACGTGTGCGCCATCAGCTCGTTGGACTTCTTCGTGGCCGCATAGAGCGAAACTGGATGGTCCACGTTGTCGTGGACCGAGAACGGCATGCGCGTATTGGCGCCGTAAACCGAACTCGACGAGGCGTAGACCAGGTGCCCGGCGTCGTGGTGGCGACAGCCCTCGAGGATGTTGCCGAAGCCCACCAGGTTGCTGTCCAGATAGGCGCGCGGATTGTCCAGCGAGTAGCGCACCCCGGCCTGAGCGGCCAGATGGATGACGCGATCGAAACGCCCCTCGCGGAAGAGCGCGTCGATACCCGCGGCATCGGCGAGATCGACGCGGGCGAAGTAGAAGTCCCCGCCGCAGCGGCGCAGCTCGTCGAGGCGCGCCTGCTTGAGGGTGACGTCGTAGTAGTCGCAGAGGTTGTCGATGCCGACGACCTGATGGCCCGCCTCGATCAGCTGCCGGGCCACATGCATGCCGATGAAACCGGCCACGCCGGTGACGAGGATTCGCACGGGTATCCTTCCTCTCGCGCAGATGGACCGGGGATCAAACGGGCTCTAGCGTACCCGACGCCCCATGCGCCGTACAGGGCGGTGGCTCAGGTACCCGACGCGTCGCCCCCCGGCCGGGCCAGCACCAAACAGGAGGCGCGCCCGCCGTGCTCGGCGAGGGTTTCGAAGCGCTCCAGCTCGAGGCCAGCGGCCCGGAGCTGGGCCCGGAACGGCTCCTCATAAGTCACGCGCCCGAAATCGATGCTGGTCAGGCGCCTGAGCATGGGCTTGAGGCGCTCGAGCCACGGAGCACGCCGCCGCTGGATGGTCTGGGTGAACACCAGGCGTCCTCCCGGACGCAGGAGCTTGCAGCCGTGGCGCAGGGCCCGCTCCGGCTCCGGCAGGAGCATGAAGCTGGCCGAGAAGTAGACCGCGTCGTAGGGCCCGCCATGATGGTCGTAGACGGACTCGTGGCGAAGCGTGACCCGATCGGCCACCGCGGAGGCGGCAACCCGGCGGCGGGCCCGCTCGATGTAGTCGCCGTCGATATCGACCCCGGTCACCCGCAAATCCCGCTCGCGCAACTGCCCGGCGTTGGCCAGCAAGGCGCCTGCCGTCCCGACGCCGACATCCAACACATGCGCCCCCGCCGGCAGCTGCTCAAGCACCGCCGCGTACCAGCGGGCGGTAAGCCGGAGGATCAAGGCGTCGTAAACGGCACTGCGGATGCCTCGCATGGGGGGCCTCACGGGTGGCGGCTGACTGCTGCGGGCCGGCGAGCGCCCGTACCGGACCGCCGCGCCGACCGCCCGGGATCCTACCAGATCCGCCACTCGCCCTGATCCGTCCGCACCACTTCCAGCTCGTCCTTGTGCTCCATGGTGCTGCCCGGCTCCACCTGGCCGGCCTGGCGCAGGGCGAACCCCCACAGCGAGAGGACCATCTCCAGGCTGTCCAGCGGCGTATCGGTACTGAAGGCCCGGTCGCCGAAGGCCCCGGGATCGCGCAACAACTCGACACCATCCTCGGTGATGGCCACCTCCTTGCGCACGCGGATCAGGTAGGAGCCGTCGTCGCGCTCGTGGGTGGAGACCAGCTCGAAGTCCACCAACTCGAAGACCTTCACGTCGCCGAGGTAGAGCTCGGAGTCGTCCTCGAACAGCAGCTCGCGAACCTCCTGCTCGGTGGGGCCGGACTGGCCGCGCTCGCAACCGGCGGCCAGCAGCGCCAGGACCAGGATCAAAACGGACCAGCGAATGCACCGCTTCATGCTCATCTCCTCCAGAGGAACCCAAACCCGTACCGATGCGTGATCGCCCAGGATCGCACCGGCGACGCGCATCCGACAGCCGAGCCAAAGGCGCACGGCTCGCCGCCACCCCCTAGCGTAGTGGCATACTGGCCCGGCCCGCGGGACGGAACCCCGCCGGCCAACCCGAGCCGCCAGGAGCGAGGATGGAACACCTGCACCCCGAGGAGCTGATCCGGACCGGTTCGCGCATCGTGGAGCGGCTGCGCCAGCGTAGCGTCTGCGTCCCCATCCCGGAGCGGGCCATGGCGCGCACGGTCACCGGGGTCCGGGACCCCAGCCTACGCCACCTGGCCCTGCGCATCCGCGAAGGTGGGCGCATCGTGGTCAGCGGCGAGAAAAGGAAGGGGGTGTGGATCCCCTTCTCGGTGACCTTCATCGCCGTGGCGCCACCGCCGGGGACCGCCGGTCCCTGCGTAGAGCTGCACCTCGAGCGCACCACGCCCTTCTTCGCTGCCCCCTTCGTCCTGAAGGCGCTCGGCCGCATGCCCGAGATGGAGATCATCGGCACCCGGGCCCGCGTGCACATCCACCGGTGGCTCGATCAGCAGGAGTGGTCCGGCCCGCTGCCCACAGGCGTCTTCAACCGGGTCTGTGTCACGGAGGTACGCACGGACGCCGCGAAGCGCCAGCTGCTGGTCACCTTGTCCCTGACGGAATCCGGCCAGTAAGCGGGGCCTGCACCGCACGCCCGGCAACGCGGGCGAGAGAACCCGGGGCTATCAACCAAGACCGTTGTTGACGCTCGAAAGCGGGGTAGGCAGAGGCTGAGCGCCCGCGCTACGCGGACGCCCCAGCCTAGAGATCCCAAGAATCTTTACGAGTCTTGGCGCATGTCCTTCAAAACGGGATGTCGTCGTCGAAATCCGCCGGCGCCTCCTGCATGCCGCCGCCGCTACCGCCGCTGCCGCCGCCGGCATCCCCCGCTGGGGCCTGGGCCGGGCGCTGCTCGCCGCCGCCCATCGGGGCACCACCACCGCCGCTTCGGCTGTCGAGCATCTGCATCTCGTTGGCGACGATCTCCGTGGTGTAGCGGTCCTGGCCATTCTGATCCTGCCACTTGCGCGTCTGCAGGCGCCCCTCGATATAGACCTTGCTGCCCTTGCGCAGATACTCGCCGGCGATCTCGCCAAGCCGGTTGAACATGACCACGCGATGCCACTCGGTGCGCTCCTGCTGCTCACCGGTCTGACGGTCGCGCCAGGTATCCGAGGTTGCCAGGGCGAGATTGGCCACCGCGCTACCCGACGCGGTATATCGAACCTCGGGGTCCCTCCCCAGGTTGCCGATCAAGATGACCTTGTTGACACCTCTGCTGGCCATGGCCGTGCTCCTCCAAAAAAAAAATGCTTCACTGAACAGTGGGATCGAGAACCGCTGGGCGGTCGGGCGAGCAGGGTGCACACCCTCCCTGTGCGTCACCCCGCAGGTGGCCTCAATGTAAAGGTTTTGCCGGCACGGCGAAACCGACCCCCTTGGCACCGGCAACCTGACAGGATGCCGGCGGCGCGATACCGTAGAGGGTTCGCCCGCTATCCCGCGTCGAGAGCAGCATGGACCATATCCGCATCCGCGGCGCCCGCACCCACAACCTCGATAACCTGGATATCGACATCCCGCGCAACCGCCTGGTGGTGATCACCGGGCCCTCGGGTTCCGGGAAGTCGTCGCTGGCCTTCGACACCCTGTACGCCGAAGGGCAACGGCGCTACGTCGAGTCCCTCTCGGCCTATGCACGGCAGTTCCTGTCGATGATGGACAAGCCCGACGTGGACCACATCGAGGGTCTCTCCCCGGCGATCTCCGTGGAGCAGAAGTCGGCGTCCCACAACCCCCGTTCCACGGTGGGCACCGTCACCGAGATCCACGACTACCTGCGCCTGCTCTTCGCCCGCGCCGGCACCCCCTACTGCCCCGAGCACCAGGTGGCGCTGGAGGCGAGCAGCGTCTCGGAGATGGTCGATCGCATCCTCGCCGAGCCCGCGGGCACCAAGATGATGCTGCTCGCCCCGGCAGCCGACTGGCACCCGGACGAACAGCAGCGCACGCTGGAACAGCTGCGCAGCCAGGGCTACATCCGCGTGCGGATCGACGGCCGGGTCGTCGAGCTCGACCCGCTACCCCAGCTCGATGGGGACTGCAAGCACGACATCGAGGCGGTGATCGACCGCTTCCGCGTGCGCGACGACCTGGCCGGGCGGCTGGCCGACTCCATCGAGACGGCGCTTCGCATCGGCGAAGGCGTCGTACGGGCCGCCTGGATGGACGCGCCCGAGCGCGAGCCGCTGGCCTTCTCCGCGCAGCCGGCCTGCCCGCAGTGCGGCCACGCGGTGGAGCCGCTGGAGCCGCGCATGTTCTCGTTCAACAACCCGGAAGGCGCCTGCCCGACCTGCGACGGCCTGGGGACACAGCACTTCTTCGACCCGGAGCGGGTGGTCAGCCGCCCCCAGCTCACGCCCGCCGAAGGAGCGATCCGCGGGTGGGACCGGCGCAACCTCTACTACTTCGCCATCCTGGAGGGGCTGGCCGCGCACTACGGATTCAGCCTCGAGACCCCGTGGGCCGAACTGCCGGAGCCGACCCGCGACTGCATCCTCTACGGCTCGGGGGACGAGCCGATCACCTTCCGCTACCCCGGCCGCAACGGTCACACGGAGCGGGTCCACCCCTTCGAAGGTGTCATCCCCAACCTGGAGCGACGCTTCCGCGAGGCCGACTCCGCCACGGTGCGAGAAGAGCTGGGCCGCTTCATGGCGCAACGCACCTGCCCGGAGTGCCGCGGCGGACGGCTCAACAAGCGCGCCCGGAACGTGCGGGTGGAGGGCTACAACCTGCCAGAGATCGCGGCGCTGCCGATCCATGTTGCCCGCGAGCGTGCGCGGGCCCTGGAGCCGGAGGGCGCCCGCGGGGCCATCGCCCGGCCAATCCTCGAGGAGATCCGGCAGCGTCTCGGGTTCCTGGAGGATGTGGGGCTGGGCTACCTGACCCTCGACCGGGCGGCGGAAACGCTATCCGGCGGGGAGGCCCAGCGCATCCGCTTGGCCAGCCAGATCGGCGCCGGCCTGGTGGGAGTGCTCTACGTCCTCGACGAACCCTCCATCGGGCTCCACCCCCGTGACCACGGCAGGCTACTCGACACCCTGCGCCGGCTCCGCGATCTGGGCAACAGCGTCATCGTGGTCGAGCACGAGCAGGATGCCATGCGCGCCGCCGATCACATCATCGACATGGGGCCCGGAGCGGGCGTCCACGGTGGCACGGTCGTGGCCGCGGGCCCGCCACAGGCGGTCGCCGAGCACCCGGATTCGGTCACCGGTGCCTTCCTCAGCGGCCGGCGCAGCATCCCGCTGCCGCAGCGCCGGCGACCGCCGGAGGACGAACGCTGGGTGCGGATCACCGGCGCCCGCGGCCACAACCTGCAGGACGTGAGCGCCGAAATCCCCGTGGGCCTGCTGACCTGCGTAACCGGGGTGTCCGGTTCCGGCAAGTCGACGCTGATCAACGACACCCTCTACCGCAGCGCCGCCCGCGATCTCAACGGCGCCCAGACCAGCCCTGCGGAGCACGACGGCCTCCAAGGGCTTGAGCACTTCGAGAAGGTGGTGGATATCGACCAGAGCCCCATCGGCCGGACGCCGCGCTCCAATCCGGCGACCTACACCGGGGTCTTCGGCCCGGTGCGCGAGCTCTTCGCGGCCACGCCCGAGGCACGGGCCCGTGGCTACAAGCCGGGGCGCTTCTCGTTCAACGTCCAGGGCGGGCGCTGCGAGGCGTGCCAGGGTGAGGGCGTGGTGCGCGTCGAGATGCACCTGCTGCCGGATCTCTACGTAGCCTGCGATAGTTGCCACGGCACCCGCTTCAATCGCGAGACCCTGGAGATCCGCTACCGCGGCTACACCATCCACGAGGTCCTGGAGATGACCGTGGACCAGGCCCACGACTTCTTCGAGGCGGTCCCCGGCATCCGGCGCAAGCTTGAAACCCTGCGCGAGGTGGGCCTGGGCTACCTGCGCCTGGGGCAGAGCGCGACGACCCTCTCCGGCGGCGAGGCGCAGCGCGTGAAGCTGGCCCGGGAGCTCTCCCGGCGCGAGCACGGCCGCAACCTCTACATCCTCGACGAGCCGACCACCGGGCTGCACTTCGCCGACGTGGAGCAGCTGCTGGCGGTGCTCCAGCGCCTTTGCGACCACGGCAACACAGTGGTGGTGGTCGAGCACGATCTGGACATCATGCGCTGCGCGGACTGGATCATCGACCTCGGCCCGGAGGGGGGCGACGGCGGCGGGCAGGTCTTGGCGGCCGGCCCGCCGGAGACCGTCGCCACCGCAGAGGCATCCCACACCGCCGCCTACCTGGGCCCGCTGCTCGGCGGCTGAGCGGCCCGGCTCAGCGCCCCGGCGCCGGCGCCGGCTCCAGCCCTCCGCCGGGCAGCACCGTCCGGCGCAACCGCAGACTGTTGGTCACCACCAGCAGGCTCGAGAGGCTCATCGCCCCGGCGGCCATCATCGGCGAGAGGAGCACACCGAAGAACGGGTACAGCGCCCCCGCGGCCACCGGCATCAGGGTCACGTTGTAGACGAAAGCCCAAAACAGGTTCTGCCGGATGGTCCGGAAGGTCTGACGGGCCAGCCCCAGACCGCGCGCAACGCTGCGCGGATCGCCGGCCATGATCACCACGTCGCCGGCCTCGATGGCCACGTCGGTGCCCGTGCCCACGGCCACCCCCACGTCCGCCCGCGCCAGGGCCGGCGCGTCGTTGATGCCGTCACCGACGAAGGCCACGTGCCGCCCCTCGGCCTGTAGATCCCGGATCGCCGTCTCCTTGTCCGCTGGCAGCACCTCGGCGCGCACCTCGCGGATGCCCAGCTCGGCGGCCACCGCCTCGGCGGTGGCGCGGTCATCGCCGGTGAGCATCACCGTGCGCAGCCCCAGCCCCTGCAGGGCCGCCACAGCGTCCACCGCGCCATCTTTGATCGGGTCGGAGACCGCCACCAGACCGGCGACGCGACGGTCGACGGCGACGTACATCGGCGTCCGCCCACGCCGGGCCAGGGCGTCGGCCTCCGCCGCCTGATCCGGCTCGATGTCCGCGCCCAGCTGCTCCATATAGCGCCGCGCGCCGACGGCCACATCGGTGCCGGCGACCCGACCGCGGATACCGAAGCCGGCCACGGCCTCGACCTGCTCGGCGGCCGGTACCGCCAGCCCCCGCTCCTGCGCGGCCGCCACCACGGCCACACCCAACGGGTGCTCGCTGTGCGCCTCCACGGCAGCGGCCTGCGCCAGGACCTCGTCGTACTGCCAGTCGCCGCCGGGCACCAGCTCCGTCAGGGCGGGACGCCCCTCGGTCAGGGTCCCGGTCTTGTCCAGGACCACGGTGTCGACCCCCGCCGAGGCCTGGAAGGCAGCCCCCCGGCGGAAGAGGATGCCCTGCTCGGCCCCCCGCCCGGTGCCCACCATGATGGCCATGGGCGTGGCCAGACCCATGGCGCAGGGGCAGGCGATCAGCAGGACCGCCGCGGCCACGACCAGGGCGTGATCGATACCGAACCCCAGCATGGTCCACAGCACCACCGCGCCCAGTGCCAGGAAGATGGCCCCCCAGACGACCACCCCGGCCACCCGGTCCACCAGGGACTGGATGGGCGGCTTGGAGGCCTGGGCCCCCTCGACCATGCGCACGATCTGGCCAAGGACGGTGTCGCCCCCGACCCGGGTGGCCCGGAAGGCAAATGCGCCGCTGCCGTTGATGGTGCCACCGATGACCTCGTCCCCGGCGCCCCGGGCCGTCGGCACCGGCTCGCCGGTGACCATGGACTCGTCGACGTAACTCGAGCCCTCGATGACCTCGCCGTCCACCGGCACCCGTTCGCCGGGGCGCACCAGCACCCGCTCGCCGGGCTGCACCTCCTCCACCGGGACCTCGCGAACCGCGCCATCGCGCTCCACCCGGGCCGTCGGGGCCTGCAGGGCCATCAACCGCTGAATAGCCTGGGAGGCCCGCCCGCGGCTCTTGAGTTCGAGGTAGCGCCCGACGAGAACCAGCGTGATGATCACGCCGATCGCCTCGAAATAGACGCCGCGGGCCTCCTCGGGAAACAGCCCGGGGGCAACCAACACCGCGGTGGAGTAGCACCACGCCGCCGAGGTACCGAGCATCACCAGGGTATTCATCTCGGGGGCCAGCCGGCGCAGTGCGGGCAAGCCGTGGCTGAAGAAACGCCGCCCCGCCCAGGCCAACACCGGCGTGGCCAGCGCCCACTCGACCCACAGCCAGGCCCGATCCGGCGCCAGTGCCGCCATGGCATCCGCCAGGGCCGGCCAAAGCATCGGGCCCATGGCCACCAGGACCAGCGGGACGGTCAGTGCAGCGGCCAAAACCAGATCACGCCACAGACCGCTCAGCTCCCGATCGCGACCCGCAGCGGCGGCCTCGTCACTCTTCCGCGGCGAGGCCCGAAACCCACCCCGGGTCAGGGCCTCAGCGATCGTAGCGGGACTCACACGGGCCGGATCGTAGGCGATGCTGGCCCGTTCGGTGGCAAGGCTGACGGAGGCTTCGCTGACCCCCGGCAGACGCTGGGCAATGCGCTCCACCCGCGCCACGCACGAGGCGCAGGACATGCCCTCAACGCTCAGTTCAACGCGCGCCTCGGCCAATCAGCCTCCTCGCGCCCGAATATCGGGACGCTAATCGTCGGTCACCATACCGGTAAAGCCCAGCTCTTCCAGGCGCTGGGCGACCATCGCCGGATCGGGACGCCCTTCCACGGCGGCCTCGTCGTCCTCAGCGCTGACGCTGACCACCCGCTCGACCCCGGGCAGGCTCTCCAGAGCCTCGCGCACCGAGGCCTCGCAATGGGCACAACTCATGCCCTCAATCCGGATTCTGACCGTTTCCATGACTCGCTCCGTCTGCTTGGACCCGTTGCTCCAGCCTATCGACTTTCGCGTGCAACTCGCGCAGGTGGCGGAGCATCTCCTCGCGCTCGTCGTGCGCTTTCTGCTCCGTGGCCACCCGTTTCTCTTCCTCTTCTTCCCAGTGCAGGGACTGCATGCTATTGACGATGATACCGATGAAAAGGTTCAGAACGGTAAACGCTGAAACCAAGATGAAGGTCACGAAGTAGAACCAGGCCCCGGTGTGCTCCTCCATGACGGGCCGCGCGATGGCCTCCGACCAGCTTTCCAGCGTCATCACCTGGAACAGCGTGTACATGCTCGCGCCGATGCTGCCGAACCAGTCCGGGAAGGTGTCGCCGTAGAGTTCGGTACCCATCACGGCGAAGACGTAGTAAACCAGCCCGAGCAGCGCACCGATCCAGCCGATGCCCGGCAGCGCGCGCAGCAGCGATTCGACGATCACCCGCAGCCGCGATACCTGAGAGAGCAGGCGCAGCAGGCGCAGGATGCGCAGCGCGCGGAGCACCGTGTAGGCGCCGGCGTCGGGCACCAGAGAGATGGCCACGATACCGAAATCGAACAGGTTCCAGGGCCCGCGGAAGAAGCGCGGCCCCCAGGCGACGACCCGCAGCGTGATCTCCACGACGAAGAAGGCGAGGATGATCTCGTTGATCAGCGGGATGGCGCCGCGGCTCCAGGCCACCAGGTCGTCGGAGGTCTCCAGCCCCAGAGTGACACCGTTGATGCAGATCACGGCAATGACCGTGTTCTGGAAAAGCGGCGCCTCGACCAGCGCCTGCAGGCGCGCGTGCCATTTCCGGAGCGGGGAGCGCGCCCCCGGCTCGCGGCCACTTGAAAAAGCCAAACCCGCCTCCATCCTTACTGTTACGGACGGGGACGCCGCCCACCGGGCCCCGCTCCGAAGAACCCCCCAGTATAACCAGACAGGAGGTGATGCGTATGGCCATCATGCGTTACGACCCCTGGAGCACGCTGCGCGACCTGCAGAGCGACCTGGACCGGATCTTTGCACCGGGCTCGGCTCGCCCAGGCGCCATGGCGCAAGCCGGCGACGACAACGGCGAGACCGCCAGCAACTGGCTGCCGGCCGTGGATATCCACGAGGATGAGCAGAACTACGTGGTCCACGTGGACCTGCCCGGCGTCTCCCCCGAGGAGATCGAGGTAGCCATGGACAACGGCATGCTGACCATCAAGGGCCAGCGCGAGTCCGAGGAGAGGGAGAGCGGCGCCAACTGGAAGCGCATGGAGCGGGTCCGCGGCACCTTCTTCCGCCGCTTCACGCTGCCCGACAACGTGGACGCGGAAGGGATTCAGGCCCGCGCCCGCAACGGCGTCCTGGAGGTGACGGTCCCCAAGCGCCAGGAAGAGCCCGCCAAGCGCATCCAGGTCCAAGCCGACGACGGGTAACCTCCGGCGCGCCGACCACTCCACCGGCCGCGGCCCCGCCGCGGCTTTTTTCGTGCGGGACCGCGCCCATCGACGACGTCGGGCGGGGGTTCCCCGACGGCGTGGCGCATCGCATACTGCCAAGGATGAAGGATCGAAGCTGGACAACGGCGATCGGCCTCGGATCCCTGCTGCTCGCCGCCCTGATGGCGGGCGGCTGCACCGGCTACGGGCAACCACCCGCCGCGGAGCAGGCCGAGCCGCGGCCGGATTACAGCGATCCCCGCCAGTGGCCCGGCGGATATCAGATGGACCCGGACGCCGGCGACCGCCAGGCCCGGGAGGAGATGCGTGCGACGGGCACCGAGATGCGCAACCTGGGCCGCGACGCTGAACTCGAGGCCGGCTTCCACGAACTCCAGCAGGGCATCCGCCAAGAGCAGTCGGAGATCCTCGGCACCTTCCCGGAGATCTACGGCCGCGACGCCTGGCGGCGCTTCCCGCAGCGCTAGGCCCGGGGCGCTGCGAACCTTCTTAGGCGTCACGCCCGTGGGGGACCACCACCACCGGGCAGGTCGCGTGCTGAAGCACCTGGTGGCTCACCGAGCCGAGCAGCAGCCCGGCAAAGCCGCCGTGGCCCCGACTGCCCACCACGAACAGCTCGGCATCCTGCCCCGCCTGGTCGAGCAGCGTGCCGACGATCCCATGGCGCTCGGCGTGCACCACCTCCTTACGGATCTCGACGCCCTCGGGGAGCTCGCCGACCCCGTTGACCGCCCGATCGAGGATCGCCTGCGCTTCCGCCTCCAACTCCGAGGCGGCGGGGGCAACCAGAACGCCGAGATCGGAATCCAGGTAGCGCCGGTCGATGACGTAGACCGCGCGTACCGGGCACCGGCGCAGCGCCGCCTCATTGACGGCCCAGTTCAGGGCACGCTGCGCGCCTGTGGAGCCGTCCATGCCAACCACTATCGAACTCATAAGTCCCCCTTGGGTCGTGCAGGCTGTTTTTCGGCGTACCGTGTGAATTATAGTCCGTTAACCACCGGCACAGACTACGGGGAAAGGAAGGCGAAATGAATGCCATCTGGCTTGCGGTTGCCGTTGTCGCCCTCTACATCTTCGGTTGGCTCTGGTACTCGCGATTCCTGGCGGAGCGGATTTACCGCCTGGATCCGCGTTTCACCACCCCCGCCCACCGCTACCGGGACGGCGTCGACTTCGTCCCCACCAACAAGTGGGTGCTCTGGGGGCACCACTTCACCTCGGTCGCTGGCGCCGCGCCCATCGTCGGGCCGGCCATCGCCATGTACTGGGGCTGGGGACCAGCGCTGGCCTGGGTGGCCCTGGGGACCGTCTTCGCCGCCGGCGTGCACGACTTCGGCGCCCTGGTGCTGTCCAACCGCCACCGCGGTCAGTCGGTGGGCACCATGGCCAACCGCCTTATCGGCCGCCGCGCCAAGCTCCTGTTCCTGTTCATCATCCTGATCCTCATCCTGATGGTGAACGCGGTCTTCGCCTGGGTGATCGCCAACCTGTTCATCAGCAACCCGGCGGCCGTCCTGCCCGTGGTCCTGCAGGTGCCGGTGGCGATCTGGATCGGCTACATGGTCCTGCGCCGCGGCGGCAGCCTGCTGGTGCCGTCGCTGATCGCACTGGTGATCATGTACGGAACGGCGATCCTCACCACGCACTACGAGTTCCTGCAGCTCGACCTGGTGCGCTGGTTCGGCGGCGAGGGCGAGACCACAGCCCTGTTCGGGCTGGAGGCCACACCGGCGAGCTTCCTGGTGTGGATCCTGGTCCTGCTGGCCTACGTCTACTTCGCCAGCACCCTGCCGGTGTGGAAGCTCCTGCAGCCGCGGGACTACATCAACGCTCAGCAGCTGGTCGTCGGCCTGGGCATCCTCTACCTCGGCCTGTTCGTGATGCAGCCCGAGGTCACGGCCCCGGCCTACAACACCGAGGCGACCACCTCCTGGTTCCCGCTGCTGTTCATCACCATCGCCTGCGGCGCCATCTCCGGCTTCCACGGCCTGGTGGCCTCGGGGACGTCCTCGAAGCAGCTGGACAAGGAGACCGACGCCCGCACGGTGGGCTACCTGGGGGCGCTCGGCGAAGGCACCCTGGCGCTGATCACCATCATCGCCGTAGCCACGCTGTTCGCCAGCACCGCCGAGTTCACCGACAGCTACTCGAGCTTCGCCGCCGCCGGCCAGGCCGGTGTCGGCAACTTCGTCGAGGGGGCTTCGCAACTGGCCGGCGGCATCGGCATCCCCTCCGACGTGGCCGCCACCATCGTCGCCCTGATCATCGTCTGCTTCGCCGCCACCACGCTGGACTCGGCGGTGCGCCTGCTGCGCTATATCATCGGCGAGCTGGGCACCGAGTACCGCATCCCCAACCTCACCCGCCGCCACGTGGCCACCTCGCTGGCCGTGGGCCTGACCGCTTTCCTGGTGCTGGTCCCCGACGGCGGCGAGGGGCTCGGCTCCGGCGGCTATCTGCTCTGGCCGCTGTTCGGCACCTCCAACCAGCTGCTGGCCGGGATCACCCTGATGCTGATCTCGCTGTGGCTTTACCGGAAGGGCCGCAGCCCCATCCCGACGCTGATCCCGATGGTCTTCCTGCTGGCGATGACCATCTGGGCGATGACCGAGCAGGTGGTCCTCGAGTGGTCCGGCCTGCGCGAAGCCGACGCCGAGTGGCTGCTCTTCGGCCTGGGCGCGGTGATCCTCGGCTTCGCCATCTGGATCCTGCTCGAGGCGGTGCGGCTGTTCCGCAGCCGTGACGAACTCGAGGCGCTGCGGGACCCGGCCGACGAAGAGCCGGAGCGCGAGGGGCGGTCATGAGCGCCACGGACGGCTCCTGGTGGGAACGGCTTCAGCAGCTGCTGCGCGGCTACGATCAGTCGCTGCGCCTCGGCCACGACGCCGAGGTCAAGCGGGAGCTGCAGGACCAGGAGGACCTGATCCTGCTGATGCTCTTCGGGGAGGCCATGGGCCTCCCCAACCCGGCCTCCTACTACACCCTGGAGCTCTACCCGGCACTGATCGAGTCTTACCATGAGTGGCACCAGCGCATGGGGATGGATCACTCGCCGCTGGACCACATCCGGTGCTGCTGAACGACGAACCGCGGGAGGCCAAGCGGTGATCAGCGAACCGATCCTGTTCTTCTCCGGCAAGGGCGGCGTGGGCAAGACCACCACGGCAGCCGCCCATGCACTGGCCGCGGCGGACAGCGGGCAACGGGTCCTGCTGGTCTCCACCGACCCGGCCCACAACCTGGGCGACGCCTTCGGCCGCCCCCTCGGCGGGGAGCCCACCCGCGTGGCCGGGAACCTCGATGCCATCGAGATCGACCCGGATGCCGAGTGCGCCCGCTACATCGAGCAGGTCAAGCAGAACATCCGGGCCACGGTCCGCTCGACCATGATCGAGGAGGCGGAACGGCAGATCGACATGGCCGGCCGCGCCCCCGGGGCGTACGAGGCGGCCCTGTTCGACCGCATGGTGGGGATCCTGCTGGACGAGGCGCACCCGGGCGAGGCGCAGGGCTACGATCAGGTGGTCTTCGACACCGCACCCACGGGGCACACCATCCGGCTACTGACCCTGCCGGAGCTCATGGGCGCCTGGGTAGACGGCCTGCTGCGCCGGCGCACGGAGCACAACCGCGAGCGCTCGCAGTGGCTCGGCGATGGCGAGGTGCCCGAGGATCCGCTCTACGATCTACTCAGCGAGCGGCGCCGGCGGATCGCGGCGGTCCGCGATCTGATGCTGGATCCGGCCATGACGGCCTTCGTCTTCGTCCTCACCCCGGAACACCTGCCGGTGGAGGAGACGCGGCGCGCGCTGGCGGAACTCGACAGCCACCGCTTGCGGGTGGGGGCGCTGGTGATCAACAAGGTGCTGCCGGAGGAGGCCGACGGCACCTTCGTCGCCCGCCGCCGCGAGGCCGAGGCGGAGCACCTGGCGGCGATCGAGCAGCACTTTGCCGATCGGCGGCGCTACTACGTGCCGCTTCGCGCCGCCGACGTGCGCGACCTGGACGACCTCCGTGCCGTTGCCGGGCATCTGCGGGACTGACCCCGGCGCGGGGGAGGCCCCCTGGTCCGCCGGCGTCATTGAGCGCGCCGAGCAGCGCAGCCGGCGCGGGGGCCAGAGCGAACCTTTGCGGGTTCGCGCTGGTCAGCGAGGTTTTGTCCGAGCGGCGCGGCAGCGCCGCGAGTTAAGCGAGCGGCCCCGCGCCGGTGAGCAGCGCAGGGAACCCCGCAGGGGCGCGCTCGTTCGACGCCGGCGGACCCGGGGCATCCCCCGCGCCGGGGTCAACCCGCTGCGCCGAGATCGAGCACCGTGGCCCCGCTGGTCGCCCGGGCCTCCAGATCCGTGTGGGCCTGCGCCGCCTTCTCCAGCGGGTAGCGCCGCCCCACCCGGGGCTCGATCACGCCCTGGGTGAGCGCATCGAAATACGCCGAGGCGCCGGCCAGCAACTCGTGGCGATCGGCGATGTAGTGGAACAGCACCGGACGGGTCAGGAACAGCGACCCCTTCTGCGCCAGCAACCCCGGCTCAATCGCCGGCGGCGCCCCAGAGGCATTCCCGTAGCTGACCATCAGACCCAGCGGGCGCAGGCAGTCCAGCGACCCCTCAAAGGTGGCCGCCCCCACGGAGTCGTAGACCACGTCCACACCCCGGCCACCGGTGATCGCCTCGACCTTCTCGCGGAAGTCGTCCCGGGTGTAGACAATCGGATGGTGGCAGCCGTGCTCCGCAGCCACCTGCGCCTTCTCCTCATCGCCCACGGTGCCGATCACGGTGGCCCCGAGGGCGTCGGCCCACTGGCAGAGGATCTGCCCCACGCCGCCGGCGGCGGCATGGACCAGCAACGTGTGCCCACGGCGGACCGTGAACGTGCGGTGCAGCAGCAGCCAGGCGGTCAGGCCGCGCAGGGTGGTGCCGCCGGCCACCGCATCGTCGATCTCGTCGGGGACCGGAATCAGCCGTTCCGCCGGCAGGATGCGGGCCTCGGCGTAGGCCCCCGGCGGCGGCGCGGCGTAGGCCACGCGCTCGCCCACCTGCACCTCGCGGACCCCCTCGCCAACCGCCTCGACCACGCCGCTGGCCTCCACGCCGATGCCGTGCGGCAGTCGCGGCAGCGGATACAGCCCGCTGCGGTGGTAGCAGTCGATGAAGTTGACCCCGCAGGCAGTCTGGCGGAGCAGCACCTCGCCGGCGCCCGGGGCGGGCACCTCAACCTCTTCGACCTGCAACTGCTCGGGGCCACCCGTTTGCTGGATGCGGACGGCGCGGGCCATGGCGTCCTCCTGTTGGCCGGGGCGGGAGCCGCTCAGGCGTCGTCCCCCAACCCTCTGACATAGTCCCGGAAATCCGGGCCGAGCTCCGGGTGCTCGAGCCCGTAGGCCACGGTAGCCTGCAGGTAGCCGAACTTGCTGCCGCAGTCGTAGCGCTCGCCGGCGTACTCGTAAGCGTACACCGGCTCCTCGGCCATCAGCGAGACGATGGCGTCGGTCAGCTGGATCTCGCCGCGGTGATCGGGGCGGGTCCGATCCAGGTGGTGGAAGATGTTGCGCGAGAGGATATAGCGCCCGACCACCGCCAGGTTGGACGGCGCCTCGGCGGGGCTGGGCTTCTCGACCATGGCGCTGACGGCGGTGACACCGTCGCCGACGGTCTCGCCCTCGACGACGCCGTACTTGTCCGTCTCGGCCTGCGGGACGCGCTCGACGCCGAGCACCGAGCCGCCTCGCCAGGCCGCCACTCCGGCCATTTGGGCCAGGGCCGGGGCGTCGTCGCCGGCATTGATCAGATCGTCGGCGAGGATGACGCCGAACGGCTCGCGACGACCGACCGCCGGCCGGGCACAGGCCACGGCGTGACCGAGCCCCAGGGCTTCGCCCTGGCGGATGTAGATGCAGCTCACCCCCTTAGGCACAGTATCCTTGACCAGCTGGAGGAGCTTCTCCTTGCCCTTGGCCTCGAGCTCCCGCTCAAGCTCGGTGGCGGTGTCAAAGTGATCCTCGATGGCGCGCTTGGTGCGGCCGGTCACAAAGACGAGGTACTCGGCCCCGGCGGCCACCGCCTCCTCCACCGCGTACTGGATCAGCGGCTTGTCGACCACCGGCAGCATCTCCTTGGGACTGGCCTTGGTGGCCGGCAGGAAGCGGGTGCCGAGCCCGGCAACCGGGAAGACAACAGTTCGGATCGGGTAGTTGGCGCTCAAGATTCGACCTCCTGACGTTGTTCGGTCTTTCCCTGTCCGGCGGCCGGCCGGCCCCTGCGCTCCGGCCGGCGGCGCTACCGGATAAGGTACGGGCCGATCTCAGCCAACCCAAGCCCGCGCGTTGCGGAACATGCGCAGCCAGGGGCCGTCCTCGCCCCACTCGGGCGGATGCCAGGAGTACTGCACGCTCCGGAACACCCGCTCGGGGTGCGGCATCAGGATCGTCGCGCGGCCGTCGTCGCTGGTGAAACCGGTCATCCCCCCGGCCGAGCCGTTGGGATTGGCCGGATAGGCATTCGCCGGCCGGCCGTCGCCGTCGATGTAGCGCAGCACCGGCCGGGCCGCCGCCGCGTCGCCGGCGCTGAAGTCCACCCGACCCTCGCCGTGGGCCACCGCCAGCGGGAGGCGCGAGCCGGCCATGCCGCGCAGCAGCACCGAGGGCGAGTCCACCACCTCGACCAGGGCCAGACGCGCCTCGAACTGCTCCGAGCGGTTGCGCACGAAACGCGGCCAGGCCCCGGCGCCGGGGATGAGATCGCGCAGATGGGCGAGCATCTGGCAGCCGTTGCACACGCCCAGGGTGAAGGTATCCGGACGGTGGAAGAAGGCCTGGAAGGCCTCCCGGGCGCCGTCGTGGAAGCGGATGCTCTTGGCCCAGCCGCCCCCTGCACCGAGGACGTCGCCGAAGGAGAAGCCGCCGCAGGCGGCCAACCCGTGGTAGCCGGTCAGGTCGTCGCTGCCGCCGAGGATATCGCTCATGTGGACGTCTACGGCCTCGAACCCGGCGGCATGGAAGGCCGCAGCCATCTCCACGTGGCCATTGACGCCCTGCTCGCGGAGCACCGCCACGCGAGGCCGCGCTCCGCTGGCGATGTACGGGGCCGCCACATCCTCGGCCGGATCGAAAACCGCCTGCGTAGCGGTCAGGCCGGGATCGTCGCTGTCCGGGATGGCGTCGAAGGCCTCGGCGGCGCACTCGGGGTCGTCGCGCAGGGCCTGCATGCGGTAGCTGGTCTCGGCCCAGATCCGCTGCAGCTCCCGCCGGGGCCGATCCAGCAGCGCGCCCCCCGCGCCGTGGACCACCACTCGATCGTCCGCACGCGGCTGCCCCAGCCGGCGCACCCGGACGCCCTCCGGAGCATCGGCGGCGGCGGATTCCAGGGCATTGGCCTCGGCAGCGGTCAGCTGCAGGACCAGGCCGGGCTCCTCGCTGAAGGCGGCAGACAGGAGCCCGTCCGGGCCCTCGCCGGAAACGGCGTCCAGATCCACCTCGAAACCGCACCGCCCGGCGAAGGCCATCTCGCAGAGGGTGACCAGCAGGCCGCCGTCGGAGCGATCGTGACAGGCCAGGATGCGCCCCTCGGCGAGTAGGTCCTGTACGTGGTCGAAGGCCCAGCGCAGCGCCGCCGGGCTGTCCAGATCCGCCGGGCGTTCGCCGATGCGACGGTAGACCTGCGCCAGGGCGGAGCCGCCGAGACGATGCCGCTCGCCGCTGAGTTCCAGCGCCACCAGAACGGTGTCCGGCTGCGGCTGCAGCTGCGGCGTGACCGCCCGGCGCACGTCGGCAACCGGGGCGAAGGCAGAGACCACCAACGAGACCGGCGCCGTTACCGAGCGCTGCCCGCCGGCTTCCTCCCAGACCGTGCGCATGGACAGCGAATCCTTCCCCACCGGGATGGCCACCCCCAACTCCGGGCAGAGATCCCGACCCACGGCGGCCACCGTGTCATACAGCGCGGCGTCCTCGCCGTCGTGGCCGCAGGCAGCCATCCAGTTGGCGGAGAGGTTCACCGCAGCAAGCCGCCCCACCCCGGCAGTGGCCAGGTTGGTCAGGGCCTCGGCCACGGCCAGCCGACCGGAGGCCGGGGCGTCGAGGATGGCCACCGTGGGCCGCTCGCCCACCGCCATGGCCTCGCCGGCATAGCCGCGATAGTCCGAGACGGTGACCGCGCAATCGGCCACCGGCACCTGCCAAGGGCCGACCATCTGATCCCGCACCACCTGCCCAGTGACGGTCCGATCGCCGATGGTAATCAGGAACTCCTTGGACGCGACGGCGGGCAGCTGCAGCACCCGCTCCAGCGCCTCGACCACGGTCACCCCGCCCAGATCCAGCGGCGCTCCGGCCACAGCCCGGCGGCGGACATCGCGCAACATCTTGGGTGGTTTGCCCAGGAGCAGCTCCATGGGCAGGTCCACCGGCGTGTTGTCGAAGTAGCCGTCGCCGACGACCAGCTCGCGGGCATCGGTGGTCTCACCCACCACGGCGTAGGGGCAGCGCTCGCGGGCGCACAGCGCCTCGAACTCGGCCAGCCGCTCGGGGTCCACAGCCAGGACGTAGCGCTCCTGGGACTCGTTGCACCAGATCTCCAGCGGCGACATGCCCGGGTCGTCGATGGGGATCGTACGCAGCTCGACGCGCCCGCCGCGGTCGGCATCGTCGAGGATCTCGGGGATGGCGTTGGACAGGCCGCCGGCGCCCACGTCGTGGATGGAATGGATCGGATTGCCGTCGCCGCGGGCCGTGCAGGCGTCCAGCACCCCTTGCGCGCGCCGCTGCATCTCGGGGTTGTCGCGCTGCACCGAGGCGAGATCCAACGCCTCGTCGCCGCTGCCGCTGGCCACCGACGAGGCCGCCCCGCCGCCCAGCCCAATGAGCAGGGCCGGTCCGCCCAGCACCACCACCGGCGTCCCCGCAGGCAGATGGCGCTTATGGACGTGATCGTCGCGGATGTTGCCCATGCCGCCGGCGATCATGATCGGTTTGTGGTAGCCACGCACCTGCTCGCCGCCGCCGACCGCCGGCGCGGCGAGCTCCAGCGTGCGGAAGTAGCCGCTCAGCGCCGGCCGCCCGAACTCGTTGTTGTAGCCGGCTGCCCCCAGGGGGCCATCGAGCATGATCGCCAGCGGCGAGGCGATCCGCCGCGGCCGGGCTTCCGGGCCTTCCCACGGCTGCTGAAAGCCGGGGATGCGCAGATTGGACACCGAAAAGCCGGTCAGCCCCGCCTTGGTGCGACCACCGACGCCGGTGGCCGCCTCGTCACGGATCTCGCCGCCGGCACCGGTGGCGGCACCGGCGAACGGCTCGATCGCGGTCGGGTGGTTGTGGGTCTCGACCTTCATCACCAGGTGAGCCGGCTCAGGGTGTTCGCGGTAGCATCCGTCGGCCCCGGCGTGCAGGCGCCGGGCCTCGAAACCGGCGGCCACGGCGGCATTGTCGCTGTACGCCGAGAGCACGCCACCGGGGCTGGCCTCGTGGCTGCGGCGGATCATGGCGAACAGCGACCGCGGCTGCGCCTCACCGTCGATGACCCAGTCGGCGTTGAAGATCTTGTGCCGGCAGTGCTCCGAGTTCGCCTGGGCGAACATCATCAACTCGACGTCGGTGGGGTTGCGCCCCAGGCCGTCGTAGCTCTCGAGCAAGTAGTCGATCTCGTCCTCGGCCAGCGCCAGACCCAGCTCGGCATCCGCCCGGGTCAGCGCCTCGCGCCCGCCGCCAAGGACGTCGATCTCGGCCACCGGGCGCGGCTGGCTGTCCCGGAACAGCGCCTCGGCCTCCTCCGGGCCGTCGAGCACGGCATCGGTCAGCGGGTCGTGGATCGCCGCAACAACGGCCTGACGCCCAGCTCCGGTCAGGGGGCCGTCGCTGATGATGCGAAACAGTGTGCCACGCTCGATACGCTCGACATCGCTGAGCCCACAGTTGCGGGCGATGTCCGTAGCCTTGCTCGACCACGGCGAAACGGTGCCGGGGCGCGGCACCACCAGAAGCGTGGTCACCTCGCCGTCGGCACCGGCCGGCGCCGGGTAGTCGGCCCCGTAGTCGAGCAGCTGCAGCAGAACCTCGTGCTGCGCTTCGGAAAGGGGCCGTTCAGTGGCCACGAAGTGGCAGTGCATGGCGTCGACGGCGTGCACCGCCGCACAGGCGGTGCGCAGCTCGTCACGCAGCTTGTCGAGGCGGAAGGGGGAGAGGGCGCGTTTTCCGGGAATCTGCAACATGGTCAGTAGAGCTGGCGATCGAGCA
Source organism: Halorhodospira sp. 9628 (assembly GCF_022228075.1). Classification (NCBI taxonomy): domain Bacteria; kingdom Pseudomonadati; phylum Pseudomonadota; class Gammaproteobacteria; order Chromatiales; family Ectothiorhodospiraceae; genus Halorhodospira; species Halorhodospira sp. 9628. Next base: position 90,992 of record NZ_JAJNRF010000006.1, read on the forward strand.
GGGTCAGCAGCCGTTCGGCGACCGCTTGTGCGGCCGGCTCGCCGTCCTCGTCGAGGACCCTGGCCACCACCTGCCCGTCCTCACGGGCGATCTGGATACGGAAGCGCTGCGGCGCGGTGTCGATGCGCTCGGCCCCGCCGAACCAGCGCGCGAACAGGCCGGGCTGCTCGATCTCCTCGTCCGCCCGCGGCTCGTAGCGGATCAGGTAGTAGAGCTCGTCGCGCTGGCGCTCGAGCACGGTGAAATCCAGACGATTGAGCGCGGCGCCGGTACCGGTCCAGGCCTGATTGATCCCCATCCCCAAGGCGAGCCGCGGATCGCCGTCGACCTCGGTGAGCCGCGAGGGGATGGTGCGCTCGACGTCCACCGGCAGCTCCTCGTCGGCGTCCGGCTCCGCGGCCGGCGGCTCCGCTGCGGCGGGGTCCGGCTCACCGACCAGATCCGGCGGGATGACCAGGTGGTCGGGGTACTCGGCCTCGTCGCGGGTCAGCGGGTCGGTGGCACAGGCGCCAAGCAGCCCGGCGGCGAGCAGCGCCACCGGGAGCCAGCGCACGCCCCTGGCGGTCGCTCCCCTCACAGCAGACCGGCGTCGATCATCGCCTGCCGGACCCGCGCCTGACCGGCGTCGGTCAAGCGGGTCATGGGCAGCCGCATACCCGAGTCGGCCATGCCGAGCTGCTCCACCGCCCACTTGACCGGCACCGGGTTCGGCTCGCAGAACATCGCCTGGTGCAGCGGCGTCAACCGCTCGTTGATGGCCTCGGCGCTCTCCATGTCGCCACTCAGCGCGGCGGCGCAGAGCTCGCGCATCTGCCGCGGCGCCACGTTGGCGCTCACCGAGATGACCCCCTTGCCGCCGACGCGCATCATGCCCAGCGCGTTGAAGTCGTCACCGGCGAAGACATCCAGCCGATCGCCGCAGAGCCGGATCACCTCCTCGGCGCGCTCGACCGTACCCTGCGCCTCCTTGAGGCCGACCACGTTGGGCAGATCGGCCAGGCGGGCGACGGTCTCGGGGAGCATGTCGCAGCCGGTGCGCCCGGGCACGTTGTAGAGGATCTGCGGGATCGGCACCGCCTCGGCGATGGCCGTGAAGTGCTGGACCAGCCCCTCCTGGGTGGGCTTGTTGTAGTAGGGCACCACCAGCAGCGCCGCGTCACAGCCGGCTTCCATCGCGCTGCGGGTCAGCTCGATGGCCTCCCAGGTCGAGTTGGCGCCGGTGCCACCGATGACCGGGATCCGGCCCGCAGCGGCCTCCACCGTGGCGCGGATGACGTCCCGGTGCTCTTCGTAATCGAGGGTGGCCGACTCGCCGGTGGTGCCGACGGCCACGATGGCGTCGCTGCCCTGCTCGACGTGGAATTCGACGAGCTGCTTGAGCGCCTTCTCGTCCACGGCGTCCCGAATTCCATCCTGCGCCTTCATCGGGGTGACCATCGCCACCATGCTGCCGCGGAACATCACCACCTCCGTCATCGGTCTCGAGTCAGATCGGCAAGGGACTCATGGTACTAAGCGGGGTGCGCGGCGCCAAGCAAGGATGACGCCGGGCGGCGCGCCCCATCCAGGCCAAGTTCCGTGCTAGACTGCCGCCGCACACCCAAGCAGGGCGAGCAGTGCGATGCACAACCTGATGGTCATCACCGCCCTCGGGCACGACCGCCCGGGCATCGTGCGCGAGTTGGCCGGCGCGGTTACCGAAACCGGCTGCAACATCGCCGACAGCCGCATGAGCGTGCTCGGCGGCGAGTTCGCCATGATCCTCATGGTTTCCGGGCGCTGGAACGAGTTGGCCAAGCTCGAGACGAGCCTGCCCCACTCGGCGCGGCGTATGGGCCTGGAGATCCATATCCAGCGCACCGAGCCGGCTAGCACCGGTGAGCAGCTGCTGCCTTACTCGGTGGAGGTCGTCGCCCTCGATCACCCGGGGATCGTCGCCGAGCTCGCCAACTTCTTCGCCACGCGCGAGATCAACATCCGCGACATGAACACCGCCAGCTACGCGGCGGCGCACACGGGCACTCCGATGTTCTCGGTCTACCTGACCGTGGACGTCCCGGCCGGCGTACACATCGCCAGCCTGCGCGACGAGTTCATGGACTTCTGCGACCAGTTCAATCTGGACGCCATCATGGAGCCGGCCAAGTAGCCGTCGCCCCGGAACAAGCAACCCCGGCACGGGGATGAAACCGCCATGAACCAGCCGCTCGCCGAACGCATCTACGTGCTCGACACGTCGGTCCTGGTGCACGACCCGACCGCACTGTTCCACTTCGAGGAGCACGACGTCTGCCTGCCCTCGGCGGTGCTCGAGGAACTCGACGCCGCCAAAGAGGGGCTCTCCGAGGTGGCGCGCAACGCCCGCCAGGTCAGCCGCTTCCTCGACGACCTGCTCGCCGGCCACACCCCCGGCTCTCTGCACGACGGCGTCGCCCTGGGCAGCGGCGCCCCGGGCGAGCCGTCCGGGCGGCTGTTCTTCGAGACCGAGGGCCACGGCCGCGGCGACTCGGCCATCCTCGCCGCCGCCGGACGTTTGCGCGAGGGCCGGGCGCAGACCCCGGTCCTAGTCTCCAAGGACATCAACCTGCGCATCCGCGCCCAGGTGGCCGGCATCGCCGCCGAGGACTACGAGAGCGACCGGGTCATCGACGACGTCGATCTGCTGCCGACGGGCGTCGAGGCCATCCCGGCGGACGTGTGGCAACGGGCCCGCGCCCACGAGCGCGGCTACCGGGTACCGGTGCCCGAGGACACCGTGTGGCGGGTCAACCAGTGCCTCTACGCCGAGGACGGCTTCGAGGGTGTGGTGCGCGGCTTCGAGGACCGGCACGCCGTGCTCGCGCCGGTGGCCGATTTCCGCGAACGCAACGCGGTCTGGGGTGTCCGGGCCCGCAACCGCGAGCAGAACTTTGCCCTGCACCTGCTCATGGACCCGGAGATCGACCTGGTCTCGCTGCTAGGCGCCGCCGGCACCGGCAAAACCCTGCTCACCCTGGCCGCCGGACTGGCGCAGACCATGGACCAGGGCCGCTACCGCGAGGTGATCGCCACCCGGGCCACCGTGGCCATCGGCGAGGAGATCGGCTACCTCCCGGGCACCGAAGAGGAGAAGATGACCCCCTGGATGGGGGCGCTGATGGACAACCTGGAGGTGCTCAGCGCGCCGGACAGCGGGCTTGGCGGCGACTGGGCGCGGGCGGCCACCGCCGACCTGCTCCACTCCCGGGTGCGCATCCGCTCGATGAGCTTCATGCGCGGGCGGACCTTCCTGGAGAAGTTCGTCATCCTCGACGAGGCGCAGAACCTCACCGCCAAACAGATGAAAACCCTGATCACCCGGGCCGGCCCGGGCACCAAGGTGATCTGCCTCGGCAACATCGGCCAGATCGACACCCCCTACCTGACCGAGAGCACCTCGGGGCTGACCTACGTGGTCGACCGCCTCAAGGACTGGCCCCACAGCGGCCACGTGACCCTGCGTCGGGGCGAGCGCTCGCGGCTGGCCGATTACGCCTCGGACGTCCTCTGACCCGCCGCGGCCACGGGGAACCCGCCCGGCTCAGGGCACCAGCTCCTCCTCAACCCCCGCGGACTCTTCATCCGGCGGTTTGCGCCGTCGCACCCAGGCCTTGATGATCGCCTGGATGAAGGTGGCCAGCGGGATGGCGAAGAAGATCCCCCAGAACCCCCAGATCCCGCCGAAGACCAGGATGGAGACGATGATCGCCACCGGGTGGAGGTTGACCACCTCGGAGAAGAGCAGCGGCACCAGCACATTGCCGTCGAGGACCTGAATGATCGTGTAGGCCACCAGGACGTAGACCAACTCCTGACTGACCCCGAAGTGGAAGTAGGCGATCAGCGCCACCGGCACGGTCATCACGAAGGCGCCGATATAAGGGATGATCACCGACAACCCGGTGGCCACCGCCAACAGCATGGCGAACGGCAGACCGAGGACCGAGAACGTGATGTAGGTCACCGCCCAAACGATCACGATCTCGATGAACTTGCCGCGGACGTAGTTGCCGATCTGCTGATCGACGTCGAGCCAGACCTCCGAGGCGAAGGCGCGGTGGCGCGGCATATGGTTGCTGACCCACTGCAGCAATAGCCGCTTGTCCTTGAGCAGGAAGAAGACCAGGAAGGGGACCAGCACGGCATAGATGACCAGGGTGCCGAGGATCATCAGCGACTGCACGGTCACCGAGGCCACCACCCGCTGCCCCAGATCGGTGATCTCGCGCCGGGCGGTATCCAGCATCTCGCGGATCTGAGCCTCGGAGAAGAGCTGCGGGTAGTGTTCGGGCAGCTGCAGGAGCAGCATCTGCCCTTGGGCGAGGATCGCCGGCAACTGATCGACCAGCTGCCCCACCTGGCGGTAGAGCAGCGGGATCAGCGCGAATAGCACCAGGATCAGGAAGGTGGTGAGGAAGAGGATCACGATCACCACCGCCAGCATCCGGGGCACCCCAAAGCGCTCGAACGCCCGCACCACGCCCTCGAGCAGATAGGCGATGACCACGGCGGCGATCACCGGCGCAAGGATGCTGCCAAGCATCAGCAGCGCCCCTAGGCCGACCACCATGAGGATGATGAAGGCAGCGATCTGAGGATCGTTGAATGTGCGGCGCAGCCAGCTACGTATCAGCTCCAAGGGCGCATCTCCTTCGCGGATCGCGCATTGATGATAACGTAGCGGGATCATCCTTGCGCCCGCGGGAACTCGCATCCGCGGCGACCGGTCTCATCATATAACCATGCTCGATCGCCTCCTCCGAACGGCCTCGGCCCTGCTGCTGGCTGCGCTACTGCTCACCGCCCCGGCCCTGCAGCCGGCCCAGGCGGACGGCGTCCAGCTGCCGCAGCTCGGCGTACCCGGCGCCGAAGCCCTGCCCGTACACAAGGAACGCGAACTCGGCACCGAAATCATGCGCCAGGTCCGGCAGCACCTGCCGCTGCACGAGGACCCGGAGACCAACGAGTACCTGCAGAACCTCGGGCAGCGCCTGGCGGCGCACAGCAACGAGCCGGGGTTCGGCTACAGCTTCTTCCTGGTCGAGGACGACCAGATCAACGCCTTCGCCCTGCCCGGTGGGTTCATCGGGCTGCATACCGGGCTGATCCGCGAAACCCGCACCGAGAGCGAACTCGCCGGCGTGCTCGCCCACGAGATCGCCCACGTCACACAGCGCCACATCGCCCGGCAGTACGCCCAGTCGCAGCAGCTCAATCTGCAGACCGCCGCCGCGGTCCTGGCCGCCATTCTGGTCGGCTCGCAGAACCCTCAGGCAGGCAGCGCCGCCGCCATGGCCGGCATCGCCGCCCCCATCCAGCAGCAGCTGAGCCACTCCCGCGCCCACGAGCAGGAGGCCGACCGGGTCGGCCTGCACAATCTGGTCGCGGCGGGTCTCGACCCGCACGGCATGCCCGGATTCTTCGAGCGTCTGGCCGAGGCCTCCCGCTTCGCCGAGGATCCGCCGGAGTATCTCAGCACTCACCCGCTGACCGAGCGGCGCCTCAACGAGGCGCAGCGCCTGGCCGAACGCCTCGAGGGTGGCGCCATCTATGAGAGCGGCCACCACGCCTTCATCCGCGCCCGGCAGCAGGTCTTCACCCACGAGGACCGCAGCACCAGCGCGGTGGCGTTCATGCAGGACCAGCTGCGGCGCAGTGCCGACAACCCGACCGCGCGGGCCGCCGCCCTCTACGGCCTGGCCCTGGCACTCTCCCGCGAGTCGGGCCAGCACGCCCAGGCCCTGGCACTGCTCGACAGCCTCAGCGCCATTGAGGGCGAGCGGCTCTACGTGCTCCTCGGCCGCGCCGAGATCCTGCGCGCCGCCGGCGACACCGAGCAGGCGCTGGCCACCTACCGTGAGGCCCGCTCCCTCTACCCGGGCAGCTGGGCCACCACCTACCGCCTGGCCGAGACCCTGCTGGCGACCGACGACGCCGAACAGGCCCGCCGGGTGCTGGCCCGCGCCGCCCGCGGGTCCGGCGGATCGCCGCAGCTGCTCCGCCTGCTCGCCGACGCCGCCCACGCCTCCGGGCGCGAGGCCGAGGGCTACATCGCCCTGGCCGAGCACTATCGCGCCCGCGGCGAGCAGAACCTGGCCGTGGCTCAACTGAACAACGCCATTCGCCACGCCGGCGAGGATCGCTACCAGCGCGCCCGCGCCGAGGCGCTCAAGGAACGCTGGACGCAGCGCAGCGCGGACTAGCCAGTGGTTCCGCGGACTTAGTAGACTGCCGCGGCACCCTGGGAGCGCGCTAATGGCGTCCGGCGAAGCCTTCGACAGCGACTGGATCCTACGCATGAACGATGCCACGCCCGTCGGCGTGCTTTGGCGCGCGCTGGAGGCCGACGGTGGCACGCCGGGGCCGGCCTGCGCGGCCGCCTTCGGCAGCCTGCGCGCCCAGCTCGACACCACCCTGGCCGGCCTGAACACCGTGCCCGGCGCGGCCAGAACAGGCGACCCCCCCGAAGACGAACACCCCAATTGGCTGGCGCCGTGGCTGCAGACCCTCGCCCGGCTCGGCCCCTGGCAGCACGGCCTCGAGCGCACCCAGGGACTGCAGATCGCCCTGGACCGCTACCTGCACGCCCACGCCCAGTGCGCCCGGATCCTGCTCGAATCGGCCCGCACTGGGCTCGATACCCTGGAGCAGCACCTGCAGACAGCCGCACAGGACCCACAGCAGTCGCTGCCGGAGAGCTACCGGGCGCTTTACGAGTGGTGGCTGACCGACAGCGAGGCCTGCTACGAGCAGACCCTGGCCTCACAGCAGTGGGCCTCGGCCTTCGGCCGGCTGACCAACGCCACCACCGAGCTCGTCGGCCGCTACCAAGAGCAGCTCGACGCCGGGCTGCGCACCCTGGACCTGCCCAACCGGGATGACTTCCTCGATACCCAGCGCCGCCTGGTCGAGCTCGAGCGCGGCCAGCGCCGCACAGCGCAGGGCGACGAGCTGGCCGCCCTGCGCGAAGAGGTGGCACGCCTGCGCGAAGAGGTGAAGGCCCTGCGGGCCGAACGCACAGCAGGGCGACGGGAGCAGTGATGGCCGAGAGCCCACCCGGCAGCGGCCTGACCGACTGGCAGCGCCGCCTGATCGAGACCCTCGAGCAGGGGGCCGAGCTACCCGTGGACACCCGGGGCGCAACCCCCTTCACCCTCCACGCCGAACCGGGGCCGGGCATGCACCTGCGCCGCTACGCCCCGGCGCGCAGCACCGGCCAGCGGCCGGTGCTCATCGTCTACTCGCTGGTCAACCGCCCCTTCATCCTCGACCTCACCGAGCGCCGCTCGCTCATCGCCGCCCTGACCCGGGCCGGCCACCCGGTCTACCTCCTCGACTGGGGCTACCCGAAGGGCGCCGACCGCTTCCTGGGCCTGGCGGACTACATCGACGAGTTCCTTGCCGCGGCGGCCGCAGAGGTGGCCACCAGCGAGGGCGCCTCCCCCGACCTGCTCGGCGTCTGCCAGGGCGGCGTCTTCGCGCTGTGTCTGGCCGCGCTGCAGCCGCACCGCGTCCACCGGCTGGTGAACCTGGTGACCCCGGTGGACTTCCACACCCCCGGGGACAACCTCAGCCGCATGGCTCAGGAGGTCGACTTCGACCAGGCGACACAAACCCTCGGCAACATCTCGGCGGAGTGGCTCAACGGCGTGTTTGTCGCCCTCAAGCCCTACCGCCTGCTCGCCCAGCGCTACATGGACCTGCCCGAGCTGGCCGGCCACCCGGAGGCCCTCCACGACTTCCTGCGCCTGGAGCGCTGGATGTACGACAGCCCCGACCAGGCGGCCACCGCCTTCGCCGAATTCGGCCGCGAGTGCTACCAGCGCAACGGGCTGCTGCGTGGCACGCTGACCCTTAACGGCCGGCCGGTGCACCTGGGCAACATCGAGCACCCGACCCTCAATGTCTACGCCGAACAGGACCACCTGGTCCCGGCCGATGCCGCGCGCGCCTTGCGGGACCACATCGGCTCAACGGACTACGGCGAACTGGCCTTTCCCGGAGGGCACCTGGGCGTGTTCATCAGCCGCCGAGCCCACGCCGAACTCCTGCCACGGATCGTGGCCTGGCTGGCGGAGTAGACGCCGATGATGCAGCGCCGCATCGAGAATGCTTGCAGCCGACGCCCGGCGTCACCACAATCTCCAGCCCATACCGGGTGCGGTTGAGCCGGGGCTGCGCCCAAAAAAAACCCCCTCAGAGAGGGGGCAAGGAGTTGGCGACAATTGTCTCCGGGGAGGAGACGCCGCCAGGAGGAGACCGGCTAACAAAACTTTGGCTCCCTCAGGAGCCTCACCGCAGGCCCGCTTGGCGCCTGGCCGCCGGAGTCCGGCGCGCCGGGTGGGCCGCGGCATTGTTGCTACGCAACATGATAGCCCCGTCACATTGGGCTGTCAAATACTGCCCGCCCCTGAGCAATCGCTGATCACCGAGGCGGGCCAAACCGGCTCAGAAGCTGCAGAACTGACCACCGTTGACCGGCACATTGGCGCCGGTGATGTAGCCCGACTCGTCCGCTACCAGGAAGCCGATCACCCGCGCGATCTCACCGGGCTCGGCCATGCGGCCCGCCGGGATCTGCGAAACGATCTGCTCGCGCACGTTATCCGGGATCGCCGCCGTCATGCTCGTCGCCACGTACCCGGGTGAGACGGTGTTCACCGAGACACCCTTACGTGCGTTCTCCTTGGCCAGCGCCATGGTGAAGCCGTGCATGCCGGCCTTGGCCGCGGAGTAGTTCGCCTGACCGAACTGCCCGGTCTGACCGTTCACCGAGGCGACATTGACGATGCGCCCGAAGCCGCGATCCCGCATGCCGTTGAGGAACTGGCGCGTGACGTTGAACACGCTGTCCAGGTTGATGTCGATGACATCCTGCCAGTCCTGGTGCTCCATCTTGTGGCAAAAGGCGTCACGGGTGATGCCGGCGAGATTGACCAGCACCTCCACCTCGCCGTAGGCCTGCTTCATCTGTTCGGCCATGCGCTGGCAGGACTCGTAATCCGCCACGTTGCACTCAACGTAGCCGACCTCGTAGCCCTCCTCGCGCAGCTGCGCCTGCCAATCCTCAACGCGCTCCGCCTTGGCGTCCACGCAGGTGGTGACCACGCGATATCCCTGCGCGGCGAGTTCGCGACAGACAGCGGTGCCGATGCCACCGTTGCCTCCGGTTACCAGGGCCAAACGACCTGCCATATCGGTATTCCTCGCTTTTCTGCATTGGACTTGCACGCAGCGGGCGCACGGCCGGATGCCGCGCTGCACCACTTTTGTGCATCGCAGCATATGCTGCGCCTAAGAAGCTTATGCTGCGCCGCAGCGAGTGTCAACGCGGGCCGGCAAGCCCGGCCAACGACGGCGCAGGGCGGAATCTGGAGGGGTTACGGGAGACCTGCGAAATCACCCGGCACAGCGCACCCTGGAAAGCCGGAAAGCCTTGGCGGGGTCAGTTATTCGCTTTACTGATCCTGGCGGTGGCGACCGGGGCCCCGGTTGGAGGCGGGCGGATCCTCGAACCCGCCGCTGCCTTCCTCGTCACGGCTGCCTTCCTCGTCGCGGCTGCTGTCCATCCCGCTCATCTGGCGCCACAGGGCCAGGTTACGCTCGGCGAACTGGGTCATGATGTTCATGGGGTTATGGTCCATGAACTCGCGGGTACGCTGCTGGAAGACGCGCTGCTGATCCGCCCAGAGCTCCAGGCTCTTCTCCAGATAGCTGGTGAGCATGTTCTGCATGTTGCCGCCGTAGGCCCGGATCAACTGGGCCAGCAGCTGGCTGGAGAAGATCGGCTCGCCCTCCTCCTCCTCCTCGCTGATGATCTGGAGCAGGATGCTGCGGGTAATGTCCTCACGCGTCTTGGCGTCGACGACCTGGAAGTCGACACTCTCGAGCACCAGGCGCTTGACGTCGGCCAGGGTGATATAGCTCGAGATCGCCGTATCGTAGAGGCGGCGGTTGGGGTACTTCTTGATGATCCGGGTATCTGACATTCAGGGCCTCCGGCGCGGGCAACCGAACCCTATGCTGCGGTGCGTAGAGTGTCAAGCGAGTTGCTAACATGGGGGAGAACTTTCACGCGGCGCTGGCCCGACCCCCCAGGCTGGCCCCACCGAACCGCAACCGAGGTTTCTCATGGGCAACGCCGACCGGGTGGCCACACTGGAGCGGCTGGGTGATTCCGAGACCCTGCCCGCCCTGCCCTACGTCGCTCACGACATCCTTGTGGCCACCAGCCACAACGAGGTCAACATCAGTGATGTCGCCGAAACCCTGGCCCGCGAGCCGGGCCTGGCGGCGCGCATCGTGGCCATCGCCAATTACGCCTTCTTCTCCCGGCGCGAGACCGTCTACTCGCTCGAGCAGGCGATCATGCGCATCGGGCTCAACCGGGTACGCGTGCTCGCCACCTCGCTGCTGCTCAACGAACTCTTCCGGACCGCCCAGTGCCCACACTTCCAGCTGCAGCGCTATTGGCACGAGGCCCTGGGCACCGCCTTCTGTGCCGCCCGCCTCGCCCCCGATGCCGCGCCGCGCGAGAGCCGCGACGCCGCCTATCTGGGCGGCGTCCTGCACAGCATCGGCCTGCTCCTGCTGGTCCACATCTTCCCGCAGACCATGGATGAGATCCTCGCCGAACATGAGGCGGACCCGGAGCGCTCGCTGGCCGGACTGACCTACCAGGCGCTCGGCTGCGACTACGGCGAGGCCGGCGCACTGCTGTTGCGCGAGTGGTCGATCCCCGAGCCGATCGCCGTCGCCACCGAGAACGCCCACCGCGACCGCTACGAGGGCCCCCACGCGGACCTGGTGGCCACCATCCGGTTCGCCAACGAGTGGCTGCAACGGGGCTTCGATCCGGAGCAGTGCGCCGACGCCCCGCCCATCCCGCAGCGCAAACTCGAACGCGTGAGCACCGCCTGCCGCGAGGAGTACGAGGCCCTGGCAGCCTTCGCGCAGCTGCTCAGCGGCGACGACTGACCGCCGCCGCGGGCCCTCCGCCTTCGGCCAGTGACAGGAAGCCGGCGGCCTTGTCCTCCGTCTCCTGCAGCTCGGCCTCGGCGGTGGAGTCCGCTACCACGCCCCCGCCGGCCCAGTAGGTCATGGTCCCGCCGCGACAGGTGGCGGTCCGAATGGCGATGCTGGTGTCCATGCGCCCGTCCAGCCCCAGGTAGCCGATGGCCCCACAGTAAACACCGCGCGGCCCCGGCTCGAGCTCGGCGATGATCTCCATGGCCCGGCGCTTCGGCGCACCGGTGATGGAACCGCCGGGCAGGCAGTCACGCAGTAGATCGGTGGCACACCGCCCCGGCGCCAGGCGCCCGGTCACGGTGCTGACCAGATGGTGCACGCTGGCAAAGCGTTCCGCCCGGCACAGCGAGGGCACCCGCACGCTGCCCACCGCGCACCCCTTGCCCAGGTCGTTGCGCAGCAGGTCCACGATCATCACGTTCTCGGCCCGGTCCTTGGCACTGCCCAACAGATCACGCCGGGCCGCCGCATCCTCAGCCGGATCGGCCGCCCGCGGCCGGGTGCCCTTGATCGGCTCCGTGGTCACTCCCCCATCGCCATCGAGATGCAGGAAACGCTCCGGCGACAGGCTGAGCACATCGCCCCCGGGGAAGCGCAGCCACGCCGCGAACGGTGCCGACGAAGCGGCGCGCAGGGCGAGGTAGGCGGCCCGCGGATCGCCCCGGTAGGGCACCGAGAAGCGGCGGGCCAGATTTACCTGATAACAGTCGCCGGCGTGCAAATACGCCTGCACCCGCCGGAAGGCGGCGGCGTACCCGTCGGCCTCCGGTTCGCGCCGGAGCGCTCCGGCCGTGGACCACGGCTGCACGCTGCCACCCGCCTCCCGGCGCCGCGCCATATCGGCCAACCAGTCCTCATCGAGGCGCCGCCCCACCGCCATGCTGCAGCCGTGATGATGGTCGGTGATCACCGCCTGCTCGTAGATGCCCACCGCCATCTCGGGCATGCCGGGGTCCGGTTCCCCCACCCCCATCAGCCGCCGCCCCAGATCGTAGCCGAAATACCCCACTGCGCCGCCAGTGAACGGCCAGCGGCCATCGACCGGCAGCGGCCCGAGGGCATCGAGCTCGGCGGCCAGGTGCGCCAGCGGATCGCCGCCGCGGCGCTCCACTCGCCCGCCGCGGCGGATGGTGGTCTGCCCGCCGGCGGCGACCAGGGTAACCGTCGGCCGGGCGACGAGGATGTCGTAGCGCGCTCCGGCGCAGCCACCGTGGCCCGAATCGAGCCACGCCGACCACGCCTCGCCGCCAAGCGCGCGCATGGCCGCGGGTCCATCAGCGATGTACGGCAGGGTTCGGATTCGCAGGGGTGCAGACACAGTGATGGTGCTCCGGACAGATCAGATCGTTTAACCTCACAACGACAAAAAAAACCTACGGTCGACGGAGGAGAACCATGAGCGATCAAGGCGCCGCCGCATTCTACGATGCCCGCCCCTGGGAGCGCTGCTACGGCACCCGTCACGGCACCGACCCGACGCTGCAGGAACTGACCACGGTGGCGGACATCGCCCGGCGGCGGGCCGAGCAAACCCCGCGGCTGCCTGCCTACACCGCCTGCCTGGAGAACGGCCTGCATGCCAGCCTGGATTTCGCCACCGTCGACCGCCTGGCCGACTGCTTCGCCGCCTGGCTGATCGCCGAAGCCGGGATCCGCCCCGGCGACCGGGTGGCGCTCCAGATGCCCAACTCCCTCCCCTACCCGATCGCCGTCTTCGGCACTCTGCGCGCCGGCGCGGTGCTGGTGAACATCAACCCGCTCTTCACCCCGCGGGAGATGCAGCACCAGCTGAGCGACAGCGGCGCACGCGTGCTGGTCATCGTCGATCTCTTCGCCGACAAGCTCTCCGGCGCCCTGACCGGAACCGCGGTCGAGGAAGTGGTGCTGACCGGCATCGCCGACCTCTTCCCCTGGCTCAAACGCGGACTGGTCCACGGCGTGCTGCGGGCCAAGCGCGAGATCCCGGCAGCACCGCCGAACGCCCGCCGGCTCGGCGCGGTCCTGAGCCGCGGCGAACACCTGGGCCCGCAGCCCTGGCCCGAGCGCGGCGCCGACGACCTCGCCCTGCTGCAGTACACCGGCGGCACCACCGGGCTACCCAAGGGCGCAGAGCTGCGCAACCGCAACATCCTCGCCAACCTCGGCCAGATCAGCGCCATGGCCGGCGACGCCATCCGCCCGGGGCAGGACGTGGTCCTGACCGCGCTGCCGCTCTACCACATCTTTGCCTTCACCTTTAATCTGCTGACCTTCCACCACTACGGCTGCCGAAACATCCTCTGCCCCTCGCCGCGACCGGTGGACAAGCTGCGCAAGGCCTTCGAACAGTTCCCGGTCAGCAAGTTCTCGGCGGTCAACCTGCTCTTCCACGGCCTGCTGCAGGCGGAGTGGTTCCGCAACAACCCGCCAAGGCACCTGGATTTCGCCATCGCCGGCGGCACCGCCCTGCACCGCAGCACCGCCGAACAGTGGCGGTCGCTCCTTGGCCACACCCCACTCGAAGGCTACGGACTGACCGAGACCAGCCCGGTCCTGGCGGTGAACCCGCCCCACGGCGAGAACCGCCTGGGCAGTGTCGGGGTTCCACTGCCCGGCACGGATGTGCGCATCGTCGACGACAACGACCAGCCCGTCCCCCAGGGCCAGACCGGCGAGATCGTCGGCCGCGGCCCCCAGGTGTTCGAGGGCTACTGGCAACGCCCCGAGGAGAACCGCCTGGCATTGCGCGGAGGATGGTTCCACACCGGTGACATCGGCTACATGGACAGCGACGGCTACATCCACATCGTCGACCGCAAGAAGGACATGATCGACGTCTCCGGCTTCAACGTGTACCCCAATGAGGTCGAGGAGGCCCTCGCCGAGCACCCGGCCGTGGCCGAGGTCGCCGTAGTCGGCGCGCCGCGGGGCGAGGCGGGCGAAACGGTGGTCGCATTCGTGGTCACGCCCGGCGACGAGGAACTCACCGAGCCGGAGCTGATCGACTTCGCCCGGCAGCAGCTGACCAACTACAAGGTACCCCGGCGGGTGATCTTCCGCGACGCCCTACCCAAATCCGCCGTGGGTAAGCTACTGCGCCGCGACTTGCGCGAGGACGCCCGGGCCGTGATCGAGCCGGCCGCGGCGTAAGCGGCTCCTCGGAGCCAACCCGGCGGGCGTGGTATCCTGACGCGCTCGAGCGACCCCCCGACGAGCAAGCCTGTAGAGGATCCATGGCTGGACACAGCAAGTGGGCCAACATCAAGCGCCACAAGTGGGCGCAGGACGCCAAACGGTCCAAGATCTTCACCAAGCACATCCGCGAGATCACCGTCGCGGCGCGCCTTGGCGGGCCCGACCCGGAGATGAACGCGCGGCTGCGGCTGGCCCTGGATCGCGCCTTCGCGGTGAACCTGCCCAAGGACCGCGCCGACGCCGCCATCAAGAAGGGCGCCGGCCTGGAGGAGGCGGAGGCCTACGAGGAGATCCGCTACGAGGGCTACGGCCCCGGCGGCTCGGCGATCATGGTCGACTGCATGACCGACAACCGCAACCGCACCGTCTCCGAGGTTCGCCACGCCTTCAGCAAGCACGGCGGCAAGATGGGCACCGACAACTCGGTCGCCTATCTCTTTCAGGAGCGCGGTGTGCTGATCTTCGCCCCGGGCACGGACAGCGACCAAGTGCTCGAAGTCGCCCTGGAGGCCGGCGCCGATGACCTGGTAGAGAACGACGACGGCTCGCTGGAGGTGCTCACGACCCCGGAGGCCTACCGGGGCGTGCGCGATGCGCTGATCCACGCCGGGCTGGAGCCGGCCCAGGCGGACGTGACCCAGCGCCCGGACCTGACCGTACAGATCGAGGGCGAGAACGCCCGCAGCACCGCCAAGCTGATCGAGCGCCTGGAGGATCTGGACGACGTGCAGCACGTCTACACCAACGCCGACCTGCCGGCGGAGGCCTACGAAGAAGGCTAGGCGATGACCCGCATCCTCGGCATCGACCCCGGCTCGCGGGTCACCGGCTACGGGATCGTCGACGACGGCCGGCCCTGTCGCCTGGTGGCTGAGGGGACGCTGCGCCTGCCCCGGCAGTCTGGACTGGCCGAGCGACTGGGCCGCATCTTCGACGGCCTGGCCGGGCTGATCGCCGAGCACCACCCCGACGAGGTCGCCCTCGAGCAGGTCTTCGTCCACCGCAACGCCGACACCGCGCTCAAGCTCGGGCACGCCCGCGGCGCCGCGCTGACCGCCTGCGTCCACGCCGGACTGCCGGTGGCCGAGTACGCGCCGGCGCGGATCAAGCAGGCCGTCGCAGGCAGCGGCCGCGCCGACAAGGGCCAGGTGGGCTACATGGTCCGGGCGCTGCTGCGTCTGCGCACCAACCCGGCCGAGGACGCCGCCGACGCTCTGGCCGCCGCCCTCTGCCACGCCCATCACCGCAGCGCGCCGCTGGCGCAGGCCGCCTCCGGAGCCCCGCGATGATCGCCCGACTGCGCGGTACCCTGCTCGAGAAGCGCCCCCCCACCCTGGTGGTCGAGGTCAACGGGCTCGGCTACGAGGTCGAGGCACCGCTGTCCACCATCGAGGCCCTCCCCGAGACCGGCCAGGAGGTCATTCTGCATACCCACCTCAGCGTCCGCGAGGACGGGCAGACCCTGTTTGGCTTCCGCGCGCGCGCCGAGCGCGACCTGTTCCGGCGGCTGATCCGGGTCTCCGGGGTGGGGCCCAAGCTGGGCCTGGCCCTGCTCTCCGGTGTCGACGGCGAGGAGCTGGTCCGCTGCGTCCGCGACGACGACCCCAAACGGCTGACTCAGGTACCGGGAATCGGCCGCAAGACCGCCGAGCGACTCATCGTCGAACTGCGCGACCGACTCGAAGGCATCGCCTCCGGCGGCGCCGGCACCGCCACGCAGCAGGCCGACCAGCCCGCAGGCGGGGATGACCCGGTGGGCGAGGCCGTTGAGGGCCTCGTCGCTCTGGGCTACAAACCGCCCGAAGCCTCGCGCATGGCCCGCGGCGCGGCCGAGCCGGGCCTTGGCTGTGAAGCGATCATCCGGCGTGCGCTTCAGCGCGCCGTGCCGCGAGGGGGGTGATCATGAGCGACGAACACGGACCGCCCGAGCGCATCATCGACGCTGCCGGCAACGGCGAAGAGGCGGCGCTGGAGCGCGCCCTGCGCCCGGTGAGCCTGGACGAGTACGTCGGCCAGGCCGGGGTGCGCGAACAGCTGGAGATCTTCATTCACGCCGCCCGGGGGCGCAACGAACCGCTGGACCACACCCTGCTCTTCGGCCCGCCGGGGCTGGGCAAGACCACGCTGGCCAACATCATCGCCACCGAGATGGGCGCCAACCTCCGCCAGAGTTCCGGACCGGTCCTCGACCGCCCCGGTGACCTGGCGGCCATCCTGACCAACCTCGAGCCCGGCGACGTCCTGTTCATCGACGAGATCCACCGGCTCTCCTCGGTGGTCGAGGAGGTGCTCTACCCGGCCATGGAGGATTTCCGGATCGACATCGTCATCGGCGAGGGGCCGGCAGCGCGCTCGATCAAGCTCGACCTGCCGCCATTCACCCTGGTCGGGGCCACCACACGGGCCGGCCTGCTGACCTCGCCGCTGCGCGACCGCTTCGGCATCGTGCAGCGCCTCGCCTATTACCCGGTGGACGAGCTGACGCGCATCGTCGAGCGCTCGGCCGGCCGACTGGGGGTCAGCGCCGAGGCGCACGGCGCCGCTGAGATCGCCCGCCGAGCCCGCGGCACGCCCCGGGTGGCCAACCGCCTGCTGCGCCGGGTGCGCGACTTCGCCGAGGTGCGGGCCGACGGGCGGATTACGCAGCAGGTCGCCGCGGACGCCATGGAGCTGCTCGACGTCGATCGCAACGGCCTCGACGAACAGGACCGGCGCCTGCTCGAGGCGGTGGTCCACAAGTTCGGCGGGGGCCCGGTCGGGCTGGACAACCTCGCCACCGCCATCGGCGAGGAGCGCGGCACCCTGGAGGACGTGGTCGAGCCGTACCTGATCCAGGAGGGCTACCTGATGCGCACCCCGCGCGGCCGGGTGGCTACCGAGCACGCTTACACCCTGCTCGGTGTGCCCGGGCAACCAACCCGCTCCGGCGACCTGTTCGGGTAACTCGCCGGGAGCGCGGACCGGGCGACGACGCCCCGGCACTTGTCATTCCAGTGGAACTTGTTTCTGTAACTAGCTGTCGTTAAATTCGATCCTCCGGCCCTGCCAGCGCGAACGACAACCATGACCGCCGACGTCTCTGTCATCCGTCTCATCCTCGACGCCAGCCTGCTGGTGCAGGCCGTGATGCTGTCGCTGATCCTCGCCTCGATCACCTCGTGGGCGCTGATCCTCTACAAGCGCCTGATCCTCAAGCGCGCCGAGCAGACCGCCATCCGCTTCGAAGAGGAGTTCTGGGCCGGCGGCAACCTGGCCGAGATCTACCGCCGGCTCAGCGACGAGGGCCCCGGCGAGCACGCCGGCATGGAGCGTATCTTCCGCGCCGGCTTTCAGGAGTTCTCGCGCATGCGCAAGCAGAGCGGAGCCCCGCCGGCGGCAGTGGTCGAGGCCGCCCATCGCGCCATGCGCGTATCGGTCAGCCGCGAACTGGACAACGCCGAGCGCCACCTGCAGTTCCTGGCCACGGTCGGCTCGGTCAGCCCGTACGTGGGGCTGTTCGGGACCGTGTGGGGCATCATGAACTCGTTCCGCGCCCTGGCCGGGCAACAGCAGGCGACCCTGGCCACCGTGGCGCCGGGCATCGCCGAGGCCCTGATCGCCACCGCCCTGGGGCTGTTCGCGGCCATTCCGGCGGTCATCGCCTATAACCATTACGCCAACCGCGCCGAGCGGCTCGCCAACCGCTACGAGACCTTCGTCGAGGAGTTCACCAGCATCCTCGAGCGGCATACGCATGCGGCCGGCGCGGCGCCGGCCAGGTAGGAGGGCACGCCTTGGCACGGGTGACACCGACCGGGACACGCCGCAGCCGTCGGCGGCCAATGTCGGAGATCAACGTCGTCCCGTACATCGACGTCATGCTAGTGCTGCTGGTGATCTTCATGGTCACCGCACCGCTGCTCTACCACGGCGTCGACCTGGATCTGCCGCAGGTGAGCAGCTCGCCGCTGGACGAGGACGAAGCGGAGCCACTGATCGTCAGTGTCGACGCCGAAGGCCGGGTCTACCTCAACCTTGCCGACGACCCTGAGGAGCCCCTCTCCCGGGGAGAGCTCCTGGAGCAGGTCGGCGGGATCATGAGCGACGATCCGGAGCGACGCGTGCTACTGCGCGGCGACCAGCAAGTGGCCTACGGCGAGGTCGTGGCCCTGATGGCCGAACTCCAGGCAGCCGGGGTGCCGAGTGTGGGACTGATGAGTCAGCCACCGGACAACGGCCCGGCCCCCGACGCGGGATGAGGCCCTGCCCATGCGCTGGCTGAGAGTGCCAACCCCCAGACTGCCGCGCCGGCTGGCGAGCAGCCCGTCGCGTTTTGTGATCTACTCCACCCTGGGGCATGTGGCGGTATTCACGGTGGTGGGTGCGAACTTCGCAACCTGCACCCGCACCCCCGAAGCCCCCTCGTTCGACGGCCCGGTCATCGAGGCCACCGCGGTGGACAGCGCCGCCGTGGAGGCGGAGATGGAGCGGCGTCAGGAACCGGAGCCAGAACCGGAGCCGGAGCCCGAGCCGGAGCCGGAACCCGAGCCGGAGCCAGAACCGGAGCCGGAGCCGGAGCCGGAGCCAGAGCCGGAGCCCGAGCCGGAACCAGAGCCGGAGCCAGAGCCCGAGCCGGAGCCCGAGCCGGAACCGGAGCCGGAACCGGAACCGGAGCCCGAGCCAGAGCCCGAGCCCGAGCCCGAGCCCGAGCCGGAGCCAGAGCCAGAGCCGGAGCCAGAGCCAGAGCCGAAGCCCGAGCCGGAACCAGAGCCGGAGCCCGAGCCCGAGCCAGAGCCGGAGCCGGAGCCAGAGCCGGAGCCCGAGCCCGAACCGGAGCCGGAACCGGAGCCCGAGCCGGATCCAGCCGAGCAGCGGGCGGAAGAGCAGGAGCGGCTTCGCGAGGAGATCCGCCAGCGCATGGCGGAAGAGCGCGAGGCGCAGCGCCAGCAGGAACTCGAAGCCGAACGCCAGCGCCTGGAAGCGGCCCGCCAGGAGGCCGAGGAGCAACGCCGGCTGCAGGGGCAGCAGCAGCGCTACACCGCGGCGATCGCCGAGGCTGTCGAGCGCAACTGGC
The DNA here is from genome assembly GCF_022228075.1 of Halorhodospira sp. 9628. Taxonomy (NCBI): domain Bacteria; kingdom Pseudomonadati; phylum Pseudomonadota; class Gammaproteobacteria; order Chromatiales; family Ectothiorhodospiraceae; genus Halorhodospira; species Halorhodospira sp. 9628. The sequence continues at coordinate 110,265 of NZ_JAJNRF010000006.1, forward strand.
GACGCCCCACCGGCACGCCCGAGGGGCTCGAGGCGGTCATCCGGGTGTCGTTCTCGCGAAGCGGCGACGTGCGCCGGGTCGAGGTCGTCAGCGGCAGCGGTGACTCCGGCTTCGACCGTTCCGTCGAGCGCGCCGTCCAGGCCGCCTCGCCGGTGCCTTTCCCCGACGAGGCCGCGCTGCAGGAGCGCATGCAGACCATAACCTTCCGATTCGCACCGGACCGGAGTTAAGCCGTGACGCGACTGAACCGAGTATGGAGCACCGTGTACCTGGCAGCCCTGCTGATGCTGCCCGGGCAGGCCAGCGCCGATGACGTGGTGATCGACATCATCGGCGGCATCGAGGGCGCCACCCCCATCGCCGTCGTGCCGTTCCAGCGCGCCGATGGCGCCGACCCGGAGACCGGGATCGCCCCGATCATCACCGCCAACCTCGCCCGCACCGGCCGCTTCGACGTCCTGCCGGAGGACGACCTGGTGGCCACCCCGGGGCGCATGGAGGACGTGCGCTTCTCCACCTGGCGCGCCCAAGGCGTGGACCATCTGGTGGTCGGCGGCATCGATAATGCCACCGACGGCCGTTACGAGGTGCGCTTCGAACTCCTTGACGCCTTCCAGGGACAGCGGACCGACGGCCGGCGCTACCGCGCCGAAGAGCGCCACCTGCGCACCCTGGCCCACACCATCTCCGACCGCATCTACGAGGCGATCACCGACCGCCCGGGCACCTTCACCAAGCGGATCGCCTACGTCGCAGTCGAGCAGCGCGAGGACGGCGAGGGCCGGCAACATCGACTGGTGGTAGCCGATTCCGACGGACACCGGCCACAGACCATCCTGACCTCCGATGAGCCACTGCTCTCGCCCGCCTGGTCACCGTCGCGGGACCGCCTGGCTTACGTCTCCTTTGAAGGCCGCCGCTCGGAGGTTTTCGTCCAGGAGATCCGCACCGGAGAGCGCGAGCAGGTAGCCAGCTTCCGCGGGATCAACAGCGCCCCGGCCTGGTCACCGGACGGCGACCGGCTGGCGGTCACCCTGTCGCGCGACGGCGCCGCCAACATCTACCTGATCGACCTGGCCAGCGGTGAGGTCCGCCCCGTCACCGACCACTGGGCCATCGACACCGAGGCCACCTGGAGCCCCGACGGCGAGTGGATCTACTTCACCTCCGACCGGGGCGGACGGCCACAGATCTACCGCACCACGCCGGATGGCGGCGAGACGGAACGGGTTACCTATGAGGGGGCGTACAACGCCCGGCCGAGCATCTCACCCGACGGTGAGCGGATGGCCATGGTTCACCGCCACGACGGGCAGTACTATATCGCCCTGCAGGATCTGGAGACCGAGGCGGTGCAGATCATCAGCGACGGGCCGGCCGACGAATCGCCGAGCTTCGCCCCCAACGGTGACCTGGTCATCTACACCGCTGGCGGCACCGAGGGGCAGCGACTGGCCACAGCCTCGGTCATCGGCGGCGCGGTGGCCCCACTGGAGTCCACCGAACGACCGGATACCCGCGTACGCGAACCGGCCTGGTAAACCACCTGCGAGGACGAGACACCATGACCGCCAGAAGCCACCGAAACGTCGCGCTCCGCCCCCTGCGCACCCTGGGGCTGGCAGCCAGCCTGGCCCTGCTGGCCGGCTGCGCCCACTGGATCGAGGACCCGGAGACCGCACCCGGCGAAGAGACCGAACTGGAAACGGAAGACTTCGATCCGACCGAGGCCGAGGCCCTGGAAGACCCGAGCGATGCCGACGAAGAACGCCTGGAGCGGGCACGCGCCGAGGGGCTGGACCCCGACGACCCGCTGGACGCCGCCGTCCTGGATGAGCCCGACAGCCCGCTGGCGACCCGGCGCGTGCACTTCGCCTTCGACTCCAGCGACATCCGCGACGAGGACATACCGGTCCTCGAGGCCCATGCCGAGTTCCTGCGCGAACACCCCGACGAGCGGATGACCATCGAGGGCCATACCGACGAGCGCGGCTCGCGGGAGTACAATCTGGCCCTGGGCGAGCGGCGCGCCGAGGCGGTCGAACGGCTCCTGCGCGCCAACGGGGCCCGCTCGGACCAGCTCGAGGTGGTCAGCTACGGCGAGGAAGACCCGCTGATCGACGAATCCAACGAAGACGCGTGGGCGGAAAACCGCCGCGCGGAGCTGCTCTACGAGCGCTAACGCGGTACACCGGCTATGCGAAAGATCGCCACCATCACCGTACTTCTGGCCTTCGCCGCGCCTGCCGTGGCCGAGGACGTCGAGCAGCGCCTCGACCGCCTCGAGGACCTGCTCGACGGACGCGGACTGGCCGAACTGGTCCGCGACGTCGAGCGCATCAAGCAGGAAAACCGCGAGCTGCGGGGCGATATCGAGAGCCTCGACCGCCAGGTCCGCCGACTCCAGGAACGCCAGCGCGAACACTACGCCGACCTGGACGACCGGCTGCGCGAGCTTCAGGAGCGCGGGCTGGCCCAGGAGCAGGAGCAGGTCCCCATCCCCGACCTCGACGGCCCGGACAGCGAGGCCAGCGAAGAGGACGCCGACGCCGGGGAACTCTACCAGGCGGCCTTCCGCCAGCTCGGCGACGGCCTCTACGAGGACGCCCGCGAAGGCTTTCGTGACGTCCTCGACGCCGACCCGGACAGCGACTACGCCGCCAACGCCGTCTACTGGATCGCCGAGACGTACTACGCCGAGCGCGACTTCGAGGCCGCCGGCGAGCACTTCGAACGGGTGATCGACGACTACGGCGACAGCGACAAGGTGCCGGACGCCCGCCTGAAGCTCGGCTACATCGCCTTCGAGGAGGATCGACTGGAGGACGCCCGCGAGAAGCTCGAGGCGGTGCAGGCAGACCACCCGGATACCACTGCCGCCAACCTGGCTCAGCAGCGGGTCGCGGAGATTCGCCGTCTGATGTCCGACGACGAATAGCCGCCGGGCGCTTCCCTACCGCCGGCGGCTTGGTTAAAATGTGGGCTTCTCGGGGCCGTTAGCTCAGCTGGTAGAGCATCGGACTTTTAATCCGCTGGTCGCAGGTTCGAATCCTGCACGGCCCACCAGTCAAAACAACGCTTTACGGCACTCGCCGCCTAAGCGCCCCGCCCCAGAGTCACAGCAGCGTCCCACCCGCCCGGCTTCCATCACAGCGGGAGGGATGCGCTATGCACCTACAAACAAGAATCCCCGAGCACCGCACCGTCGCGGGTCTCACCTACGGCGCTCACGTTAGCGGCCCTGGCTGGTCTGGCTATTGGGTCACAAGCGGCACCGTGCCCGCGTGGGGCATCGCACGCCAGACGCCCGCCAGCGATGAACTACCGGGCGACGGTGACGACCGTGACGTGCGGGACGCTATCGTGGAGGAACTGGAGCGGTGCCACACCGCCCCAAGTCGAGGCGATACCCCTGAACCGCCACACGGGAGCAAAAACGCAGTTAGCCGCAATGACTATCGCCAGTTTTGCGTGCGGTATAAGCTGAACCCGGACGCCGAAGAGGGCCGGCGCGACTTTGACAGGGCGCGTGAAGCGTTGGCCGCGCTGGAGCGGGCGGCGGCGCGACGTGAGGCGAAGGAAAGCCAACAGGGAGGGGTGGACGATGCGCAGGGATGATGCGTTACCGGAGCCGGGGCACTGCCCCTGTGGACGCCGTGGGACGTGGGAACGGCCGATGTTTGGCCGTGTGGCTGGCTACCCGATGGCATGGGCAACATGCCCGGAGCACCCGGAACAGGCCACCGGGCCAGCCGTAGACCGTGAGGCGGTAGAGCGTCAGAGCAACACGGCTGCCTGACAGAAAAAACGCCGCCGCCGATGCCCCAGGGGAAGAGACAGGCACCGGCGGCGGCTCCCGTGATTTCACGCCGCTGGCTCACGGTGGGCCAGCAGGGGGAGGTGCCGCGCTTTCGAGGCCCGGTGCGCGGCGGACCGGGGCAAGTGTTACAGGTCTTTTGTCATCCGCCCCACCAGGTCACTGCCTGCCAAGCGCCGCAGCATGGCGTCCACTTCGTCGGGGGTTTCGCCAACCTTCGGCTGTGCCGGGGCTTGCTTGCCCAGGGCCTCAGCGGCCTTCGCGGCGCGATTGTGCATCGTGCCGACGCGGCTCCGGGCCTTGCGGGCCTTCGCGGCGGCCTCAAGGCGGTGGTACAGCTCCACAAGCCACGCCTCGGCATCGGCGCCAGCTTCGACCACCGCTTCCATTTCCGCTTTCCGGGCGCGGTAGTCAGCCAGGGCGCTTTCATGCTTCGCCTTGCTGGCGGCCTCGGCAGCCTCGCGCTTTGCTTCGGCTTCCTGGTCCAGCTTGGCGGCGTGATGCTTTAGGGCGTGCCAGTACCACAGCAGCTTGCCGCCGTCGCTGGTGCCATAAAGCCTGTCGATATATTGTTGGTCAGTCTCGCCCCGCTGGCGCGGCACACGGCTGGTGACGCCGTTGACGCCTTCGAACTGCTCACGGATATGGTCAGCCTTGCGCAGCGCCTCATCGCGGGCCAGGCGCCCGTGCTCGCCTTGCAAATCGGCCTCGCTGGGGTGGTGGCCTTTCCATTGGCTCGGCTCCATCGCCAGCAGGTCTACGGTTTCCGTTTCGCTCATCGCTTCGCCCCTCTCGCCTTCGCTTGCGCCATTTCGGTAGTGCTCAACGGATTCGCCATGTACTGCTCTGCCGACTGGTTCGCCCGCTGCTCACACGGCTCACACCGCCGCTTTACGGTTTCAGTGGTGGTAGGCCGTTGGCTCATAGCGTTGACGGCATCGTTTAGCCCGCCTTTCAATTCGCGCGGGTTCGGGTTATTGCGGTTCACTTGGGAAACTCGGTTATTCACAAAAAGCCGCTGCATTTTCATTTCCTCCGGTTGCTTAAAAAACACCTGCACGCTTAGTGCCCTTTTTCCAAATCAAAGCCTGCGCCGCCGCGTTTGCCACGTCATCCGCCCCGGCTCTCGGGTGGTCCACGCTATCAGGCCCATTACTGCGGGCGCGGCGCTCCAGGTTGCAAAGCTGATTTACAAGCCGTTCATTGTCGAGTAAATCCGCTTTTTGCCCTGCAATTCTCGGCAGCAAATCAAGATATAACTCGCTGCGATTTTGCTCTGCCGTGATGTATCGAATCCCCGCGCGGGTGAAAGCCTCTCTAATCCATTCCGCGCCGTATCTATCGCCCTTTACTTCTCTGACACCGTAACGGGCTAAATCTCTCGCGCATTGCGAAACCACGGCTTGCGGTGAAAACGGCGGTTTTACTTCTCGCACCATGTCGAGAACGTCCACGCCGTCATCCGTGGTGTGAGCCACCGCCCAGGTGAAGGAATCATTCGCACCGCCTGAAACATCGACGCCTGCCCGGTACTTAACGCCGCTTTCCTTCGGGCGCTCGGTTACGCCATCCGGCACCACGGCCTCAATCATCGGGCGGGGTAGGAAGCTCGCCACGTCATCACGCCACTCGGCCAGGTACTCAGCGCGGGCGGCGGCCTCATCCTCGGCCAGTGCCTCATCCACCACCGACTGGCTCAGGTTCGGGTTCAGCACGCGGCTTTCCGCCTGCACACTCAGCAGCGGGGCACCCTCTTTGCCGTGGTGCCGCTTCCAGCGCCGGTAAGCCGCTCCGTCCCGCTTGTGCGGCGTGCTAATCATCAGCAGCAGGCCATCCGTGAGACTCAGGGCGGGTTCAGCGGCGCGTAACACTTCGGCATCGGGGGAGGCGCCATCCTGGTGCCAGTGGCACAGCTCATCCGCTACCAGGACCGCGAAACTTCGCCCCCGGATTGTGCGGTGGCTCGCCGTCATCACGGTTATCTCGGTTCCGTTGTTAAGCTCTATTGACTCGCTTAACTCTCGCTCTACTAAGCTGCTAAGTAGCGGTGATTTCTCCAGGCCGCCGCGGATGTACCGAAGGGCCTGGCTGGCCTGCCGCTTGTCGGCTGCGACCATCGCGCCAACGATGCGCTCACCCGGCGAGCCGAACCCCTCCCAATCCCTCAGAGCGGTTTCGTACAGCGTCAGAGCGGCGCTTATGGCCGTTTTCCCTGCCCGCCTACCGCACAGCGCAAGCGCCGCTCTCAGCGCCTCTGTGGGCGGCTCACGGCCTGTCAGCTTGCGAACGGTGGCCCGCTCATCGTCGGACATGGGCAGCGCGTAGAGCGCCTTCACCACCGCCAGCCAGGCATCCCAGGTGCCGTCATGGACGCCGGGCAGCATCGGGGCCAGCAGGGCGTCATCCGTCAGCGCCGTGATGGGGTCAACGCGAGCCGGGGCGGTCATGTCCACGCCTCCACGCGCTCCACCTGGCGGCGGTCCTGCAGGTGGATTTTCAGGTGGGCATCCCGCGCGACCAGAGCGCCAACCTTCACGGGACCGTGCGGCCAATCGTTTTCATGCACCCGGAACAGCGAGCCGTCGAACACAATCACGTCACCCGGACGCAGCACCGCCAGCGAGGTCCACGCCGTGCGCTTGGGGCGCGGGACGCGCGTGGTCTGGGCGTAATCGCGGGCTGCCATCCGGTTCAGGCTCATGTCAGCCGTCCATCCGGGCGCGGTAGCGAGTTTCTTTGATGGGGCCATACAGCTTCCCTAGGGCGGCGCTAATCTTTTCCGCCCAACCCGGCGCCTCGCAGCGGGCGGCCTCAATCAGCGCCGCGCGTAGCTGCTCATCGGCCTGAACCAGCGCCCTATGGACGTTCAGGGCGTGTTCCATCTGTTTCCGTTCCTCATCCATCGCGGGGCTCTCCGTATTGCTGCGCTAGGTACGTCTGCAGGTCAGGCACGTCACGGCTGCGGCGCTTTAGCCCCAGGGCCTTCCAGACGCCCATGAGCGCGTTGATGCTTTGCGTGTGGCTGCCTTCGTCGATTGGCTCGCCACGGGCAAGGGCGGCCTCGCGTTGCTCAATCAGCGCTTCTAGCCACAGCGCACGGCGGCACAGCGAGCGTTCCTGATAGCTCAGAGCCCCAGGCCCGCCCAGGTCAGCCTGGAGCGCGTCAAGCCGCTGCCGAACCGCTTGGGCCAGCTTCGTTCGCCCGTCGAGTTTCTGAATCCAGTCCTGGGCGAATTGTTGGGGCACTTCTCTTAGCTTCTCGCTCATTTCAGGCCGCTATGTTGTGACTGTTTCGGGACGATTTTGCCGCCCGTTGACCATTATTGTCCGCTTTTCAGGGGTTTGTGTGCAATACGCAAGGGATTACATATCCCTTACCAGTTTTCCGACACGTTCCGGGCAAGGGTGGGCGACGGCGCTATCGGGGCGGTTCAGCGGGTGTGACGGCGGGAGGGTACGGCTCGGCGGAGGGGGCGTTTTTGTTCGCGGCGTGAACGATGCCTCCCGGCGCCACTTTTGGCGTCGGGTAGGCAGCAAGGGGGAAAATCCCCCCTTGCCCATAATGTCCCATAGCCGGTCATTTGCACGGCGGCAAGCGCCTCGGCTCGGGGCACTCTCAGGAAACCGGACAAATATGGACGGTTCCCACAATTAGGCGGCCCCGGTGAAACACCGGACCCCCTTTGTGATGGGGGCTTACCGTAGCCCCAGCCGCTGGGTCCAGAACATATGGTCTGGAATGCGGCACTTCGGGTTCCGGTTCCAATCCGCGCTAACGACTAGCCATTGGCCGGGGTACTGCTCTGCCAGCCTTTCGCGCACTCCCTCGGCGTCGTCGCGCTCTTTGTAGAACCCATCCTGCGCCCCGGTTTCTAGGTCGATCACAAGCCACGATTGCCCGTTATTCATTGCCGCGCCTCCTGGTGCCATCCGGCCAAACGATCCCGCACCGCGTCCAGCACTTCCCAATGCTCCGCCCCGGCGTCGTCTTTGATGTTGGCCGCGAGAATGTTCACCGCGTCCTGTGCATGGCCATATGCCCACCGCTCAATGGCCGATCCCGCCCGGACGCGACCGCTGCGCAGTACGCCGTAAAGCTCATCCAACTGGCGGCGGGCGGAACCCACGCGCTCAGCGGCTAGGCTCAACGCTTCAGCCGTGGACCGACCGCCGGGGCGCTCTAGGTACATGAACCGCGCCCTGCTCAAATCGGTATAGATCGACCGCGCGAGCCCTTGCACCCGCTCCCGGTCGGCCATGACCTGCTCAACGTCAACGCCGCTCGCGGGCGTCACCTTCTCTGATCGAAACCGCTTCACCTTACTGCGCATCGCTCTACCTCATCAGTTGCGTTAATGGATTGGTTCTCGCCTATAGCCTCAACCTATGCCCTAGCGCCTTTTGTTGTAAAAGTTGCAGCGGCGCGTCGCGAATCTGCACAAAGGCGCTAGGCGCAAGGCCAGCAAATACAGGAAGTTACGCGCTCCACCGGGGCGGTCTGGAATTAGTTGTATTTCTTGTATGTGCGTACGCGAGTACAGAAGGATGATAGGGACGCTTGTAACCTCCTCCCCTCGCGTACGCGCATACAACTTTTACAACTAATTCGCGAAGCCCCGTATGACGGGGCTTTCACGACGCCGCCCCCCGTGGAGCGGCTACAACTTTTACAACTTTTCCGCCCTCCGCTCTGCCGCCGCGTGCTCAATGGCCCGGCGGCGTTCCTCGCGGGCGGCCTTGATCCGCTCGCCTTCGGTCTGGAACCGCTCATGTACCAGCGGGTTCACGATCCAGTACCCGTCAGAACGGCGGCCCCGGCGCTTCTTGGGTTCCTCGGTTCGGTCCCACCACCATCCAAGCTCGACAAGTAGATCCACGGCGGCCTCGCTATCGCGGGCGTCAGCGCCACGCCAGCCGGTGGCCTGTCGGGTCAAATCGCCACGCTTCACCGTCTTCCACTTGTTGGCGAGAATCGCCTCAGCGGCGGAACGGGCTAGGGTTTGCGCCTCACTGGAGGCGTTGTCCATCACCGCGTAGACGGCTTCTGAATGGCGGTAGAGAACCCGCATCACGTCCAGGGCGTGCCGCATGGTCTCCGCGCCGATCACCTCAGACGGCTCCCGCTCCGCCGCTGCCGCGTGGATGTAATGCAGCGTGAGCGCCACGCGGGCGGCGAAGGCGGGAAACTTGTTGACGTGCTCGCGGAACCGGACGGAATTGGACCGCTCGACAATCGTGCGGATTGCCGTTAGGTATTCCTGGAGGAGCCCCACGGCATCGCGCGACAGGGAGAACTCCGGCGGCCCGTCAACGTGGTTTTGTGCCATGTCTGCGAGCGTATGGAAGACGCGCGAGGCGTTCGCCTGGGCCATTACGTCGTGCTCGGCCAACAGGTCGGGATCGCCTGCAGGGCGCATTTTGTAGAGCATGAACCGCTGCAGGAGTCCATCGCCGCTGCCCTGGCCCTTCTTGAACTGATTGGCCAGGATGTCCGGCTGTATGGCACCGATCACGCCGGCGGCCCAATGCGGGACGATCACCGTCTTCCGCGAGGCTCGGTTGATCGGCTTGTCTTCCCTGCCGCCCCATGCGTCGATCCACGCCGGGCGGTCTTTCGACGCGCTGCCGCTGTTGCTGTAAGCATCCATCCGGCCAAGCCAGCCGGTAAGCTCATCCAACGCCAGCGTTACGCCTTCCGGGTTTTCCGCCACAAGGTCGGACATGCCTTCTACGGTGGTATCGTCCGCGTGGCGTTGCTTCCATGCAGGCCGGGGCGGTTCCTCGCCTTTCTTCGCCTCGGCTGCCCGTTGCGCCCAATCGGCATAGGCCCGCGCGGACTGTCGCGAAACCTCGCTGTAATAGCTCATAGCGGGCGCACCGGCTGCGTTCAGAACGGGGCTTTTCCCGCCGCCGGAATCGTCCACAAGGGCCGCCCAATGGAAAGGCGGTTGCTTCCATTGCCCATTGATGCGAACGCGCACGCGATGATCCAACATGCAGCCCGCATGGACCATCATCGTGAATTGATACGCGCCCGCATCAAAACCGGAGCCAAGGGAAAGCGCGTTGGTATGGCGTTGCCATGATTCCGGCAGAACATGACTAGGAAAGGGCGGCACGGGCGCACTGGAGAAAATATCCGCCGGTTCAGGCCATACGCCGTCATCGTCTGCGGACTCCAGCGCGCGGCGCGTTTCCGCCTCCTGGGCCATGTGGACAAGCGTGCCGAGGGTGTAGCCGCCTTCCCGCTGGCTGAACGATTGCCACTTTTTCACCATCTGCGCCGGGTCATGCTTCGACGCTTTCATGCTCCAGGCTTCCCACAAGGCGAGCCCGGCACTACTGCCGCCCGTTTCGTGGTGAACCGCCATGCCGACCTTCAACCAGTCGTCGTAGTGGCGTTCATCGTTCGGGATTTCATTTAGCAGTTTGGCCACCCGGAGCAAGTCGCCGCCGCCTTGCGGTGCGCCCTGTGTGGCCTTCTCAGCGGCTTTGGGCTTGAACCCGGACGGGTCTATACCCTGCAGCTCAGCGGCGGCGTCTAGCCATTCTGCGGCGTCCTGCAGGCTGATTTCCCGCTCAGGGTTGCCGCCGATAACGCGGCATTGCCGGGGCTCGCCTTTCAGATGCCAGGAGCCGGGCCACCGGAGCGGGTGGACCAAAGGGGCGGCTGATCCATCGCCACCGGTGAGCGCCACGGCTAACCTACGCAGCCGCTTTAGCTCGGCATGTTCCTCCGGCGTGGTGGCCGGTTCGGTCAGACGCCAATGCAGATGCCGTTTCGGCTGAATCTCCCCGGTTGCCGGGTCGATCCATTCGCCGCCGCTGGCCACGTCCTGCGTACTCTCGCCCAAAGCGCGTTGCAGCAGCTCGGCGCCCTTGGCCGGGTCGTTTTCGTCCAAGTCCACCGATAAGGCCACGCCTTGGCAGAGGTTCCCCTCGCTGGCCCCGTGTTCGGTCTTAAACGTCGCCACAGGCGGGCAAAACACGGCGCTGTCGCTCTCATTGGCCACGGCCTCGGCAAGCTCGGCAGCTTGTTCGGCTACCGCGCCCAGGTCGCCAACATGAGGCGAACGCCAGCGCCCAGCAGGCTTGTCGTTACCGTCAAAAGCCCGGAGGCTGATATGCCCCTCCGTGGCGTTGCAGAGCATCGCTTGAACGAAGCGGCGAAGCTCATCACGGTCAGCCTTGAGCCGGGCGCACCCTTCCTGTCCCCTGTCCGGGGCCTCGATAGTCTGTGCAGTCATGGCGCACCCCCTTACCCGTGCTCTGCGACGGGTTCGACGGCGGCCTGCTCAAGCCAGGCGTCCAGGTCGGAGCGCCGGTAAAGGCACTTCCCGCCCGGCTTAACCCATCGGGGGCCGATGCGCTGGCTTCTCCAACGCTCCATCGTGCGACGGGTCACGGACAGGTACTCGGCCGCCTCAAGGGTGGTCATGGGGCGGTCACGGTATGGCGTGCTATCATTACGCATGGTTCAACCTCATCGGTTCCATGCGCACAGCGGCGGCCAGGGAAGGGCGGGGTGTTGACGGTGACTACACTTTCCCTTACCTTATCAATCGGGCGCTGGTACCGCCCGAGCTACAACCGCCGCCGTGCGGCTTGTGGTACAGGAGTTACAAAGCTTCACTAAGTGCGACGCCGGGGTGACGGGTGGTGCCGTTACCCTGGCGTTTTGTCGCACCCAGCTTGCCGCGAATATACCAATCTGCTAATTCCGAAATCAACACCCCTTGTGCGCGATTCTCGCGCGGATTCCCGCCCGTCATTTCTGAACCCCTTGGAAATCAATCACTTTCGCATCATTCTTCACGCCGCCTATTAAGTAAAAAAATCGCTTTTCCCAAGCCTGCAACGCCGCCGCTTTTTCGTTTTCGTAGCGGTGCGCATCATATACCGCAGCGATTCCCTTTCGCGTGTGGCCGATGGTCAATTCCGCTACAACCTCAGCAACGCCAGCGGCGGCCATTCCGGTCCGGGCGGTGCGGCGAAGGTCATGGGGACGCCAGTGGCCCCAGGTCGGGTCATCCTCATTGGCCAGTGGCTCGGCTGCCCGCTTCGCGGCCTTGCTCAAGGCTTGGGCGCTAATTGGCCGCCGTGGAGCGGACGCGAACAGGTACCCCTCATCCCGCGAAAGCTCCCGCGCCCTGGCGATTAGCTCGCGCGCCGTTTCGGTCAGATACACCCGGTGGTCGTCTTCGGTTTTGCCGCGCCGGGAACCTGGAATGGTCCACCACTCGCCGCTGATTTCTGATTCATGCAGCCCCAGAACCTCGCCCGGACGCTGCCCCGTGATTAGAACCAGTTTCAGCGCCAGCGCCGTAAGCGGCTCAATACCAGGCGCGCGCGTCACGCTCCACAGGCCGCGCATTTCACCCTCGGACAGTACGCGGTTGCGGGTTTTGGGCCTCATGGCCGGGTGAACGCGCCCAGGTTTCAATCCGGCGAGGGGGTTGCCTTGGATATACTCACGATCCACCGCTAAATCCATCGCCGCGCGAAGGTATTGCAGGGTGAGCGCCGCTTGCCGCCCGTTCCCCGCTTGCGCTTGCCGTTCCATAATCGGCACTAGGTCGCCACGGCGAACCGTGCTCACGCGGCGGCGCCCAATGGCCGGGCGGACGTGCAAGCGGAAAATATCAGCAGCCCGCCGCGCCGATGAAAGCCCGCCCATGCGCACGCTCAGGTATTCGTCCAGCAGGTCATCCATCGTGGGTTCCGCGCGCTCGCGGCGGCGCTCTTCTAGCAGGTCGGTACCGCCGTCAACCTCGCGGCGCATCTTCGCCGCCTGCTCTCGCGCGGCCTTGAGCGTCCAGATCGGATAATCCCCGATGCTCACCAGGCGGTCCCGACCGTGGTGCAGGTAGCGCAGAACAAAGCCACGCCGCCCGCTGGCGTTGATGCGCAACCCAAACCCCTTGGGGGCCTCGCGGTGGCGGTCGAAAATGATGCGCCGCCCCTTGGCCGGCGGCTCGGCTTCGCGCACCTTCTTGTCGGTTAGCTCCGTCACAGTCACACCCGCTGTGTCATCACGCTTGAGTCACAGCATAAACGCAGGTAGAGTGAGGGTCAATGTCGGAACGCTTCGGAATTACGAGGCCCGGCAGACAAGGGTTTTAGGACAGGCGGGAGGGTGTGACGCGGTTTCTGGGGGTGACTGGAAAGGGACTTTTAATCCGCTGGTCGCAGGTTCGAATCCTGCACGGCCCACCACCTTCTCTCTCCCAAGTCAGCAACCCAGCCTGCCACCGGAAACCGGCCCACTTCCTCATGGGCATGCATTGCCTCACGGCATTCGGCGGATCCGTAAAAGACCCATCTAGAGCGGCCACTCGAGGACAGGATGCGAACGCTACTGACGGTCATAGCCACCCTGCTTGTCGTCTGGGCAGGCCTGATCGGCTCCCTTTACGCCGTCGAACGGCTTGGGGAAAACCTCGGCTACGGCGTGGAGCGCATGGTCCTCGGCGATGAGACCGAGGAGGATATTGAGGAGTTTGACAGCTGGCTCGAAGCCCGGGCGGAGCGCCTGGATAAAGCCGGGGAGCACCTACCCCGAGCCAGAGCTCTGACATGGATCGCGCCCCCGGGCTTCCGCGCGGAGGTACGAGATCTGATCACCGAAGCGCGGGCCCTGCATGCCGATACCAAGGCGTTGCTCGACCAGGCTCAGGAACTCGACGAGCGCCATGAAGCCTTCGGCGGCGTCGTGGGCGAGCCCCTGTTCGTCGAGGGGCGAGGACTTCCGGATGAGCAGGCCCTGCTGCAACAGGAAGCCCTGGAGCTGACACAGGACCTGGAAGCCATCGTCGAACTCGCTCAACGCTGGCAGGAGCTGCGGCAGCAAACCCGTGAGCTTAGCGCCCGGGGGGAGGCGCTCCAGAGACGCGCCCATGCCGAGCGCGGCGCGCTCCAGCCTTTTTAAGTAGCATGTGTGGCATAAACTGAGGGCACGACCGAGGCAGAGACGCCGAGACCCGCCATGGAGACGAAGATCAGCGAGGAGGAGCGCCTGAGGCAGGTGCGCGGCCTAGATCTCTGCGAGGCCGCCGCTGAGGGGGAGCACCCTGCTCCCCTCGCTCTGATGAGCATCTACCTTGAGGATGCGGCCGGCCTGCGCGCCAGTCGCCAGACGGCCTCGGCAGACCGGCTGCTCGCCGCCACCGCTGCCCGGCTCCGGGCCGCTCTGCCGGAACAGGCCAGCCTCGGGCACTGGGAGGCCAACGAGCTCCTGGTCTGGGCGCCGGCCACGGCCCCCGGTTGCGATCCGGAGGCCATCGGCACCAGCGCCGCGGCGGCGCTCCAGGAGCCGATCACCACCGGCATGGAGCAGATCCGTCCCACCGTCGCCGTTAGCGTGGTCCAGGCGCCCGATGACGGCGAGCGCCTCGATGAGCTCACCAGCCTCCTCCACCTACTCACCGGCAACCAGCGCGGCGCCGGCCGGGTCCGGGTGGTCCAGAACGGCACCGGCCGGCTGGGGGTCTCGGAGCAGATCCATCTCGTCCAGCGCCTTGACAAGGCGCTGGACGAAGGCTGCATCGAGCCGCACTACCAGCCTCGCTTCGACCTGGCCTCCGGCGACATGACCGGGATGGAGGCCCTCGCCCGCTGGCACGACCCGAAACTCGGATGGATCTCGCCGGGCGAGTTCATCCCCCTCGCCGAGCGCACCGGGCGCATCGAGGAGCTCACCGGGGTGATCCTGCAGGCCGTTTGCCGCCAGGTCCGCGCCTGGATGGCTGAGGGGATCACCGTGCCGCCGGTGGCCGTGAACATCAGCCCGCAGGAGCTGCTCGAGCCCCGCTTCGCGCCCCGGCTGCGGCAGGCGCTTGCCGAGGCCCGCCTGGCGCAGCCGCAGGTGGAGCTGGAGATCACCGAGCGCGGCTTCAGCGAGGAGCTCCAGCCCATGGCGCTGGCCATGCGCACGCTCGCCGAGCAGGGGACCCCGTTCGCCATCGACGACTTCGGCACCGGCTACTCGTCGCTACTCTACCTCCAGCAACTGCCGGCGCAGCAGGTCAAGATCAACCGCAGCTTCACCCAGGGCCTCCTCGATGACCCCGTCTCCGGCCGGATCGTCAGGGCGACCGTGGGAATCGCCGCCAGCCTGGGCATGGAGACCGTCGCCGAGGGCGTGGAGACCGCTGCGGAGGCCGAGGCCCTAAGCCGGCACGGGGTGGACCAGGCACAGGGCTTCTACTACGCCCGGCCCATGCCGCCGGGCGACCTCTGGCCGCGCCTCGGGGCGGCGGCTCCCGCCTGATCCGCCGGCGCCCTCGCGGACCACCCGCGAGGCGCGCAGCGCAGCCAGTTAGCCGGCTGCGGCCTTCCGCTGCACGGAGACATGCTGCCGCCTACAACCACCACATTCCCCCGCGTGCGCTCGGGCGTGTCACCCCCTGTTGTCCATGACCACCATCTTGGAGGGTCAGTAGACGGGGCCGCTAACAGAGCAAGCCCTGCTACAAGCGGAACTTGCTCCGGATGCCACAAACTGTGCCGTAGCGGTGCCGGCATCCCCCCCCCAGCCTCCTCGCCTCTGAGTCGACCAGGATTCCACAGAACCTGTGGATAACCGTGTGGAGAAAGTCTGCCGAACCCGCTCCGCGAGGGCCTTCGAGGTCTATTGGACAAAGACTGCCCACCCACAAAACGCCAAAAATCAGTACCTTGCGAACAAGCCTCCAGATGTCAGCGGCTTAAGCGGGGTCTCGCATCGCCTGTGCAGAAATAACCGTTCTGGTTCTGCGTCGAGCGGGCACGCCAACCCTGCACGCCTTCGCGTGCGCATGAACGAGGCTCAGCGATTCACCCAAGCAACACCAGCAGCCAAAGCGCGACGGCATTGACGATCGCCACGAACACCGCTGCCGACCCCAGATCCTTGGCCCGCACACCATGCGCGGCACCCTATCACCCCGGGTGCCCCCACGCCGGCGACGGGGGCTTCGCAAAGCGCCCCGTCATGCCCACCCAGCTTCGAGTGCGTTACCCTTAGCCTTCGGATGGACACCCTGATCGATGCCGGCCAAGGAGAGCGTCCCACGTATGATTCCGCGTAGAAACGGTTCGCGCCAAACCGCCTTCACCACCCCACCCTACCGGGCTGACCGACCACTGTGGCGTTCGAGGACTGCTCAGCAACCAGCCGTCTGACGCTCCTGCAGGAACTCAGTGGCATCGGGCTATGGCGGCAGGACCTGACCACCGGGCAGATCGAGGCCGACGCCTACCTGCAACGCCTCTACGGCTATCAATCGGACCCTGCCTGCCCGGGTGGGGTGTTCGATGCCGAGACCTGGCGCAGCCACATCCACCCGCAGGATCGCGCCGAGGCCGAGGAGGCCATCGAGCAGGCCGTGCGGCATCACCAGCCCTGGAACCAGATCTTTCGCATCCGCCGCCTCGATGGAGGGCGGCGCTATGTGCGCTCCCAGGGCCGGATCGAACTCGATGCCGAAGGCAATGCCGTGCGCCTGGTCGGCACCGAGCAAGACGTCACCGAGCGGGAGACCCACCAGCAGGAACTCGAGGCGACCAGACAGCGCCTGGAGCAGGCCGAGCGGATCGGGCGCCTTGGCCACTGGGTGACGTACCCACGGACCGGACGGATGGTCTGGTCGCCGATGATGTACGAACTCACCGGGTTCGACCCGGAGCAGCCGCCCCCGAACTGGACGACCCTGATCCAGCGGATCCCGGAGACGGATCGCTTCCAGATCGCCGAGTACCAGTTCGAGGCGGACCCTTCGCTGGAATCGAGCCAGGGGGAGTACCGGATCCTCCACCCCGATGGGCGCACCCTGTGGGTGCGTGAAGCGGCGTGCCAGTGGCAGGACGAGTACGGCACCTGGATTGTCCAGACCATTGTCCAGGACATCACGGAATACCGACAGGTCCTGGACCGGGTTGAGGAGCGCCGCCAACAGCTTGAGGCCATCCTGCAGGCCGAGACCTCGGTCAGCCTGATCCAGACCGATCTGCACGGCACGATCTGCGAGGCCAGCCGCAGCGCCGAGTTGCTCTTCGGTTATCCGCGCGAGGCCCTCATCGGCAGAGATGTGCGCACATTGCACGAACCCGCGGATCGCGCAGAGGTCGCGGAGGGGATTGAGTGGCTCCGGCGCACCCGGCAGGAGTACACACGCGAGTACGAGCTGATCCGGTCAGACGGTGAGCGCTTCCGCGCCCGGGTAAGCGTGGCGCCCGTACTCAATGCGCAGGGCGAGCTAATCGGCAGGCTCGGCGCCTGTATGGACCTCAGCCAGCAATCCGCCGAGCAGCATCGGCTGCGGCTGGCCCAGGAGGCTGCCGGCTTCGGCGTCTGGGAGTGGGATACCCGGGCCGACGCCGTAACCCTGGATGCGACCTGCTGCCGGATGTTCGGGTTGGACCCGATGCAGCAGGCGCCACTCTCTTACGAGCAGTGGCGCTCCAGCGTCCATCCCGACGATATCGCGCCCATCGAAGCGACCCTGGAGCGCCAGCTAACGAGAGGGCACACGTTCACGTACGAGTTCCGGTATCGCTGCGCCGACGGGGATTGGCTCTGGGTCCAGGCCCGTGGGCAGACGCTGCGGCGGGCGGCGGATGGCACCCCGGCACTGATCGCCGGAACCTACGTTGAGGTGCAGCAGCTCAAGGAAACGGAGTTCGCCCTGCGCCGCCGTGAGCAGGAACTCGCCGAGGCCAAGCGGATCGGCCGACTCGGCCACTGGAGCTATGACACCCGGACCGGGGCGGTGGAATGGTCCGAGGAGATGTATGAGCTATTTGGGGCCGGGCCGCCCGACCACGGGATGACCTTCGAACGGTACAGGGCCATGATCCACCCGAAGGACCGGCCCCAAGTGGAAGCAGCCATTGAGCAGTCACTGTATGCCGGCACTCCGTACGTCATCGAACACCGCGTCCTGTGCCCGGACGGGCAGGAACGGACCCTGTACGCCCGTGGCTACACGGAGTTCGACGCAGAAGGACACCCCAGAATCCTCCGCGGCACAGCCCAGGACGTGACCGAGGACCGGGAGCTGCGGCGTTCACTGGCCCAGGCCAACGAGACCAAGGATGCGTTCCTGCGCGCCGTCAGCCACGATCTTCGCACCCCCCTCAATGCCTTGATGGGGTTCCTCGAGCTGCTCGACGAGCCGGATCTGCCCGAACGGCAACGCGCGGAGTACATGAAGCACTGCCGGCAGGGCGCCGAGCGATTGCTGCGGCTCATCGATACACTGCTCGATCTCACTCGCCTCCAGGCGGGACAGCTTGAGCTTCGCCCGGAAGTCTTCTCGCTACCCGATTTGATCGATGGCCAGTGCACCATGCTCGAGGCCACGGCCCGCGAACAGGGGCTGAGCCTGACCCGGCGCATCGGCACAAGCGTGCCGGAGTGGGTCGAGGGGGATGCCACGCGACTCGGGCAGGTGCTCTCCAATCTGCTCGGGAACGCCGTCAAGTACACCCCTTCCGGCTCGGTCCATCTCGAGGTGTCCTCGGACGAGACCGATGGGCGGATCCGCTTTGCCGTCCAGGACACCGGACCGGGCCTCTCCCGAGAACAGCAGGAGCAGATCTTCCAGGCCTTCCACCGCGGAGACTACCAGGGCCCACGGACAGGGCACGGACTGGGACTGGCGATTGTCCGAGAACTGGTGCAATGCCTCGATGGCAGCCTGTCGCTGGAGAGCACACCGGGGCAAGGCTCAACCTTCTCCTTCACCATTGCGCTGCCCGCCGCCGAGCGGCCCGCTGCCCCGGAGGGCAATCGAGGTAAACCGGCAACGCCCGCCCCCGCCAAATCGACGGAACACGCCCCCCGCGTTCTGGTCGCCGACGATGAGCCGACCAACGCCCTGCTTGCCCGGGCGATGCTTGAGCAGCTTGGCTGCTCGGTGGCGACGGCCCCGAGCGGTAACGCCGCCCTCAAGGCCTGGGACCAAGAAACATTCGATCTGCTGCTGCTCGACCTGCACATGCCGGATCTCGACGGCACCGAGGTGGCGCAGGCCGTTCGCGCTGACGAACAGCAGCGGGGGCTGCCCCCAGCGACCATCGCCCTGTGCACCGCCTATGCCCGCGAAGACGCCGAGCGCATGGCCCGTGGCATCACCCTCGATGCCTACCTCAACAAACCGGTCACAAGGCAGGAGCTGGCCGGCCTGGTCCGGCGGATCGCAGGCCTCGCCGAAGACCGGGCGACCGGGCGCTCATCGCCCTGCTCTCGATGAGCGTGGAGATTTTCTGAACGCGGCGGCCTCCGGAGACCGCGGCGCATGCGCGGCTGAACGATTCCACAAAACCTGTGGAAAACCGTGTGGAGAAAGTCGGCTGAACCCGCCGACCGAGGGCCTTCGAGGCCGATTGGCTAAAGTCTCGCCAGCGTCAAAGCAACGACAAATCAGGAGCTTACACTTACCCCTTCCATCACTCAGTGGGTTACGCCGGATCTTCCATTGCCTGTGCAGAAATGGACCGTACCAGTCCTGCGTCGCGTGAGATTGTCAACCGGTATTCGGCGGTAGCGCCGGTCAGAAACCGACGGCGCCCTGGGCTGTCAGGGTCGCAGCCAAACGCGCTGTCCGGCGGTCCGGCCTCCGATGGCCGCGCGCAAGACCAGACCATCATCGATGCCCCGCCCCAGGATCAACCGCCGCCGTTGGCGGCACTTGCCCCGGGCAGCTCCTGAATGAAGTTGCCCCGACTGCGGCTCGTCACATAGAGCCGGCCAGAGTGAACCGCGAAAAGCGCCTCCACGCTACTGTCATCCCGCACCTGCGCCCCGCCCGATGTTGCCAGGGCGTTCCGTATCGCTGGGCCGATATCAAGGATTTGGTCCCGATCGAATCCTGCCCGGAGCATCGCCTCCGCCAGCTCATCGGCGCCTACCGGAGTAGCCTGGCCAACCGTGATCGGCGTCACCGCCTCCCGGCTCATGGCCACGCCCCGCTCTGTGGTCGCGCAACCGCTCAATCCCAGGACGACTAGAAGCGCAAGCAGCAGCAGGCGCGGCCGACGCCGACTGCTCGCCTGTGCCCTGGTCATTCGTCCCTCCTTGCCCCGGTCTCCAGCCGGCTGAGGGCCGCTGCCAGCGCATCCCGGAACTCGTCCTCATCGATAACCTCTACCGGCGGCAGCTCGCGGCGTCCGTCGCTGAACAACCGATCCGACTCCTCGACGAGGGTGGCGGTCACGAACACGGCCACCTGCCGCGCCTCGTGGTCGAGTTGATCACTGCGGAAGGCGCGTCCGAGCAGCGGCAGCCTACCAACCCCCGGAACGCCGGTTCGCGTAAACCGCGAGCGTGTATCCACCAAGCCTGCCACGGCCGCCGTCCCCCCGTTCTCGACCTGCACCGTACTGTGCGCAGTGCGGCGGCTGACCACCGGCAGGTTCGACGCCCCCCGCCCGACCACATCGCTGACCTCGATATCCATGTCCAGGGTCAGCTCGCCGTTCGATCCGACCTGTGGCGTGATCGCGAGCACGGTTCCGGTCTCGATCTGCTCCAGCTGCGCGCGCGCGAAGGTCGTCGCATCCGTGGTTATCTCGAACCACTCCTCGGTGACGACACTGATCTCCGCCTCCTTGCCGTCCTGAGCCAACACCTGGGGGGTGGAGACGATGGTGGCCTCCTCATTCTGGGTCAGCATATTGAGCGTCATGGCCAGGGCGTTGGTGAACTCACGCCCCGGCGTGAACCCGATGCGCAGCCCCCAGGGCCAGCTCGGGTTCGTCTCGTCGTCGATGAACGTACCCGCAGTGGCTGTGGGGAAGTCCCAGTTGACGCCAAAGTCGAGCAGATCCCCGCGCTCGAGCACTACGACCCGCGCGTCGAGCATCACATGGTGGCGCGGTACGTCGATCGCGGCGAGATCTGCCAGGATCCCGGCGCGTATCTGCGCCGGCGCGGAGACCGCCAGGGTGTTGGACTCCGCGTTCGGGCGCACATAGGCGTGCAGCGCCTCCGGCAATAGGTCCATCGCCGTCCCTGCAGAAACGTGCCCTAGCTTGACCAGCTCCGTACCCCCCGATGCAGGAAGGTCAAGGTCCACGGTGAGCCCGGGCGTATCGAGCTCGTCCAGCTGCCCAAGGATCCGCTCAAGCGGTCCCGTCGGGGCCGTTACCGCGACTGTGTTCCGCTCGTCGTCCACCCGCACGTATCGCTGCAGCCGCGGCGGCAGCAAGTCGCGAGCCGACCCCGCCCTGATGTGCTCCAGCCCCACAAAGCGGGTCTGCTCACCCCCCGGGGTATCAATGACCCCGAGCTCCGCCACGATCTGCTCCAGGAGCGAGACCGGCGCCGTGATCGCCAGCATGTTGGACTCGCGACCCACCCGCGCGTAGCGCTGAAGCGCGTTGGGCAACATCGCCCGCGCCTCCTCGGCTCTTTTATGATCAAGCCGGATGAGCCGCGTCTCGGAGACCGAGGGGAAGATCGCCGACGACTCATCGGGGCTGAAAACCAGGTAATAGTCGGGATGCCGATAGACCTGGTAATCCGACCCTGCGAGCAAGAGCTCCAGGGCCTTGTCGACGCTGACCTCGTCGAGCTCAACCGTGACCAGCCCGCTGACGGTGGGATCGGCGATGATGTTCACGCCCGCCTGGGCGCTGACATCCTCCAGGGCCATGCGCAGGCGGGCATCCACGAAAACATTGCTGATCAGGATCTCGTCCTGCTCCGCCATGGCGAACGGCAGGCTGATCCACACGGCAGTGCCGAGCACAACGTGACGAAGAAACCCCTTGATCATCCGCCCCCCCCAAGCGTGCGCGCAAACCGCGCTCGCTGCTCCGCCGCCTGCGGACCAAACCGCGTCGGCACCCCCGTCTTCACTCCGCCCGCGCTGCTGCGCCCGATCCGCCCGTGACCATCAGCTCCCGCTCGCCGCCATCGGCGACGTCGCCGATGTGGACGGCGACCGACTCCTGTGCGATCCGTGTCCCACCCTGGTAGGAGGTGAGGCGCAGGGTGTACTCGCCCGGCTCCACCGCGGACAGGTCCAGCGTACCGCCGAGATCGCGCACCCCCAGCGGGAGCAGGACCCCCGCCTCACCGGCAAGGTCCGAGCGAACGACAATCCGGCCGGTCCCGCTGATCAGCTCGACACCGGCAGCCGGGTCTAGATGGACACTGCCCGTATTCGTGAGCCTCGACTGCACGACCGCGCTCGACGGCTCATCGCCGAGAGCGACACCGATACGGCCGATCGAGGCCTCCACCACCGGCTCCACCGCCTCGTGTTGCAGGCGAAGCATCGAGCGGGTCTGCCCGGCGCTCTGCCCATCCGCGTACCGGCCCTCGAGGACGATATCCGCATAGTAGTTCGCCTGCTCCACGCCCTCCCTCGGGACCCGGCTCATGACTCGGATGGTGCGCTGGCCGTCCGGGCGGATCGTGAAGCGTTCCGGGCGCATCTGCACCCAAGGCGCAGCGGAGAGCTGATCCCCCATCAGGTCGCCCATCGCTACACCCCGCAGCGCCTCCGGCGTGCGCACTGCAGCCTCCACGGTCACCGGCCTGTCGGCCGGGTTCGTCACCGCCACCGTCTCGGCTCGCGTGGCACCGGGGACCACGCCCAGGTCGATGGAGGCGGGCTCCAGACGGAGCGCCGTGTCATACGCTACCGAGTCCGTGTCCGGGTCTCCCTCGAAGTCGATCTCCTTGACGAGGCGTGGCTCGCGCCGCCCGTCCACCGCGATCTCGCCGACCAGACGGTACTCGCCCGAGGGCAGGCGCCGCTCCAGGTCCCGGGCGAGCTCCAGACTCGCACCGGGCAGGACGTTCCTCCGAGCGAGCTCCGTGCGCGTAACCAGGCGCCAGCTATCCCCGACGCGCCTCTCCACCCGCAGGTCGCCTTGCACGCTGGAGTGGGTACGCCCCCGGTTGTCGATGGCGAAGGCCACGCGGGTGGTCGGCTCGCCGATCTCGTTGCCGTCCGCATCGCGGCCGTCGTCGAAGCGCATGGACACGTCGCTAAGCCCGACATCCTGGCGCACGGGGCGGCCCTCGATCTCGGTGAGCAAGGGAATCAGGAAGCCGAAGCTCACCGCGAAAAAACCCTGCTGGTCCTGCTCCTCGCCGCGCTCAGGCGTCGGCGGCGCCTCGGTCAGCACCCGGATGGCCGAGACGTAGGCGCCGCGCGCATCGGGCGGGACCCGGAGCAGGACAGGGATCTCCGCCACCGTCTCGGGCTCGACGACCACCGTATCGGACGGCAGCTCGATCCAGTCCCGGCTGGAGGCCTGGCGCGCGAGCTCGCCGAGCGTCTCGCGCCGTGTCCCGTCAACGATGCTCAGCCGGCCATCCTTTCTCTGGGCCAGGTCCACCACCTCGAGGCGCAGCGTCTCCGCCTGGGTCGCGTGGTGGTTCTGAACCCGTAGCGTCACCCGGGAGGTCCGGTTCGCTGGGATGTCGGCCTCCACCTTCATCGGCCGCACCGTGAGATTTTGCTGGGCCGAGGCCGAGTCAATGCCGGGACCGATCAGGGCGGCCGCCAGCGCTGCCACAGCCAGCATGCGGGGCATCCGGAACACGTTGTTATCTCCTCACGTCAAGCGAGCGGCGAGCGGTGTCGCCATCAGGGCAGGATCGTCGCGGTCAGCTCGATCCTGTAGGTATCGGGGTCAGCGAACGTCGGCTCGTTCGGCAGGGTCACGTCCCACTTGCCGACCACGCTGAGATAGACATCGTGGATGCCGGCGCAGAAGTCGCCGCCCGTAGCAGCGTGACCGTTCACCTCGAACGGGGTGTCGGCCCCACCCCGCAGCGGCGCTTCGGGCGACACGCCAAAAAGCTGGCTCGTTCCCCCGAAGGCCTGGAAATTGACGCCGCTCCCGGCAGGGTCCGGGACAGCGGCAACCGGCACCACGCCGATGGTATGGCCTGTACCGATGCCAAGGGCCTCGCCGAAGAAATCACCACCGGCATCGCGGAACGCGTCGCTGCGCGGGAAGTCAATCCGGATCGCATCCACGCAGAAGTTCGTCGCAAGGCGAATCTGCCCCGGCTCGTCCGCGGCGGGGTCCGGTAGCCAGCCCGTTCGCAGGTTATCGGATATCAGGATCGAGCCACTCGCCTCGCCGACCTCCAGCACCGCAACGTCCTCGACCGTCACCGCCACCTCCACGATCTGGGCGCTTTCCGAGTGCTGCGCCTGCGCGCAGGGCGACAGCCCTATCGCCAGGAGCAGTCCGGCCCCCATTCTTGCTCGAGACTCCATGGCACCGCCCTCCGCCTCCCCTCATCCTGCGAGCGGCGGCCCTGCAGGGCCGCCGCTCCGCTACCGCAATGGTGCGACATCCATCGCGGACACCCGCAACGGCATCAATCCGGGATCACGGTCGCCGTGAGCTCGATATTGTAAGTATCCGGCGCAGCAAACTCGGGCTCCCCCAGAAGCGTCCGGTCCCAATTGGTCGAGACACCGAGGGCGAAGTAGTGCTGGCCGTTCCCGAAAGGTGCACCCGTATCATGGGTGAGGGGCTCGTCAGATCCACTGTGCGTGGTCATGGAACTCCCACCGCTAGGAATGTTTTGGGTGTCGTTATCCCAGTTCGCGATCTGGGGCCAGACCCCGAGCGTATTACCAAGGGTAGTGCCTGTAGCTACACCGAAATAGGTAGAGGAATCCGGCTGCCGAAACCCATCTAGACGGTCGAAATCGACCTCGATCGCGTTCACATCGTAGTTGGTCGAAAGACGAATGACAGCGAGGTCTTCGCCACTGAACACGCTACCGCCCGACGAGGGGTTGCCCATGAACGTATCCGAGTCATCGTCGATGACCATCGAGCCTTGTGACCTAATGACGTCGAGGACCGCGATCTCCTCGACTGTCACATCGATTTCGACCACCGCGTCCTCCGCCGCAGCCGGAAGGGCCATCCCGAGAGCCACGAGCGTGGTTGCGCCCGCTGCAATTTTCTTCATGACTTGATCCCCTTTTACATCAACACGAATGTTGAGTTGCCTGATGGACCGCTCAGGGACCCGTTGCCGGGATCCCGCCGCGGTACGCTCCTGCGCCGCGCGCGCCGTCGAACCGGCTTGCTGGCGTCCGAGTCAGGCTAGCCTCGGGGCATCCCTACGCGAATCGGCCATAGCTCCATGATGTAGCCCTCACCTCGATAGCCATTGGTAGGAGTCCGCTCCATCCCGCGCGAAAGGCGGCTTCCGGACACTATCCCGCCCCCTGCCCGGACCGCGACCCACTCAGGTACCGCCACCCGATCAGGGCCGCGGCCGTCCGGTTGGCGACACCGAGCTTGCGGTAGATGCTGTAGAGGTGCGTCTTGACCGTGCACACGCTCATGCCCAGCTCCCGCCCGATGGCCTCGTTGGTCGCGCCCTCGCCCAGCGCACCCAGGACCTCTCGCTCTTTGGCGGTGAGCCCATCCAGCCGCTCGCGCTCCGCGGCGTCACCCGCCTCGGGCATCGCAGCGGTTGCCGCGGCCGGAGTGGTGCCCTCCCTGCGCAGCTGCAGCAGATACTCGTTCAAGGCCTCCCGCGGGAACCACAGCTCGCCGTGGAGCATGGCCTGCACCCCGCGGACCAGCTGATCCGGCCCCGTACCCTCCGGGAAGACGCCCAGGATCCGGCTATGCGCTAGGTAGCGTCCGAGCTCGACGCCAGGAGGCACATTCAGCAGCGCCACACCGGGCCCCGCCCCCGGGGCACCGGCCTCTTCCATCCCGGATGCCCGGTCCAGGGCGTGAGCACTCGAGGCCACGTCCAGCAACAGGAGCCGGGCGGCCCCATCATCGAGGAGATGCTCCAGGTGAGCGTCATCCGCCATCCGGCACTCAGGGGGCAACTGTTGGTCGAGATGCTCCGCCAGCAGCCGGTTCTGCAGCCACGGCTTACAGAGCAGGCAGACCTCCGCGACGGTCACCTCATACACCATATCGTTGCCGGACGCGGGCATAGGGCATCCTTCCTCGGCGATGGCCTCTTCGGGTGCACTACCTGGCTAGCAGGCGTTCTTGCGGGTTACCCGTCGGAACCCGGATACCAGGTAAGGTAGCGCGCGGGGCTGCGCCGGAGTACCGACCAAGGGTCTAGATCACGGACGGCTCCGGCCAGGCGCGCGCTAGTAGAAAGGTGGGAGATCCGACTCTAGTCTACGACTTTCGGGTAGGGCGTCCAGCCAGCGGCACGCCCAGATGGCCGCCTCGACCCGGTTGGCGACCCGCAGCTTGCGGTAGAGCGCGTTCAGCTGGGCCTTGACGGTATGGACACTGACGCAGAGCCGGTGGGCGATGGTCTTGTTCGGCGCCCCTTCCGCGAGGGCATGGAGCACCGCACGCTCGCGGGCCGTAAGCGCATCGAGCACCCCGCCCGATGCCACCCCTGCTGTGGCGGGTCGGCACCGCTCCGCCGCGATCCAGGCGCTGAGCGCGCGGCGCGGCAGCCAGATCTCGCCATCGAGCATGGCATCGACCCCTCGGAGGAGGATCTCCGGCGACGTGTCCGCGGTGAACACGCCCACGAGGCCGGGGCACCCGAGCAGCGGCGCTACGTCCTCCGGACCCGGGACATCGAGCAGGGCCACCCGGCTGCAGGCCGCGAGCCCCGCCGCCTCCCAAGTAGACGTCGAAGGCTGCTCTTCTCCAAGGCAGCGCCACGGAACCAGGAACAGATCCCGATCACCGCCGGCTATGGCCGCGTCCAGCGAGGCCGGCTCGATCAACTCGGCCCGGCAGACACCACTGTGCTCGATCAACTCGCGCAGCAGGCGCGACTGGATATCGGCGCGGCCCACGAGTGCTACCCGCTTCGACGGCAGTTGCGCGCTGCCGGCAGAGCGCCCCGGCGCCGGGCGTGCGGGGTGCGTCGGTGCATCTCCACCAAGCGCAGCCCCGGAGGCAGCGGCGTAGCACGCCGAGCTTGCCGCGAGCGGGCCCAGCTGGTTCTCTCCGCAGCCAGCCTGTCCACTGGCCTGTTCGTCGGTCATGCCTCGCCTCCGATACCGGACATCCGGCGCCTCATCCTTGACATTCGTTAGCTCCCTGGTGACCGAGTAGAGCGAGACATTAACAGAACACAAACACCACACGGAGTGTAGCAGTAGCCTCAGATCCCTGCCCCGCCGGAAACGCAGCGACGAAACCAGCTAAAAACCGTCCTCGGTAGCGAGGTAACGCCAGAAAGCCGAAAACCGTCCACGGCAGCGGGGTAACTCCAGACCCTCACCGATGACAGCGGCTGGTGCCCCGTCAACCAGAAGACCTTCGCGGTGTTGACTGCCCCCTAGGCTGCGAACTCGATCAGCAGGTCCTTGGCCTCGATCTGGCTGCCGGGCTGAACGTGTACGGCTTTGATCTCGCCATCGCGCTCGGCTTGCAGCGCCATCTCCATCTTCATCGCCTCAATGGTCAGCAGCAGATCACCGGCCTGGACATGCTGCCCCGGTGTCGCGGCCACCGAGACCACCACACCGGGCGTGGGAGCGCCCACATGGGCGGGATTGCCCGACTCGGCCTTGGGGGCCTGCACCACGTTCGCCTTGGCCTTGCTGTCCGCCACTCGAACGGTCCGGGGCTGGCCGTTGAGCTCGAAGAAAACGCGGCGCTCCCCGTCGTCACCCGGCTCGCTGACGGTCATCAGCCGGATCTCCAGGGTCTTGCCGTGGTCGATGTCAACGCTGATCTCCTCCTCCGGCTCCATGCCGTAGAAGAAGTTGCGCGTTGGCAGAGCGCTCACGGGACCAAAGCGTTCGCGACGCCGCATGTACTCGGTGAAGACCTTCGGGTACATCAGGTAGCCATGGAGGTGCTCGTCGTCGATTTCGGCGCCGTCGAGCGCGTCGCTGACCTGTTGCCGGGCTGCTTCCAGATCGAGGGGCTCGAGGTACTTGCCGGGGCGATCCTGCAGCGGCTGCTCCCCTTTGAGCACTTTCTGCTGGATGCCCTGCGGCCAACCGCCGGGCGGCTGCCCGAGGTTGCCGCGCAGCATGTCGATGACCGAATCCGGGAAGCTCACCTCCACGGCCGGGTCCTCGACCTGCTCGCGGGTCAGGCCCTGGCTCACCATCATCAGCGCCATATCACCCACCACCTTGGAGGAGGGGGTGACCTTCACGATGTCGCCGAAGATCTCGTTCGCGTCGGCGTAGGCCTGCGCCACCTCGTGCCAGCGCTCCTCCAACCCCAGCGAGCGGGCCTGCGCCTTGAGGTTGGTGAACTGCCCCCCCGGCATCTCGTGGAGGTAGACCTCGGACGACGGTGACTGCTGGCCAGTCTCGAAGGCGGCGTAGTGGGCCCGCACCTGCTCCCAGTAATTGGAGATGGCACGGACATCCGCCATGTCGATCCCGGTGTCCCGCTCCGTGTGCCGCAGCGCCTCGACGATGGAGCCAAGGACCGGTTGCGAGGTGTTGCCCGAGAAGGCATCCATGGCCACGTCGGCCACATCGACGCCGGCATCGGCCGCGGCGAGGATGGTGGCACCGGCAATGCCACTCGTGTCGTGGGTGTGGAAGTGGATCGGCAGCCCCACCTCCTCCTTGAGCGCCCGGAACAGCACCCGCGCCGCCGCCGGCTTGAGCAACCCGGCCATATCCTTCACCCCAAGGATGTGGGCACCGGCATCGCGCAGCGCCTTGCCCATCGCCACGTAGTACTTGAGGTCGTACTTGGCGCGGCCCGGATCGAGGATATCGCCGGTGTAGCAGATCGTCCCCTCACACACCTTGCCACTTTCTAGCACCGCGTCCATCGCCTCGCGCATGTTCTCGACCCAGTTGAGGCTGTCGAAGACGCGGAAGACGTCGACGCCGCTCTCGGCGGCCTGGTGGACAAAGGCGCGCACCACGTTGTCCGGATAGTTGGTGTAGCCCACGCCGTTGGAGCCGCGCAGCAGCATCTGCGTCATCACGTTCGGCATCGCCTCCCGGATCTGCCGCAGCCGCTGCCAGGGGCACTCCTGCAGGAAGCGATAGGCGACATCGAAGGTGGCCCCGCCCCAGCACTCGACGCTGAACAGCTGCGGCAGATTGGCCGCATACGCCGGCGCAACCCGGGCCATATCGAAGGTGCGCATGCGGGTTGCCAGCAGCGACTGGTGGGCATCGCGCATGGTGGTGTCGGTGAGCAGCAACTCCTTGCGACCCGCCAACCAATCGGCCACCGCCTGCGGCCCCCGCTCTTCCAGCAGGTTGCGGGTACCCGGCACCGGCTCACCCCGCGGGGCGGGCGGCACCGGCAGGGGCAGCCCGGCCGCCGGCCGGGGCCGATCGAGGACCTCCGGGTGACCGTTGACGGTGATCTCGGCCAGATAGGTCAGCAGCCGGGTGGCCCGGTCCCGGCGCTTGTCGAACGCGAAGAGCTCCGGCGTGTTATCGATAAAGCGCGTGGTGTAGGTGTTGTCGAGGAACACCGGGTGCTTGATCAGATTCTCCACGAACGGGATGTTGGTGGAGACGCCACGGATGCGGAATTCGCGCAGGGCGCGATCCATCCGCGTAATCGTCTCCGCCGGTGTGGGCGCCCAGGCCGTTACCTTCACCAACAGCGAGTCGTAGTAGCGGGTGATGACCCCGCCGGCGTAGGCCGTGCCGCCATCGAGCCGAATCCCCATGCCGGTCGCCGAACGGTAGGCCGTGATGCGGCCGTAATCCGGGATGAAGTTGTTCTGCGGATCCTCCGTGGTGACCCGGCACTGCATGGCGTGACCGTTGAGCCAGATCTCGCCCTGGTCGGCCTTGCCCGTGGCCGTATCCAGGTGCTCGCCTTCGGCGATTCGGATCTGCGCCTTGACGATGTCGATCCCCGTAACCTCCTCGGTCACGGTGTGCTCGACCTGGATGCGCGGGTTGACCTCAATGAAGTGGAAGGCACCGGTCTCCATGTCCATGAGGAACTCGACCGTACCCGCATTCCGGTAACCCACATGACGGGCGACCTTGAGCCCCAGCTCACAGACCTCGGCGCGCTGCTCCGGGGTCAGGTACGGCGCCGGTGCGCGTTCCACCACCTTCTGGTTGCGCCGTTGCACCGTGCAGTCGCGCTCGAAGAGGTGGTAGAGGTCGCCGTGGGTATCGCCCAGCACCTGCACCTCGACGTGGCGGGCCCGATCGATCACCTTCTCGAGATACCCTTCGCCACTGCCAAAGGCCGCTTCCGCCTCGCGCCGCCCCTCCAGGACTTTCGCTTCCAGCTCTTCGGGGCCGTGGATCGGTCGCATGCCGCGTCCACCGCCACCCCAGGAGGCCTTGAGCATCAGCGGGTAGCCGATCTCGTCCGCCCAGCGCCGGGCGGCCGCCATGTCCTCTCCAAGCACCTCGGAGGCGGGGATCACCGGAACACCGGCAGCGATGGCCACCCGCCGTGCGCTCGCCTTGTCACCAAGCTCGCGCATCGTCTCCGCCCGCGGCCCGATAAAGGTGATACCGGCGCGCTCGCAGGCGTCGACCAACTCAGGGTTCTCCGAGAGCAGCCCGTAACCAGGGTGAACGGCGTCCGCCCCGGCCATCTTCGCGACCCGGATGACCTCGTCGATGGAGAGGTAGGCCTCGACCGGCCCCATGCCCTGGCCAATCTGATAGGCCTCGTCCGCCTTGAAGCGGTGGAGCCCGAGCTTATCCTCCTGGGCGTAGATCGCGACGGTACGCTTGCCAAGCTCATTCGCCGCACGCATCACCCGAATGGCGATCTCGCCGCGATTGGCGATCAAGATTTTGTGAAACAGAGCCATGGATTCCCCGTGCAAACAGTGAGTATTGCGTCAGTCTACACGGCACTGAGCTCTGCAGTCCGCCCCTTCATGGAGCCTTTAGACGAGCCAGGACACCCCCAGGGAGCTGGGCGGCGCGGCGTCCTTGAGTTCCATTGAGGGCCCCGCTACGGCATTTCGGCGGCGAGTTCCTCGAGTTGGCGGACCTCATGGGGACCACCACCGGTTAGGGAGCGCACCTCCCCATCCGGATCCTCGTAGACCAGTCGCGGCACCTGCGCGATACGGGCTGCCTGTGCCTTTTCCGTGTTGGTATCCACAGCCGCCGCGGCATCATCGAGGCGGCGCTCCGCGTCGAGCCAGTCGATGGCCCCGGCGCGCGCTTGATCGCCCAAGTAAGCCACGGGCACCCAGCGCCACTCGATGTTGGGGGTGGGCTGATCCGCCACGGCTCGGCGTAACTCCGTGCACGAGGGAGAGTGAGTCGTGGAGCCCTCATTAACCGCGCCATGGACGCCGCGTCCCGACCCGGGTAGCGTCCCGGATGGACGGATCCGGTAAAGGCGCAAGCGCAAGCATGTGGGACGAACGCTACGCAGACCCCGACGAGTACGCCTACGGCACGCAGCCAAACACATTCTTCGCCAGTGAGGCCTGGCGCATCCCCGACGGCCCGGTGCTATTTTTGGCCGAGGGCGAGGGGCGCAACGCGGTCTGGCTGGCCGAGCGCGGCCACGCCGTTACCGCAGTGGACGGCTCTGCCGCGGGGCTGGAAAAGGCACGCCGGCTCGCGGCTGAGCGCGGCGTGGAGATCGAGACCGTCCACGCGGATCTGGCCAACCACCCCATCGAGCCCGAGGCGTGGGCGGGGATCGTGTCGATCTTCGGCCACCTGCCCCCCGACATCCGCCGCGAGGTGCATCGACGCGCCGCAAACGGTCTGCGCCCGGGAGGCCTCTTCCTGCTCGAGGCCTATACACCGCGGCAGCTGGCCTACGGCACCGGCGGACCACCGACGGCGGAGATGATGATGGACCTGGAGGGCCTGCGCGCCGAGTTGCCGGGCCTGGAGTTGCTGGTCGGTCAGGAAATCGAGCGCCGGGTCGAGGAGGGGCGCTACCACAGCGGCCTGGCCCACGTCGTTCAGGTAGTGGCGCAGGCCCCGTAGCGTCGAGCGGGATCGCGGGCAGCCGGCGCACGGCCGGGCCAACCCCACCCCAGGACATCCGTGCGGAGGAGTCGTGGCTACCGAGATTCAGCTGGTCTGGTTCAAGCGCGACCTGCGCATCCACGATCACGCCCCGCTCACCGAGGCCGCACGTCGTGGCGCGGTCCTGCCTCTGTACGTGGTGGAGCCGGAGCTCTGGCGCCAGCCCGATGCCTCCGCTCGGCAGTGGCACTTCGTGCGGGCGAGCCTGAAGGATCTTCGCAAGGCGCTGGCCACCCTCGGCCAGCCGCTGGTGGTCCGCCGCGGGGACCTCTGCGAGGTACTGGCGGAGCTGCAGCAGCACTACACCATCGCCGCCGTCCACGCGCACCAGGAGACCGGTAACGGCTGGACCTACGCCCGCGACCGCCGCGTTGCCGCCTACCTGAGAGCTGCCGGCATCCCCTGGCTGGAGTACCGACAGCACGGCGTCGTCCGCGGCCTGCGCTCCCGCGACGGCTGGGCGGATCAGTGGGAGGCGCTGATGGGCGCACCCCGGGCAAGGGCGCCGCAGGCCATTCCGCCCCTGCCCGGCCTGGACATCGGTCCCATCCCCGAGTGGCCAACGCCGGAGCTCGCTCCAGAGCCACCCGAGATGCGCGTGCAGCCCGGGGGGCGGCGCATGGGACGCACCGTGCTCTTCGACTTCCTCTCCAACCGCGCCGAGCACTACTCCGGCGGGATCTCCAGCCCTGGCCCGGCCTGGCTGGCCAGCTCGCGATTGAGCCCACATCTGGCCCACGGCACGCTGAGCCTGCGCGAGGTGGTCCACGCCACCCGTGCCCGACGC
Source organism: Halorhodospira sp. 9628 (assembly GCF_022228075.1). Taxonomy (NCBI): domain Bacteria; kingdom Pseudomonadati; phylum Pseudomonadota; class Gammaproteobacteria; order Chromatiales; family Ectothiorhodospiraceae; genus Halorhodospira; species Halorhodospira sp. 9628. Next base: position 142,759 of record NZ_JAJNRF010000006.1, read on the forward strand.
GCGGCGCTGCGCGAGCAACCCCGCTCCGCTGAGCGCGGTCAGTGGCTGCGCTCCCTGAAGGGCTTCGAGGAGCGGCTGCACTGGCATTGCCACTTCATGCAGAAACTCGAATCGGAGCCGCGCTTCGAGCACGAGAACATGCAGCGCGCCTGCGACGGGCTCCGCGAGGCAGAGTTCGACCCGGCGCGATTCGAGGCCTGGTGCCGCGGCGCCACCGGCTTTCCGCTGGTGGATGCCTGCATGCGCCAGCTCAACGCCCGGGGCTGGCTGAACTTCCGCATGCGCGCGATGGTGGTTGCCTTCGCCAGCTACCACCTGTGGCTGGACTGGAAACGGACCTCGCCCTTCCTGGCGCGACAATTCACGGACTACGAGGTGGGCATCCACTGCTGCCAGATGCAGATGCAGTCCGGGACGACGGGGATCAACACCCTGCGCATCTACAACCCGGTCAAGCAGAGCCAGGAGCAGGACCCTGCGGGCACCTTCATCCGGCAGTGGTTGCCGGAGCTGGCCCACGTACCCGATCGCTGGCTCCACGAGCCGTGGCATATGCCCACCTCGGTGCAGCGGGCCACGGGGTGTTGGATCGGCCGTGACTACCCGGCGCCGGTCGTGGATCACCAGCAGGCCGCCCGGCACGCCCGCGAGCGTTTTCGCGCCATCCGCCGAGACCCTGCCGCCCATCGTGAGGCGGATGCCATCCAGCAGGCCCACGGCAGCCGCCGCCCCGCCCCCAGCCGACGAAGGCGCCCGAAACCGGACGACCACCAGGGCCGGCTCTTCTGATCAACGGGGGCGCCTCACTCAAAGCGATAGGCGCTGTGGCAGGCCACGCAGTTGTCCTGGAGCTCGGTCAGCTGCCGCTGGGTGTGGGCCGGATCGGCCACCTCGCGGGCGTCGCGGGCGATCTCCTGAAAGGCCTCGTGCTGGTGGTGCATCATGCCCTGATACGCCTCCGGCGTGGCCGCCTCCATCCGCTCCGGGCGGCCGGAACGCCCCATCCCGGCCCCGCCCTGGCCGCCCCCGCCCCCGCCCTGGCCCGCCTCGCCGCGGCCTTCACCGTCCGCCCCGGCGCCCCGCGCCGGTACCTCGGCATCCGCCAGGTCATCCTCCCGGTAACGATGTGGCACCGCGGTCAGGGCGTGGCTGCGCGCGGCCTCCATATCCGGCTCGAGCGTGGCGCGCAGGATCTCGTTGCTCACCTCCAGGTACAGGCGCATGCGCTCCAGGCAGTGCGTCCGGTCCTCCTCGGTCAGCTCGATGGCCCTGCGGTCGTCGGCCGCCAATCCGCCGATGGCCATCATCAGACCCACGGCGGTGGCCGCTGCAAGCGTGCGCCGGGACAGTCGGTTGCGCATGGTATCGCAGCCCTCCTCAGAAGCTAGCCCGCAGGCCAAGCCGGGCGTAGCGACCCGGATCGGCGTAGAGCGAGGTATCGTTGCTGGTATCGAAGACGTTGTCGATGCCGGCGTAGAGGCGGACCTGCTCCCAGGCAGGCGGCCGGTAATGGCCCTGCAGATCCACTTGGGTGAAGGCCTCCTGCGCCTGCTGGTCATCCGGGTCGATCTCATCGACATGGGAGCCGGTGTACTGCACCCGCGCCCGCCAGCCGAAGCGCTCCCCGTGCTCGCCGGCCAGGGCCGCCCGGGCGCTCCACTCCGGGGCGTAGGGCAGCTCGTGTCGCTCGCCACGCTCGATGGCGTCGAGCCAGGTCACCCCCAGATCCACCCGCAGCCCGGCTGGCAGGGCCAGCTCGAGGCTGCCCTCGCTGCCGCCAATCCGTGCCTCGTCGTCAAGGTTGTAGAAACTGACATAGGGCTCGCCCCGCCGTTCACGGGTGATGCGATCCTCGATGATAGTGTGGAAGACCGCCAGGTCGTAGCGGCTCTCGCGCACCGGGCCCAAGGCCCCGAGACTGCCGCTGAGACCGATCTCAACACTCTCGCTGCGCTCTGGATCGAGGTTGTGGGGGGCTTTCTCCGACGTCTCAACGGCGGCACCGAGCTGACGCCTCCCAGAGGGCTGCGCCGTGTCGGCGTAAAGATCACGCGCTGCAGGCACACTGTACCCTTGGGCGTAATTGAGCCGCAGCCGCGCCGCCGGCGCGAAGGCATAGACAATGCCGCCTTCGACCGCCGTATTGTCGGCGTCATCCAGGCTGCTGTCGTCGTAACGGGCGCCGTAGACCAGATCCAGCCGGTCGGTAACCGCCCACTCGTGCTGCGCGAAGGCGGCGGCATCCCAGCGGGTTTCGCTGTCGCTGACCAGCTGGTGGTCCTCGTACTCGTGGTCGCGGTGCTCGGCACCGAGTTGCACGGTGTGCGCCGGCCCCGGCGTCCAGCTGGCGATCAGTTCCTGGCGCCAGTCCGTGAGTGTCACGTCCCGGTCGCGCTCCTTGGGCCGCTCCCCCGCCGAATAGCCCAGCGTCGTCCACGGCTCGCTGGTGACGATCCGCTCCTTCTCGTAGACGCTACGGTAGCTGCGGAAGAAGAGGTTGAGCGTCCCGGTGGCCTGCCAGTCCGCCGCCGCGGTGAGCCCCAGGCGCTGGTTGTCATCGAGCCAGCGGGCGGGGATGTTCGCCACCGCGCCGTCATTCCCATCATCAACCTGCGTCGGTCCGGTGTTGATGTAATCGCGCTCCCGCTCTTCGTGCAGGTAATCGGCCTGCAGGGTAACCTGCAGGTCATCGGTGAAGAAGTGCTCCAGCGTACCGGCCAGGGTGTAGACGTCGGCTTCGTCCCGGCGGTCTTCGTCGATGGTATAGCGTTCTTGGACGTCGTAATCCGCAAACTTGTCGGGCTTAATGCCCCGTCGCCCCTCTGGCAGCACCGTGGCGGTCTCGCTGTACGCCGCCCGGGATGTAGCCTGGGCGTCGACCCGGAAGCGGGTGTCGAGACCGCCGCCGTGCAGACCGAGGGCGGCCTTGTAACGATCCGCCTCGGCATCCTCCGTGCGGGCACCGGCCTGCACGTCGATGTCCCCATGGAGACCGGGTTCCGGCTTGCGGGTGATGACATTGATCACGCCCCCGAGGGCGTCGGCGCCGTAGAGCACGCTGCCCGGCCCCTTGACGATCTCGATGCGCTCGATGCTCCCCGTGGGGATGCGGTTGAGCTCGTAGCGCCGGCTGGGCTCGCCGAGGACCCGACGGCCATCGATGAGGATCACGTTGTCCTCGCGCCGCGCCCCGCGGATGCTTGCCTGGGTGCCGTCGGGGCTGACGAACAGGCTCGACTCGCGGCGCAGGACCTCACCGAGATCCGCGCCGCCGCTGCGCTCGATCTGCTCACGGTCGATGACTTCCACACTGCTCGGACTCCGCTCCCGCGCCCGCTCGCTGCGGGTGCCCGTGGTGACGGTCACCTCGGGCAGAACCTTGGCGTGGGCCGGATCGACGCCGCCGCTTGCCGGCGCCTGCTCAGAGCCGGCCATCGCCCATCCAGAGCTGACAGCCAAGCCGAAGATCCCCAATAGGATCAGGGAACGGCCCGGTTTCCAGGTGGTCATATCGATGCCCTCTCTCGGATGCCTGCAGGATACGGGCGTAATCTAAATGAGAACGCTTCGCATTGCTATTGATGCAGCGCAATCACCGGGCCGGAAGAGGGCAGTGCGCCTTTCTGCCGCACATGGCAGGCCCCAGCGTCGGCCCAACTAGGCGGCCGGATCGAACGGCCCAGGCGAGCCGCTCAAAGGCATCGGGCTGATTCCGGCATGGAGCGACGGCGGAGCCACAGGGCTCCGCCGCCGATGGGCTGGTTGCATGGTGGTGGTGACGCCAGCTCAGGCCGTGGCGGCCGCCTGCTGCGCGTCCAGCTGCGGGGTGTCGCCGGTAAGTCGCAGGTCGTAGCGCTCGGCCAGGGCCCGGAACAGGTTGTCGCTGAGGAAGGCCGGCGGGTTGGGCCCGAGGGTGATCCCCCGCACGTCGAGGCTGAGCAGTGTCAGCAGCACCGCCACCGCCTTTTGCTCGAACCAGCTGATAACCAGGGTCAGCGGCAGGTCGTTGACGTTGCAATCGAGCGCCCGGGCCAGGCCCAGAGCCACCTGGATGGCGCCGTAGGCGTCGTTGCACTGGCCCATGTCGAGCAGCCGCGGGAAGCCCAGGTGGGTACCGAACGACTGGTCGCGGATGCGGAATTTGCCGCAGCCGAGGGTCAGCACGAAGCTGTCCGCCGGGGTGGCCGCCGCATAGTCGTTGAAGTAATTCCGGCTGCGGTGGGCGCCATCGCAGCCGCCGATCAGGTAGAACTGGCTGATCTGACCGTTCTGGTAGGCCTCGAGCAGCGTGCCGGCGTTCTCCAGCAGGACGGTGTGGTGGAAACCGACGGTGGATTCGCCCGTGATCGCCTCGTCACAGGGCGCGCAGCGACGCGCCGCCTCGATCACCGGGGTGAAGTCGCCGTCGGTGATGCGCTGGCCGCCGCTGACCGCCGTGCTGCGCGTGGTGAACAGTCGCTCCGCATACCGCTCGGCGGGCGGCATGACACAGTTGGTGGTAACCAGGATGGCCCCGGGGAACGCCTTGAACTCGCGCTTCTGCTCCTGCCAGGCCCCGCCGTAGTGACCGGCCAGGTTGGGGTGCTGGTGGAGCGTCGGGTACATGTGCGCCGGCAGCATCTCGCCGTGGGTGTAAACCTGGATGTCGGTCCCCTCCACCTGCTGGAGCAGATGGTAGAGGTCGAGCAGGTCGTGGCCGCTGACCAGGATCCCCGGACCCGCCCGGGTACCCTCGGGTACGGTGGCCGGCTGCGGCTGACCGAAGGTCTCGACATGGGCGGCGTCGAGCATCTCCATGACCCGCAGGTTCATCTGCCCGCAGCGCAGGCAGAGCTCGAGCAGCGATTCGAGATCGAAGTTGACGTTGGTCATGGTGGCGAACAGCGCCTCCTCCATGAAGGCTGCCACCTCCGGGTCGTGACGGCCGAGCCGGCGGGCGTGGTGGGCGTATGCGGCCATCCCCTTGAGGCCGTAGAGCAGCAGCTGCTGCGCCGAGTGGCAGTCCTCATCCTTGCCACAGACGCCGGGGGAGACATTGCACGCCTCCTGACGGCGGACTTGCTCGCACTGATCGCAGAACATGGGCACCCCCTCACTTAACGATGTATTTTTGGTACACCGAATAGTGCCCAGTCGGCTGCCCTCGGTCAAGGGACCGGGGCCCGGCGGTGGCCGGCAGCGATGGCGAGCGGCCGCGGGCGGTGGATCAGCCCCCGGCGAAGGTGGCCGGGGTCTCGTTGAGGGGCAGGCGCCCCAGCTGTTGCGCCGTGCCGGGGTCGGCAAGCAACTGTTCGAGGGTGAAACCGTCCAGGTACTCGATGAATTGGTCCCGGGCGCCGTTGAGGACCCGTTTGAGCGAGCAGTGCCCACACAGGGGGCAGGGACCGCGGTCGCAGTGGATGAGCTCCAGGCTGTCCTCCATCAGGCGCACCACCTCGCCGACGCGGATCTCCGCCGGCTCGCGGGCGAGCTGCAATCCGCCCGACCGGCCCTGGGTGGTGTGCAGGTAGCCGTGGCGGGACAGCCGATGGACCACCTTGCGCAGATGCTCCTGAGAGATCCCGTAGGCGCCGGCGATCTCGCGCATGGTCACGCGCCGCGCGCCCTGGGCGCCGGCGTAGAGGAGCACGCGCAGGGCATAGTCGGTGTAGTAGGTCAGCTCCATGGCGATGGGTCCTTGATCGAACCCACCCAGTATACCTATACCGCCATCGCCCCGCGTTCGCCGTGCCGGGCGCGCACCCTCAGAAGCGTGCCAGGACCGCCTGCGCCTGCTGCCAGTCGGCGCCGTCCGGGGCGGTGGCCACCGAGACGCCGGCGTCGTGGTCCCGCACCAGATAGAGCACGCCGTCGAGCACGGCAACGAGGACCTCGTGCTCGGTCTCGGCCCGCACGATCTCCTCGAACCACCGCTTGCGGGCCGGCCACGCCAGCTGGGGGTCCACCAGCACGACCTTGCGTGCAGCCACCAGTCCTTGGTGGTTACGCTGCAGCCGCTCCCGGGTCTCCATCAGCAGGGCGGCGACCGCCCCGCGGGGATCGAGCGGCGTGGCCTGGCGCGCCTCGTCGAGCCGACACTGGACATGCTCAGCGAAATCGATCAGCCGGACCACCGCCGCCCGCTCGGCGGCGAGCGCCCCGGGCGAGGCGTTGAGCGCCAGGATCATCTGCATGCTCTGGAACTGCGCCTCGCTGGTCAGGCAGGTGCACAGGGTATCGAGTTCTCGCGGGGTCCGGATCGCCGACATGGCAGGGTTGCTCCGTGTGGGTGACTGCTCCAGTGCAGGTTCCCTTGCTTGAGCAGGTTCCGTGCCAATGCGCTGCAGGCGTTGCCCGGCGGGCGCTCCGCGCCGCAATGCCCGGCCCTTGAGCTGGATTTGTAAGATTTCCAGACAGACGGCTGAGCCGCGGCCTGGCACGCCCCCCCCGCCGCCCGGCACGGATGAAGACGCGAGCGGCCATTCGTCGGTTTTTTTGACACCCGCTCGGGCAGCCCGCGGAATGCGGTCGCCGCGGCGGACGCGCCTGACAGCGTGCGCGCGCTGGGCTACATTGCAGGCTGGGAACCATGATGCGGGAGGTCGCAGGTGAACACGCCCCGGCTTTGCCACGATGTGGTGGTCGTCGGCGGTGGCATGGTGGGCGCCGCCGTGGCCGCCGACTTCGCCGGCCGCGGCTGGCGGGTGGGACTGATCGAGACCACCGGCCCCAAGCCCGTCGACGCCGGCACCCCCTACCGCCTCCGGGTCTCGGCACTGAACCTCGGCTCGGAGCACTACCTCGATGAGCTCGGGGCCTGGCACGCAATCCGCACCACCCGCGCCTGCCCCTACCGGCGGCTGCAGATCTGGGACGATGACAGCCCGGCCCGGCTGACCTTCACCGCCGGGGAGCTCGGCCCCGACACCGATCACCTCGGGCACATCGTGGAGAACGACCTGGTCCAGGACGCGCTCTGGTCGGTGCTCGAGCACGCCGGCACGGTCCACCGGTACTGCCCGAACGAGACCAGCCGCCTGGAGCCGGCCCCCTTCGGCGCCACGGTGCGCCTCGATGACGGCCGCCGGGTCCACGGCAACCTGGTCATCGCCGCCGACGGTGCGCAGTCACGGCTGCGCCAGTCGGCGGGGATCCCGGTGACGGTCCGCGACTATCGCCAGCACGCAGTCGTCGCCGAGGTGACCACCCGGCCGGGACAGCAGGACATCACCTGGCAGCGTTTCCTGCCCGAGGGACCGCAAGCCTTCCTGCCACTGCTCGGCTCGCGGGCTTCGCTGGTGTGGTACACCACCCCGGACCGGGCTCGGCAACTCGCCGAGCTGGCGCCGGAGCAGCTGGGCCAGAGCATCGAGGCGGCCTTCCCGGCCGAACTCGGCGGGATCGAGTCGGTGGTGCAGCGGGCCAACTTCCCGATCCGGGCGCAGCACGCCCACTGCTACCAGGCGCCGGGCCTGGTCCTGATCGGGGATGCCGCGCACACCATCCACCCGCTGGCCGGCCAAGGCGTCAACCTGGGGCTGCGGGACGCCCGGGCATTGGCCCGCCACGTGTCGGCAGCGGTCGAGGCGGGCTACGCACCGGACGACCCGCGGGTGCTCAGCGCCTACGCCCGCGAGCGACGCCAGGACAACCAACTGATGCAGTCGGCGATGACGGCCATCCACGGGCTCTTCGGCGCCCCGTGCCGGCGCCTGGCCTCTCTGCGCCGCTTTGGGCTGCGCCTGGCCGACCACGCCGGGCCGGCCAAGCGCCTCGCCCTGCGCTACGCCAGCCACGGGCGGTGGGCCGGCTGACGCGGCGCCGGGCGGCTACTCGGAGCCGCTGACCCGCCGCAGGCGGATGCCCAGCTCGCGCAGCTGCGCCTCGCCCACCTCGGCCGGCGCCTCGGTGAGCATGCAGGTGGCGGTCTGGGTCTTGGGGAAGGCCATGACCTCACGGATCGAGTCGGCGCCGGCCATGAGCATGACCAGCCGGTCCATGCCGAAAGCGATCCCGCCGTGGGGCGGGCAGCCGTACTGCAGGGCGTCGAGCAGGAAGCCGAACTTGGAACGGGCCTCTTCCTCGCCGATACCCAGAAGCCCAAAGACCGCTTGCTGCATCTGCGGGTCGTGGATACGGATCGAGCCGCCGCCGAGCTCGACGCCGTTGAGCACGCAGTCGTAGGCCCGCGAGACCAGCGCCTCGGCGTCCTGTTGCTGCAGCTCGGCCGGGTCCTGGACACACGGTGCGGTGAACGGGTGGTGCAGGGAGTAGAGACGCCCGTCTTTCTCGTCGTACTCGAACATCGGGAAATCGACCACCCACAGCGGGCGCCAGGCGTCCTCGACCAGTTCCATGTCGTGGCCAATACGCACCCGCAGCGCGCCGAGGGCGTCGTTGACGACGCTGGCCCGGTCGGCGCCGAAGAAGACCACATCGCCCGCCTGGGCGCCGGTGCGCTCGAGGATACCCTGTACGGCGTCCTCGGTGAGGAACTTGACGATGGGCGACTGCAGCCCCTCCACGCCCTGGCCCGGGTCGTTGACCTTGATGTAGGCCAGCCCCTTGGCGCCGTAACGGCCGACGAACTCGGTGTAGTCGTCGATCTGCTTGCGGGTCAGCGCCCCCCCGCCGGGTACGCGCAGGGCCGCCACGCGGCCACGCGGATCCTGCGCCGGCGCCGAGAAGACCTTGAAGTCCACGTCGCGGACCAGGTCGGCCACCTCGATCAGTTCGAGCGGGATGCGCAGATCCGGCTTGTCGGAACCGAAGCGGTCCATGGCCTCGGCGTAGCGCATGCGCGGGAAGGGATCGGGCAGCTCGACGCCGAGGACCTGGCGGAAGAGCTGGCGGAGCATCCGCTCGGTGACCCCCATGACGGCCTCTTCGTCGACGAAGGCGGCCTCCATGTCGAGCTGGGTGAACTCCGGCTGGCGGTCGGCGCGCAGGTCCTCGTCACGGAAGCAGCGCACGATCTGGTAGTAGCGGTCGAAGCCGGCCATCATCAGCAGCTGCTTGAACAGCTGCGGCGACTGCGGCAGCGCGAAGAAGCGGCCGGTGTGGGTGCGGCTGGGCACCAAGTAGTCGCGCGCGCCCTCGGGGGTGGCCCGCGTCAGCATCGGCGTCTCGATGTCGAGAAAGCCCTCGTCCTCCAGGTGGCGACGGATCACCGAACTCACCCGGGCGCGCAGCTGCAGTCGCTGCTGCATCTCGGGACGGCGCAGATCCACGTAGCGGTGGCGCAGGCGCACGTCCTCGCCCACCTGCTCGTGCTCGTCGAGCTGGAACGGCGGGGTCTTGGCGGTGTTGAGCACCTCCACCGCCTGGCCCAGGACCTCGACCCGGCCGGAGTGCAGGTCCGGGTTCTCGGTGCCCTCCGGGCGGTGCCGGACGCGGCCGGTGATGCGCAGGACGTACTCGTTGCGAGCGCGGTCGGCGGCAGCGAACGCCGCCTCGGTGTCGGGATCGACCACCACCTGCACCAGGCCGGCCCGATCGCGCAGATCGATGAAGATGATGCCGCCGTGGTCCCGCCGCCGGTGCACCCAGCCGCAGAGCGTGACTTCAGTGTCCAGGTGGGTTTCGCAGATCTCGCCGCAGTAGTGACTACGCATGGTTTTTTCCGGATTGGTGGTCGGGCCAAAGGGGGGCAATGGTAAGCACGCCCCCCGGGGGGTGCAAGCAAACGGGTCGCAACGCGGCGGGACGCTCAGCCCTCCTTGAGGTCGAGCCCGATGAGCACCTTTTCTCGTTCGGAGAGGTCGCCGACCACCCGGCGCACGGGGGGCGGCAGCTTCTTGATGACCACCGGAGTGGCCAGGATGCGCTCGTCCTCGGCCAGCTGGGGGCGCTCGAGGATATCGATCACTTCCAGGTCACAGGAGGCGTCGTCGCCGTAGGCCTCCCGGATGATGCGTTCAAGGTTGCGGATGGCTCGTTCCGCCGCCGGCGTCCGCCCGGCGATGTAGAGCCGCAGGACCAGCTCGCTCACGACGCTCCCCCCGTCTCGGCACCATTGGCCACGTGCACGCCGTCTCCGGACAGGTAGTACTCCAGAACCCGGTCCGAGGTCGGCAGACCGCGCGCCTTAACGACATTCAGCAGCCTGCACAACCTGCCGTCACGCTCGTCGCGGCGCAATTTGATCCAGACGTCGATAATGGAGGAGACATCCATGTTGCTGACGCCATCACTGTAGTCGGGCAGCAGTTCCGTAGCCAGGACGGTCACACCCTCGCGCTTGAGCATGTAGAACAGGCGCAGCAGCATCTCCTTGCCCTGGCGGTCGTCGTGGGGATCGCCCAGCGCGCTGGCCGGGTCGAGGACCACCACGCCCGGGGTCTGCCCCTGCACTGAGCGCATCACCCGCAGCAGGTGTTCCTCCCAGCCCAGTTCCACCGCCAGCAGCGGCTCCAGCACCAGCCGGCCGCTATCGATGCACGACGCCAGATCCAGGCCCACACTGCGCTGATTGCGCAGCAGCTCCTCGGTGGCCTCCTCGAAGCTGAGGTAGAGCACGGAGTCGCCGGCCCGGCACGCGGCAGCGGCGAAGGCTGCGGCGAAGCTCGTCTTGCCGGTGCCCGACTGCCCCGAGACCATCACCGCCGAGCCGCGGTACGGGCCGCCGCCCCCGAGCATGGCGTCGAGGCCCTCGACGCCAGTGGTGTGCCGCTCCGAGGAGGGCCGGGCCTCGAGCCGCGTACCGGTGATCGGGGACAGGAACACCCCTTCGTGATCGAGGAGGAAGGGGAACTCGTTGGTGCCGTGTCCGCCACCGCGGCGCTTGAGGATGCGCAGCAGGCGGGTCATGCGCCGGTAGCGCACCTCCTGGCGCAGGAGGATGACGCAGTCGGCAATGTAATCCTCCAGCCCGAAGCGCTCGCTGAAGCCGGAGTGTTCGCCGGAGGTGATCAGGGTGGTGGCGTCGCGCTCGCGGATCCAGTCGAACACCCGGGTCAATTCCGCGCGCAGGCTGTTGCCCGGGGCGAAGCTCTCGTCCATGCCGTCGATGGCGTCCACCACCAGCCGCCGTGCGCCGAGGGCGTCCAGGGCGTAGCCGATGCGCGCGAGCAGCGCCGTCAGCTCGACCTCACCGCCGGAGACCAGCTCGGAGCGATCGGGGCGCATGTCGAGGATGCGCCCCCGCCCCGCCGCCAGGTGCTCGTCCAGCGGGAAGCCGAGCGCGTGGGCGTGGCGCGTAAGGGCTTCCGGCGACTCGTCGAAGGTGGCCAGCACCGATGGCTCGCCCTGCTCCAGCCCGTGGCAGAAGAAGGTCAGCGCAATCGCCGTCTTGCCGGCCCCCGGGCCGCCGCGCAGCAACGTCGGCTGCCCCTCGGGTAGCCCGCCGTCGAGGATGAAGTCCAGACCCTGAATGCCAGTGGCCGCGGTCTGCGCCCCGCGCCGGGCGGCGCTGCTGCGCCGGGCGCGTTCGCTCGCGGAGGTGCTGCCTTGTGCCATGCCTTGCTCCGAGGTGGGCTGCCCGTCTGGCAGCGTGCCAAAAAGCGCCGACGGGGTCCAAGGCCGGCGCCGCGGCGTTTCAGCTGGAAGCAGAACCGGAGGAGCCAGCCGCCGCAGCCCCCGACTGCCCACCGCCACTGCCTGCGGAGGTGCCCGCCGATGACGCCGACTTGTCGCCGCTCTTGTCACTGCTCTTGTCGCTGCCGCCCTTGTCGGCGCCATTGCCGCCCCCCTCGGCGACGTTCTTGCGTTGGCCCGACTTGAAGTCGGTCTCGTACCAACCGCCGCCTTTCAGGCGGAACGCCGCCGCCGAGACCAGCCGCTTGAGCGACGCCTGGCCGCACTCGGGACAGTCGGTCAGCGGGCCGTCCGATACGGACTGGATGGCCTCGAGACGGTGGCCGCAGCCACAGCACTCATACTCGTAAATCGGCATCGATCCTCTCCCTCCTGGTCAACCACCCAAGCCGTGACGGCTTTTGAATGGGGACTGCCACGGCTGAAAACAAGGCCCGCCCGCTCAGCGGCAGAAGGGCCAGAACTGATACCACCGCCAGCACTGCAGCTCGTCCTCGCACTCGGCCAGCTGCTGCTCGTAGCGCCGGGCCCGGGACTCAACATTGCGGGCGACGCGCTGCAGGGTCGGCTTCTGGCGGTACGTGCCCCGCCGGTACCCGCCGTGCCCCTCGTGATAGGCCAGATACAGCCGCCTCGGGTCGTCCAGATCGACCCCGACCCGCTCCCGGGTGCGCTGGTTGTACCAGCCGATGAAATCCAGCGCGTCGCGCATCCGGGTCCGGTGGGCGTCCCAGTGAGCGGCATCCTCCCGATATTCGCCCCAGACCGGATCCTGCGCCTGGGCGTAGCCGTAGGCGGAACTCGGCCGGCGCCAGGGGATGATCCCGAGCAGCCGGCGCCGCGGCGGGCGGGCGTCGGCGATGAACGACGACTCCTGATGGACGAAGGCCATCTGGATGGGGATCGGCGTCCCCCAGCGCTCCTCGGAGCGCCGGGCGTGATCATACCACTCGGGGTTCTCCTCGAAGATGACGCAAATGTCGTCGATGTCCGATGGCTGCGGGCGATGGGCGCATCCGACCAGCACCACCAGCAGCACCGCAACCCCAAGGATCCGCAGGATTCGCCCTGGCGTCATGCCCGCCTCACGCGACCGGTGCTCAAAGAGGCGACAGGATACCCGATGTGGAGATCGGCGGGCGCAGGCTTTAGCCTGTCGGGCCATGAACGACGACCACACCGATCACCGCCCCGCGCTGCTGATCACCGGCTGTTCCAGCGGCATCGGCGAGACCGCTGCAGCGCACATGGCCCGGCGCGGCTGGCGGGTCTTCCCCAGCGCCCGCCGCAGCGAGGACGTGGCCCGCCTGCGCAAGGCCGGCTGGGAGGACGCCCTGGTGCTGGACCTGGCCGACAGCGCTTCCATCGAGGGCGCGGTGGAGCAGGTCGCCGAGCGCACCGGCGGGTGCATCGACGCCCTGTTCAATAACGGGGCCTATGGTCAGCCCGGCGCGGTGGAAGATCTCTCCCGGGCGACGCTGCGCGAGCAGCTAGAGACCAACCTGCTCGGCACCCACGAACTGACCACGCGGGTGCTGCCGTACATGCGCCGCCAGGGCCACGGGCGCATCGTGCAAAACAGCTCGGTACTCGGTTTCATCGCCCTGCCCTACCGCGGCGCCTACGTCTGCTCCAAGTTCGCCCTCGAGGGGCTCACCGACGCCCTGCGCCAAGAACTGCGCGGCAGCGGCATCCACGTGAGCCTGATCCAGCCCGGGCCCATCGCCAGCCGTTTTCGCGACAACGCCCACCGCGCCTTCCAGGCCCGGATCGATCCACAGAACAGCGCCCACGCTGCCACCTATCGTGCGGTGGAGCAGCGCCTGGCCGGCGCCGGGGCCTCGACGCCCTTCACGCTCGAAGCCGAGGCGGTGGCCACCAAGCTGGTCCACGCCCTGGAGCACCCGCGCCCGAAGGCCCGCTACCACGTCACCGTTCCCACCCACCTCTTCGCCGCCCTCAAGCGCCTGCTGCCCACGCGCTGGCTGGACCGGCTCCTGCTGGCGGCCACGGCCTCGGAGCGCCGCATCCGCTAGCCCGGCTCAGACCACCTCGCCCTCGACCACCGGCTCGCCGCGCTCGAAGCGGAACGCGCCGTCTTGCACATCGACCCGGATGCGATCGCCCTGCCCGAAGTTGCCCTCGAGCATCTCCCGGGCCAGCGGGTTCTCGACCTCGTGCTGCAGGACCCGCTTGAGCGGGCGGGCGCCGTAGACCGGGTCGAAGCCCGCTTCGCCGATGCGGTCCAGGGCCGCTTCGCTGAGTTCGAGCGCCATGTCTCGCTCGGCCAGCCGCTCGCTGAGGTAGCGGACCTGGATGCTGGTGATGGCGCGGATCTGCTCCCGCGACAGCGGCCGGAAGACCACCACCTCGTCGATACGGTTGATGAACTCGGGACGGAAGTGGGTCCCGACGATGTCCATCACCGAGCTCTTCATCCGCTGGTAGTCCTCTTCCTCCTCCCCGGCCATGCTCTGGATGATCTCCGAGCCGAGGTTCGAGGTCATCACGATGACCGTGTTGCGGAAATCCACGGTGCGGCCGTGGCTGTCGGTCAACCGACCGTCATCGAGGACCTGCAGCAGGACGTTGAAGACGTCACCGTGGGCCTTCTCGACCTCGTCGAGGAGGATCACCGAGTACGGCTTGCGACGCACGTGCTCGGTGAGATAACCGCCCTCTTCGTAGCCGACGTACCCCGGCGGCGCACCGATCAGCCGCGCCACGGAGTGCTTCTCCATGAACTCGGACATGTCGATGCGCAGCATGGCCTCTTCCGTGTCGAACAGGAACTCGGCGAGCGCCTTGCACAGCTCGGTCTTGCCCACGCCGGTGGGGCCCAGGAAGAGGAACGAGCCATTGGGGCGGTTCGGGTCCGACAGCCCGGCCCGGGAGCGGCGGATGGCGTTGGCCACCGCGGCGATGGCCTCATCCTGGCCGACCACCCGCTCGTGCAGGGCCTGCTCCATGCGCAGGAGCTTGTCCCGCTCGCCCTCGAGCATCTTCGAGACCGGGATGCCGGTCCACTTGGAGACCACCTCGGCGACCTCCTCGTCGCTGACCCGGTTGCGCAGCAGCTTCATGTCGTACATGTCCGCCTGCGAGGCCATGTCCAGCTGGCGCTCCAGCTCGGGGATGCGGCCGTACTGCAGCTCGGACATGCGCTGCAGGTCGCCGGCGCGACGGGCGGTCTCCACCTCCTGGCGGGCGCGCTCAAGCTCCTCCTTGATCGACTGCGTGCCCTCGACCGCGGCCTTCTCGGAGTTCCAGATCTCCTCGAGGTTCCCGTACTCCTGCTCCAGCTCGTTGATCTCGTCCTCGAGGGTCGCCAGGCGCTTTCTGGAGGCGTCGTCCTCCTCGTTGCGCAGCGCCTCGCGCTCGATCTTGAGCTGGATCAGCCGGCGCTCGAGGCGATCCATCGACTCCGGCTTGGAGTCGATCTCCATGCGGATCCGCGACGCCGCCTCATCGACCAGGTCGATGGCCTTGTCCGGCAGGTTGCGATCCGTGATGTAGCGGTGCGAGAGCGTCGCCGCCGAGACGATGGCCGGGTCCGTGATCTCGACACCGTGGTGGACCTCGTAGCGCTCCTTGAGCCCGCGCAGGATGGCCACCGTGTCCTCGACGCTCGGCTCATCCACCTGGACCGTCTGGAAGCGGCGCTCCAGGGCGGCGTCCTTCTCGATGTTCTCGCGGTATTCGTTGAGGGTGGTGGCACCGATGCAGTGCAGCTCGCCCCGGGCGAGCGCCGGCTTGAGCATATTGCCGGCGTCCATGGCGCCTTCGGCCTTGCCGGCGCCGACGATGGTGTGGAGCTCGTCGATGAACAGGATGATCTGCCCCTCCTGCTGACCGAGCTCCTTGAGCAGCGCCTTGAGCCGCTCCTCGAAGTCGCCGCGGTACTTGGCCCCGGCGAGCAGTGCACCGAGGTCGAGCGATAGGACCCGCTTGTTCTTGAGCCCCTCGGGCACCTCGGCGTTGACGATGCGCTGGGCCAAGCCCTCGACGATGGCGGTCTTGCCGGTGCCCGGCTCACCGATGAGCACCGGGTTGTTCTTGGTCCGGCGCTGGAGGACCTGCACCGTGCGCCGGATCTCGTCGTCGCGGCCGATGACCGGGTCGAGCTTGCCCTGCTCGGCGCGCTCGGTCAGGTCGATGGTGTACTTCTCCAGCGCCTGGCGCTGGTCCTCGGCGTTGGGATCATCCACCGCCTGGCCGCCGCGCACCTGCTCGATGGCCTGCTCAAGGGGCTCCCGCGCGGCACCGGCCTGCTCGAGGATCTTCGCCAGCCGGCTCTTGCCATCCTCGAGCACGGCGAGCACGAAGAGCTCGCTGGAGAGGTACTGGTCCTTGCGCTTCTGTGCGAGCTTGTCGGTGAGATTGAGCAGCCGCCCCAGCTCGTTGGACAGGTGCACCTCGCCGCCGGTGCCGGAGACCTGCGGCATCTGCTCGAGGGCCTCGCCGAGTTGCGAGCGCAGCTTGTTCAGGTTGACGCCGGCCTGCTGGAGCAGCGGACGCACGCCGCCGCCCTCCTGATCGAGCATGGCCAGCATCAGATGGACCGGTTCGATGAACTGGTGGTCGCGCCCCACCGCCAGGCTCTGCGCCTCGGCGATGGCCATCTGGAATTTGGTGGTCAGCTTGTCCATCCGCATGTCTCTACCCCCTTGGCCGCATCACGGGCCGACAATCCGCTCCACCGCGCTGCGGCGGTGGCTGGTTTCTTGTCAGGATAGATGGGGCAGCGGCGACGGGTTTTCAATCCGGCGCGGGCAGGCCGGCGACACGGTTGCGGCCCTGGCGCTTGGCCTCGTAGAGGGCCAGATCGGCGGATTTCAGGACCTCCTCGACGGAGCCGCCGTCGAGCACGGCCACGCCGACGCTGGCGCTGAGGGCCACGGTCTCGCCCTCGTAGACCAGCTCCAGGGTCTCGATGCCATTGCGGATACGCTCGGCCAGGGTCCAGGCACCGGGACCATCGATCCCCACGGTGACAATGAAGAACTCCTCGCCGCCGGAGCGGATGAGCACGTCGGCGCGGCGGACGGTCTCGCGCAGCTGCGCAGCCACCCGCTGGAGCACCGTATCGCCGCCGAAGTGGCCGAGGCGGTCGTTGATCGCCTTGAAGTGATCCAGATCGACCACCAGCGCCGCCAGCGGCTGCCGCGTCCGCCGCGCTGTCTCGCCGAGCTGATCGGCGATCTCGTCGAGGTAGAGCCGATTGTGCAACCCGGTCAGCGGGTCGCGCCGGGCCCCTTCGCGGGCCTCGCGCAGCAGCTCCATCAGGTCCACGTTCTGGTTGACGCGGACGCTGAGCTCCTCCTCCAGGAAGGGGCGGGTCAGGAAGTCGTCGGCCCCGGCCTTGAGCAGCCGCGCGGAGAGCAGCCCCGAGCCGTGACTGGAGACACCGATGATCCCCAGCCGCGGGGCCGCGTGCCGGCGGCGCAGCTCGCGGATCAGGGTGATGCCGTCCATGCCCGGCATGTTCTGGTCGCAGAGCACCAGGCGGATGGTGGCGTCCTCATCCGAGGTGATCCGTTCCAGCGCCTCTTGGCCATTGCCGGACTGGTAGCAGCGGAACCCCCAGCGGCTGAGCAGGTGCACCAGGTACTCGCGGGCCGAGCGGGAGTCGTCGACCACCAGCACGCCGATGGACCGGTTGCGGTGGATGCGCTGCAGGGTACGCAGCACCGAGTCCACCGCGTCCGGGGCATCCTTGAGGATGTAGTCGCACACCCCGGCCCCCACCAGCTGATCGCGCAGGTCGTCCTCGATGGTGGCGGTCAGAACCACGGAGGGGATGTCGCGCTCCACCAGGTCCCCGACCACCTCGCCGCGCGGAGCATCCGGCAGGTCGAGATCGAGCACGGCGGCGACGATCCGTTCACCGTCATGCTCCAGCAGCTGCCGCGCGGCGGCGCGGCTGCCGGCGACCAGCGCCTTCAGCCCCAGGGCGTCCTCGATGCGCCCGGCCAACCAGCCGGCCACGGAGCGACTGTCCTCCACCACCAGGATGCGGCCGGCGGCGTACTGCTCCTCGGACATGCTCACGGCTCCTCTCGGTAGATCAGGCTTGCCATCCGGCCGGTGGATCCGTCCCGGCGATGGGAGAAAAAACGCGCCCGATCCGTGTGCGTGCACCAGCCGCCACCGTGGACCGATGTCACCCCGGCCTGCCGCAGGCGACTCCGAGCCAGGCTGTAGAGGTCAGCGTACCAGCGATCACCGGCCGCGGGGGTGAGCCCCTCGGCCGCAGCGGGATCCCGTGCGCGCAGCGCCTCGGCCACCTCCGGCCCTACCTCGAAGGCGTCGGGCCCGATGGCCGGCCCCAGCCAGGCGTGGAGTTCGCCGGCCGGCACCGGCAGCGCCGCCACCACGGCCTCGAGGATGCCCGCGGCGAGGCCCCGCCAGCCGGCGTGGGCGGCGGCCACCGCCCGCCCGTCCCCGGCGGCGAGGAGCACCGGCAGGCAGTCGGCGGTGAGCACGGCGCAAACCACGCCGGCGCGATCGGTCCAGGCCGCGTCGGCACGTGCGCCGGGGGCGACCCGGTGCGCGGCGACCACCTCGGTGCCGTGGACCTGCTCCAGCCACACGGGCTCGGCGGGCAGACCGGCGCGGGTGCGCAGCAGATGCCGATTGGCGGCCACGGCGGACGGGTCATCCCCGGTATGCTCGGCCAGATTGAGGCTGTCGCGCGGCGCGGCGCTGCAGCCGCCGCAGCGCAGCGTGCTCAGGGCCCGCACACCCTCCGGCGCCGGCCACCGGGGCGTGAAGAACAGGCCACCGTCCACCTCATCCATGGCGCAGGGCCTCCAGCAGGTGGTGCCAGTCCTCCGGCGGCGGCGCCTCCCAGTGCATGGTCTCGCCGGTGCGCGGGTGCTCGAGGCGCAGATGGCGGGCGTGCAGGGCCTGGCGGCGGAAGCCGTCGAGGACGGCGCGCAGGGTGTCGCTCGCGCCCCGCGGGTAAACCGGCCGACGGCCGTAGACGGGATCACCCACCAGCGGCAGCCGGACGTGCGCCAGGTGCACGCGGATCTGGTGGGTGCGGCCGGTCTCCAGTTCCACGTCGAGCAGGGTGTGGGCGCTGAAGCGCTCCGCGACCCGGTAATGGGTCACCGCCGGGCGACCGGTGGCCACCACGGCCATGCGTTTGCGGTCCCGGGGGTGGCGGGCGATGGGGGCGTCCACCCGCCCGCCGGCGGTGGGGCGGCCGACCACCACGGCCTGGTAGCCGCGCCCCACCGTACGCGCCTGCAGCTGCGCGACCAGGGCATGGTGGGCGGCGTAGGTCCGCGCCACCACGAGCAGCCCCGAGGTCTCCTTGTCCAGCCGGTGCACGATGCCGGCCCGTGGCAGGGCTTCGAGCCCCGGATCGTGGTGGAGCAGCGCGTTGACCAGGGTGCCGCCCGGATTGCCGGCCCCCGGATGAACCACCAGCCCCGCCGGCTTGTCCACGACCAGCAGATCCCCGTCCTCGTAGAGCAGCCGCAGCGGGATGGGCTCCGGGGCCAGCGGGGTCTCCGGCTCGGGCTCGGCATCGACGTGGATTCGCTCGCCGGCGTAAACCGGATCGCGGGGACGGCGCACGGCGCCGTCGACGGTGATCCAGCCGGCCTTCACCCACTGCTGCAGGCGGCTGCGTGAATAATCGGGAAACAGGGCCGCCAGGGCCCGATCCAGACGCTGCCCGGCCAGTTCCTCGGGGACGTCGGCTTGGTGACGGGGTCGTTCCATACGTATAGTACGAGCCTTTGCTATCGCTACAATGACGGGCCTGCATCAGGCCGCGGAGTCACGGAAATCATGCACCGCATCCAGCGCTGGGCCACGATCGCCCTGGTGGCACTCTTTCTGGCCGGCTGTGCCGGCACCGACCCCGACGGGGCCGCCGAGCGCAGCGTCGAGGAACTCTACGCCGACGCCCGCAGCAGCTTGAGTTCCGGGAACTACTCACAGGCCGTGGAGCGCTTCGAGAACCTGGTGGCGCGCTACCCCTTCGGCGATCACGCGGTTCAGTCCCAGCTGATGATCATCTACGCCCACTACCTGGCTGGCCAGCACGAGTCGGCGATCGCCGCCGCGGAACGCTTCCAGCGCATGCATCCGCGCAATGAGCACGTCGCCTATGCACTTTACATGAGCGGCGTGGCACGGCAGGCCCAGGGGCCCGGCGGCCTCGGCGATCTGTTCAATGTCGACCCGAACTTGCGCGACCCCGAGCCCAAGCGCCGCGCCTTCGCCGACTTCCGCGACCTGACCGAGCAATACCCGGACAGCGAGTATATCGACGACGCCACCGAGCGCATGGAGCAGATCCGCACGGCGCTGGCCGAGCATGAACTCCACGTCGGGCGGTTCTACCTGGAGCGGGGCGCCTACATCGCCGCCGCCAACCGGGCGCGGACGATCATCGCCCGCTACCCCGGCACGCCGGCCGTGGGCGAGGCCATGGGGATGCTCGCCGAGGCCTACCGCAGCCTTGGCCTCGACCCCCTGGACGAGGACGTGGAGCGGGAACGGCGCGAGCGCCACGAGGTTCCCGCCCCGGAGTTCGGCGGGCGGTAGGCCGCACAGCGGCCCCCGCCCGGGGAACTAGATGGCGTTCTCGTCCTCTTCGCCGGTGCGGATGCGGATGACCCGCTCGACGTTGGTGACGAAGATCTTGCCATCACCGATCTTGCCGGTCTGGGCCGCCTGGGTAATAGCCTCGACGCAGCGGTCGACATCGGCATCCGCCACGACGACCTCGAGACGCATCTTGGGCAGGAAGTCGACCACGTACTCGGCGCCCCGATACAGCTCGGTGTGCCCCTTCTGACGGCCGAACCCCTTGACCTCGGTGACGGTCATGCCCGTGATCCCGATGTCCGAGAGGGCCTCCCGGACGTCGTCGAGCTTGAAGGGTTTGATGATCGCCTCGACTTTCTTCATGGGAGCAGCTCCTTGGGGTGGGGCACGGTTCGGTTTGATTTTCCAGATTCAGGACTCAGTTATCAGGATAGCGTGGGCCAGTCCCCACAGCCCTGACAACCGGACCAGCCCGAGGTAATCGGGTAACGCCGGTCACGCCCGAAGGCGCGCCGGGTCACCTTCACCCCGGGGGCCGCCTGGCGGCGCTTGTACTCGTTGCGGTAGAGCAGCCGGATGACCCGGCAGAGTTCCGCCTCGTCCAGCCCATCGACACGGATCTCGTGCTCGGCGGCGTCGGCCTCCAGGTACTGGCGCAACACGGCATCGAGGACCGGATACGGCGGCAGGCTGTCACTGTCACGCTGATCGGCGCGCAGCTCGGCGGTGGGCTCGCGCTCGATGATGGCCTGCGGCACGGCGGGCCCGAGGCTGTTGCGGTAGGCGGCCAGGCGGTAGACATCGGTCTTGTAGACGTCCTTGAGCGGGGCAAAACCGCCGCACATGTCGCCGTACAGGGTCGCATACCCCACGGCCAGCTCACTCTTGTTACCGGCTGCCAGCAGCATGAGCCCGAGCTTGTTGGACAGCGCCATCAGGCAGTTGCCGCGGATCCGCGCCTGGATGTTCTCCTCGGTGGCGTCCGCCGGGCGCCCGGCGAAGGCCGGCGCCAGGGCCTGCTCGTATTCGGCGAAGAGCGACTCGATGGGGATGCTCCGGTAGTCCAGTCCGAGCGTCTGCGCTGCCGCGCGAGCGTCTTCCAGGCTGCGCTCGGCGGTGTAGCGGGTGGGCATCATCACCGCCAGCACCTGCTCCCCGCCCAAGGCGTCGGCGGCCACCGCAGCCACCAGGGCCGAGTCGATCCCGCCGGAGAGCCCGAGCACCACGCCGGAGAAGCCGTTGCCACGGACATAGTCGGCGGTGGCCCGGACCAGCGCCTGGTAGATCGCCGGCGGCCCGGTGGTGCGCTCGGCGCATTCGCCGCGCAGCGCCCCGCCCTGCCAGTCGAGGGGGTGGAGCCCGTCGGCAAACGCCGGCGCCCGGGCAGTGACCGCACCGGTATCGTCCAGTGCGAAGGAGCTGCCATCGTAGACGACCTCGTCGTGGCCACCGACCAGGTTGGCGTAGAGCAGCGGGATCCCGGTCTCCGCCACGCGGCAGGCCGCCACCTCCTCGCGCTCGGCCTGCTTGCCGTCGTGGAACGGCGAGGCGTTGATGCTGATCAGCAGCTCGGCGCCGGCGCCGGCGGCCTCGGCGGCCGGTGTGGCCGCCCAGATGTCCTCACAGATGGTGACCCCGATGCGCCGGCCGGCGACCTCGACCAGGCAAGGGGCGTTTCCGGCGCGGAAGTGGCGGTTGTCGTCGAAGACGCTGTAGCTCGGCAGGCAGCGTTTGTAGGCCACTTCGGCCTCGGCGCCGTCGGCGAGGACCACGGCGGCGTTGCGCACCACACCGTGGCGGTGGAGCGGCGTCCCCACCACCGCGGTGATCCCGGTGCACGCCGCAGCGATCCGGCCGAGCGCCCGCTCGACGGCGGCATGGAAGTCGCTGCGCAGCAGCAGGTCGTCGGGCGGGTAGCCGGTCACCGCCAGCTCGGGGAAGACCACCAGATCGGCGCCGAACTCATCCCGCGCCCGGCTGATGGCGTCGATGATGCGCGCGGCATTGGCGTCGATGGCGCCGACGGGGAAGGCCAGCTGGGCGGTGACGATACGCACGGTGCGCCTCAGCCTGCCGTCAGCTGCCGAATGCGTTCGCCGATCTCCGTCGGCGAGCGCACCGTGGCCACGCCGGCGGCCTCGAGGGCCGCGAACTTGTCATTCGCCGTCCCCTTGCCGCCGGAGATGATCGCCCCGGCGTGACCCATGCGCTTACCCGGCGGCGCAGTCACCCCGGCGATGTAGGCGACCACTGGCTTGCTCATGTGGTCACGAATGAACGTCGCCGCCTCCTCCTCGGCGCTGCCGCCGATCTCGCCGACCATGACCACGCCGTCGGTGGCCGGGTCAGCCTCGAACTGCGCCAGGCAGTCGACGAAAGACCACCCCTGGATCGGGTCGCCGCCGATACCGACACAGGTCGACTGCCCCTGCCCGGTGTCCGAGGTCTGCTTGACCGCCTCGTAGGTCAGGGTCCCGGAGCGGGAGACGATGCCGATTCGCCCGGGCAGGTGGATGTGCCCGGGCATGATGCCGATCTTGCACTGGTCCGGGGTGATGATCCCGGGACAGTTGGGCCCGATCAGGGCCACGTCCTCGCCCCGCAGGGCCTCCTTGACGTGCAGCATGTCGAGCACCGGGATGCCCTCGGTGATGCAGGCGATCACCCGGATGCCGGCGTCGGCGGCCTCAAGGATGGCATCGGCGGCGAAGGGCGCCGGGACGTAGATGACCGAGGCGTCGGCGCCGGTCTCGGCCACCGCCTCGCGGACCGTATCGAACAGCGGGCGGTCCAGGTGTGTGCCGCCGCCGCGCCCCGGGGTCACGCCGCCGACCACCTGGGTGCCGTAGGCGATGGCCTGCTCGGCGTGGAAGGTCCCCTGCTTGCCGGTGAACCCCTGGACGAGCACCCGGGTGCTCTGATCGACGAGAATGCTCATGTTCTGCTCCTCTCTTGACCTGGGGATCAGGCCGCGTCACCGGCGATGTCGACGATCTTGGCGGCGGCGTCTGCCAGGTCGTCGGCGGGGATGAGGTCGAGCCCGCTGTCGGCGAGGATCTGCTTGCCCTGCTCGACGTTGGTGCCCTCGAGCCGGACGACCACTGGGACGTCGACCCCGACGTCGTGGACGGCGGCCACGATGCCCTCGGCGATCATGTCGCAACGCACGATCCCGCCGAAGATGTTCACCAGGATCCCCTCCACCGAGGGGCTGGAGAGGATGATCTTGAAGGCCTCGGCCACCCGATCGGCGTTGGTGCCACCGCCGACGTCGAGGAAGTTGGCCGGCGAGCCGCCGTGGAGCTTGATCACGTCCATGGTGGCCATGGCCAGGCCCGCGCCGTTAACCATGCAGCCGATGTTGCCGTCCAGGGTGATGTAGTTGAGGCTGTGCTCGGCGGCCCGGACCTCGGTCTCGTCCTCTTGGGTCAGATCGCGCATGTCCTGAATCTGCGACTGCCGGCCGATCTCCACGGCATTGTCGTCGACGGTCACCTTGGCATCCAGGGCTAGCAGCCGCCCCTCGCCGGTGACGATCAGCGGGTTGATCTCGACCAGCGACAGGTCCCGCTCCAGGAACAGACGGTAGACCCCCTGCATCATCCGCGTCAGCTCCCCCACCTGCGCCTTGTCCAGGCCGAGGGCGAAACCCAGCTGCCGGCACTGGTACGGCTGCAGCCCGGCGGCCGGGTGGACCCGCACGGTGTGGATGCGCTCGGGCTCGCTGGCCGCCACCTCCTCGATGTCCATGCCGCCGGCGGCCGAGGCCATGAAGACCACGCGCTGGCTGGACCGATCGATCAGGGCGCCGAGGTAGAGCTCACGGGCGATCTCCAGCCCCTCCTCGACCAGCAGGGCGTGGATCGGCTGACCGCGATCGTCGGTCTGGTGGGTCACCAGGCGCTCGCCGAGCAGTGAGTCCGCGTAGCGCTCGATCTCGTCGGTCTTCCGGAGCACCCGGACCCCTCCGGCCTTGCCCCGTCCGCCGGCGTGGACCTGGGCCTTGACCACCCAGGCCGAGCCACCGAGGCGCTCGGCGGCGGCGCGGGCCTCGGCGCTGGAGCGCGCCACATACCCGCGGGGGATGGCGATCCCCGCCTCGGTGAAGAGGTGCTTGGCCTGGAACTCGTGCAGATTCATTGAACAGCTCCTCCCATGGGGTCGCGGTCGCCGGGCGGTCGATTATAGTGGTTCAGCGACCCGCGCTTTTCAAAACCGTCCGGCCGTGCCAACTTGGTTGGCCGCGCGCCCGGGCCTCTGCGCCCGAGGGCTCAAGGTAATCACGGAAAAGCACGTGCATGCTAGGCCAGATCCTTCTTGTCATCCTGCTCATCCTCGCCTGGATCGGTGCGCGCAGCCTGCTTCAGAAACGCCTGCGCGATGATGGCGAGGGACAGCGCAACCAGGGCGGCGGCGACGGCGGGCGCACCGAGGAGATGGTGCGCTGCGCCCGATGCGGCGTCTTCCTGCCGCGCTCGACCGCCTATCCCCGCGACGGCGCCTACTACTGCTCGCCGGAGCACCGTCGGCTGGGACGGGATGACCACCCGTCGGCCGGTTCCGGCCGCGACCGGCGGGGGTAGCGCGACGGGCAGGCCGGGGCGGCCTGATCCCCCGGCCCGGCCGGCGAAGGCCGGGCCGGCTCGGGCGGCCCTCACTCGGCACACAGGCCGGTGGCGATCTCCGCCAGGCCGCCTGGATCGCAATCCCACCCCCAGGCGCCCTCATCGTCCTCCTGGCCAGTGAAGGTCACCGACTCGCCGGCCAGCTCGGTGTTGACCCCCTCGTCGGCGAACTGCATGGACACATCCACCGTGTCCCCGCCGGCGGAGACGTCGATGGCATCGACGTAGTCGCCACCATCGGCCCCCACCAGCTCCTCGATGCGTCCGGCGTCCAGCCCGTCGGGGCCCCGCAGATGGACCTCGGAGTCCACCGCCGTACGCACACCGGAGAAGAGGGTCAGGGCCTCGGCGAACTGGGTGCGGGCGATGTAGTTCTGGTACTGCGGGACCGCGATGGCGGCCAGCATGGCGATGATCGCCACCACGATCATCAGCTCGATGAGGGTGAAGGCGGCGCAGAGCCGGCGCCGCTGGATACGCGATTGCATGGCTCACCTCCCTGTGAGTCCGGAAAAAGTGCGTTTGAACGGATCAGTCCGTGCCGCCGGCGGTCAGGCGGCGGATCACGCAGCCCGGGGCCGATGGCCAGGACGCCGCGCAGGTTGTAACGTGCCGGGTGAAACCTCGCCACGACGGGCCCGGAACCATGCGCCGATTCGTGCTCGATACCAGCGTCTTCACCAACCCCGACGTCTACCTGCGCTTCGATGAGGAGCCGATGCAGGCCATCTCGGTCTTCCTCGGGCTCGCCCGGCGCGCCGACGCCGAGTTCTACATGCCGGGGCCGGTCTATCAGGAGCTGTGCAACCTGCGCTCGATGGACATGATCGGCGCCGAGTTCGAGACCGAGGTGCACATCCGCTCGCCCCGGCGTTTCTCGATGACCATCCCCTCGGAAGTGCTCTACGAGTTCATCGAGGAGGTGCGCACGCGCATCCAGCGGGGCCTGCGCATCGCCGAGGAGCACGCCCGGCAGGCCGGCCAAGCGGAATCGCTGCCGCCGGAGCTGATCACCCAGCTGCGCGAGCGCTACCGCGAGGCTATGCGCCGCGGGATCCTCGACTCGCGGGAGGACATCGACGTGGTGCTGCTCGCCTACGAGCTGGACGCCACCCTGGTCTCCGCCGACGAGGGGATGCGCAAGTTCGCCGAGCGGATCGGCATCAAGCTGGTCAATCCGCGCTACCTGCGCGGGGTGATGCAGAACCTCGCCGGCGAGGAGCCCAGTCACACCGCCCCCGACGGCCCCGACCAACCGACCGGGTAAAGCCCGGCGGCCTGGCAGCGGCGAAAGGAGCTATAGCGCCACCCCTCGGGGCGGCCGGCCAGCCCGCGGCGCACCGGCTCCCAGTGGATCTCGTCGAGGGCCTCGCGCCACCGGTCCGGCTCCACCTCCCACCAGTGCACACCGGGCTGCCAAAGCCGCCCGCGGGGCAGCCCCGGCCAGTTGCGCAGGTGGCGGGTGCAGTGGGCCTTGGCCGCCTGCCAGCGGGGCCGCGGGTCCGGGTCATCCCGGGGCAGGCGCCACAGGCCGTGGACGGCGTCGGGCAGGACGACGGCGGCGTCCCAGGTCAGCGGACGGCGCCGGGCCACCTGGCGGAAGGCGGTGCGCAGCCGCTGTACGGCCTCGGGCCGGGCCAGCCACGGGTGGTTGCCGTGCGTGGTCAGGCAGAAGCGGACGCACCGCTCCTGCCGGCTCACCTCCTGGTGCATGCGCGCTCCTCCCTGAACGCGTCGCGCGCCCCTTATCGTGCCAGCACGCCAACGGCTGTCAATCGGCCGGGGCACAGCGGCGCGCGTCGCTGGCAGCCGGCGGCGGCTCGGTTATCATGGCGCCTTTTCCACGGCACCGAGGTTTCACGAGAGATGGTCAGTGAGTCGATCCCGCAGCGCATCGCCCAGGAGCTGGGCGTGGGCAACCGGCAAGTCGAGGCCGCCATCGAGCTGCTCGACGGGGGCGCCACCGTCCCCTTCATTGCCCGCTACCGCAAAGAGGTCACCGGCGGCCTCGACGACAGCCAGCTGCGTTCGCTCGAGGAGCGGCTGACCTACCTGCGGGAGCTCGACGAGCGCAAGGAGACGGTGCTCAAGGCCATCGACGAGCAGGGCAAGCTCACCGACGAGCTGGCCGAGGCGATCCGCGCCGCCGAGACGAAGACCCGCGTCGAGGACCTCTACCGCCCCTACCAGAAGAAGCGCCGCACCAAGGCGCAGATCGCCCGCGAGGCCGGGCTGGAGCCGCTAGCCGACAGCCTTCTGGCCGATCCGTCCCTCGTCCCCGAGGAGGCGGCGGCCCCCTACGTCACCGGCCCCGCCGAGGAGGAGCAGGAGACCCCGGCCGTGGCCGATGTCGACGCTGCCCTCGACGGCGCCCGGCAGATCCTCATGGAGCGCTTCGCCGAGGACGCCGATCTGCTCGAGGAGCTGCGCGACTACGGCTGGCGCAAGGGCTACCTGGTCAGCCGCGTGGCCGCGGGCAAGGAGAAGGACGGCGCCCGCTTCCGGGACTACTTCGAGCACGCCGAACCGCTGCGCAAGATCCCCTCCCACCGCGCCCTGGCCATGCTGCGCGGGCAGAGTGAGGAGATCCTGCGGCTGGAGATCGCCTGGTCCGACGCCGAGGCGCGGGGCGAGAGCGACGAGCCGAGCGTCGGCGAGGCCGCCATCGCCCGGCGTTTCGGCATCGCCGACCGGGGTCGGCCGGCCGACGCCTGGCTGGCGCGCACCGTGCGCCTGGCCTGGCGGGCGAAGCTCTCCACCCACCTGGACCTGGCGCTCAAGCGCCAGCTGCGCGAGCAGTCCGAGGAGGAGGCGATCCGCGTCTTCGGCGCCAACTTGGAGGACCTGCTGCTGGCCGCACCGGCGGGCCCGCGCCCGACCATCGGCCTCGACCCGGGACTGCGCACCGGGGTCAAGGTAGCGGTCATCGACGCCACCGGCGCCGTGGTCGAAACCGCCACCATCCACCCCTT
The DNA here is from genome assembly GCF_022228075.1 of Halorhodospira sp. 9628. Classification (NCBI taxonomy): domain Bacteria; kingdom Pseudomonadati; phylum Pseudomonadota; class Gammaproteobacteria; order Chromatiales; family Ectothiorhodospiraceae; genus Halorhodospira; species Halorhodospira sp. 9628. The sequence continues at coordinate 170,438 of NZ_JAJNRF010000006.1, forward strand.
CACCAGCCGCAACAAGGACCCCGAGGGCTCGCTGAAGACCCTGGCCGAACTCGCCCGCAAGCACCAGGTGGGGCTGGTGGCCATCGGCAACGGCACCGCCTCCCGCGAGACCGACGCCCTGGTCGGCGAGCTGATCAAGCGCCACCCGGAGCTGGGCCTGCACAAGGTGGTGGTCTCCGAGGCCGGCGCCTCGGTCTACTCCGCCTCGGAGAACGCCTCGCGGGAACTGCCGGATCTGGACGTCTCGCTGCGCGGCGCGGTCTCCATCGCCCGGCGCCTGCAGGACCCCCTGGCCGAGCTGGTGAAGATCGAGCCCAAGTCCATCGGCGTCGGCCAGTACCAGCACGACGTCAACCAGAGCCACCTCGGGCGCAAGCTCGATGCGGTGGTCGAGGACTGCGTCAACGCCGTCGGCGTAGACGCCAATACCGCTTCGGCGCCGCTGCTCGCCCGCGTCTCCGGCCTGGGTCCGGGCCTGGCCGAGAAGATCGTCCAGCACCGCTTCGACAACGGCCGCTTCCGCACCCGCAAGGACCTGCAGGAGGTGCCCCGGCTCGGTCCGAAGGCTTTCGAGCAGGCCGCCGGCTTCCTGCGCATCCCCCAGGGGGACAACCCGCTGGACGCCTCCGCCGTCCACCCCGAGGCCTACCCGGTGGTGGAGCGGATCTGCGCGGAGACGGGCCGCAGCGTGGGCGAGCTGATCGGCGATGAGGGCTTTCTAACCACCCTGGATCCGAAGGCGTACACCGATGAGCGCTTCGGCGAGCCGACGGTCCGCGACATCCTCGGCGAGCTGGCCAAGCCGGGCCGCGACCCGCGCCCGGAGTTCCGCACCGCGGCGTTCCGCGAGGGGGTGGAGAAGATCGACGACCTGGAGCCGGGGATGGTGCTCGAGGGCACGGTGACCAACGTCGCCAACTTCGGCGCCTTCGTGGATATCGGCGTCCACCAGGACGGGCTGGTGCACATCTCCGCCCTCGCCCACGAGTTCGTCCGCGACCCGCGCGACAAGGTCCGCACCGGCGACGTCGTTCAGGTGAAGGTCATGGAAGTGGACCTGGAGCGCCAGCGCATCGGCCTGTCCATGCGCCTCGACGACGACCCCAACGCCGAGCGGGCCGACGGCGGGGGTAAGGACGCCGCAAGCAAAGGCACCGGCGGCGGCAAGGGCGCCCCGGGCGGCAAGAGCAAGGGCGCCGGCCAGGGCGCCGGGCGTGGCGCGAAGAAGGGCCGCAAGACCGAGAAGCCCGAGCCAGCCGCCAACACCGCGCTGGCCGAGGCCTTCCGCAAGGCGCGTTCCTGAACCCTCCGAGGCTTGCCGGGCCGGCCGCCTGAGGCCGGGCCCGGCAGCGCCGGGAAAGCACCGCTTAGGCGGTACCCGCCCCCCGCTCGGCGAGGAAGGCCCGCAGGGCCTGTCCGGTGGGCGTCTCCATTGCCGCCACCGCCTCCGGCGTGCCCGCCCCGACGATACGACCGCCGGCGTCCCCTCCCTCCGGGCCCAGGTCGATGACGTGGTCCGCCTCGGCGATCACATCCAGGTTGTGCTCGATGACCACCACCGTGTGGCCGGCATCAACCAGGGCGTGGAAGACATCCGTGAGCCGCTGCACATCGGCGATGTGCAGGCCCACGGTGGGCTCGTCGAGCAGGTAGAGCGTCGGCGCCGCCTGCTTGCCCCGCGCCGGGCCGCCATCCACCGGGCGGGCCTTGGCCAGCTCGGTGACCAGCTTCAGGCGCTGCGCCTCGCCGCCGGAGAGCGTCGGGCTCGGCTGCCCCAGGCTCAGGTAACCCAGGCCCACATCGCAGAGCAGACGCAGGACGTGGTGGATGCGCGGATGGGCGCTGAAGAACCCCGCTGCCTCCTCGATGCTCAGCGCCAGCACCTGGTCGATGCTGTGGCCGGCGTAGCGGACCTGGCGCGTCTCCTCGTCGAACCGGGTACCGCCGCACGCCTCGCAGGGGACCTTCACGTCGGGCAGGAAGCTCATCTCCACGGTCTTTACGCCCTGACCACTGCACGCCTCACAGCGCCCCCCCTTGGTGTTGAAAGAGAAGCGCGCCGCGTTCCAGCCGCGCAGCCGGGCCTCTTCCGTGCCGGCAAAGAGCCGGCGGATGGGATCCCAGATCCCCACGTAGGTCGCCGGGCAGGAGCGGGGGGTACGGCCGATGGGGGTCTGATCCACCTCCAGGACCCGGCGCAGGTGCTCGGTGCCGGCCAGCGCCTGACAGCCGGTGGGTTCCGGGAGGGCCGCGCCGCGCTTACGGGCGAGCTGGGCACGGACGCTGGGCTCGATCACCTCGCGGACCAGGCTCGATTTGCCGGAGCCCGAGACGCCGGTGACCCCGATCAGGCGACCAAGCGGCAGCGCCACATCCACCCGCTGCAGGTTGTGGCGGTGGGCGCCGGTGACCGTCAGCTGCCCCGCCACCTCCTGGCTGCGGCGCTCCCGCGTGGGATGGCGCGGCGGTTCGGCGAGGACCCGGCCGGTCAGCGACTCGGTGTTGCCGGTCAGGGCCGCCAGGTCCCCCTCGGCGACCACACGCCCGCCGTGGCGGCCGGCACCGGGGCCGAGGTCGATCAGGTGCCCGGCGGCGCGGATGGTCTCCTCGTCGTGCTCGACCACCACCACGGTGTTGCCGGCCTCGGCCAGCTCGCGCAGGGCGCCGAGGAGCATGGCGTTGTCGCGGGCGTGCAGGCCGATGGTCGGCTCATCGAGCACGTAACAGACACCCTGCAGGCCGGCACCCAGGCTCGCCGCCAGGCGGATGCGCTGCGCCTCGCCGCCGGAGAGGGTCGGCGCGGCGCGATCCAGCGACAGGTAGCCGAGCCCGACCCGCTCCAGGAAGGCCAGCCGCGCGCCGATCTCGGCGATGACGTCTGCGCCGATGGCGGTCTCGCGCTCGTCGAGGGTCAGCGCCTCGAGCCAGGGCCGGAGCTCGGCCACGGAGTCCGCGGTCACCTCGGTGATGCTCCGGCCGTGGAAGCGCACGGCCCGGGCCACGGGGTTCAGCCGCCCGCCCTGGCAGGCCGGACAGACCCGGGCTGCGTCAAGCTCCGCCTCTTCGGCCTCGTCCGGGTCGCGGACCAGCAGCCCGGTGCCGTGGCAGCCGCTGCACCAGCCGTGGCGGGCGTTGAACGAGAACAGCCGCGGATCCGGCTCGGCGAAGCCCTGCCCGCAGGCCGGGCAGGCCCGGCGCGTGGACCAGACCCGCTCGGCGTCGGCGCCGCTGCCGTCCAACGGGGCGATGCGCACGGTCCCGTTGCCGTGATCCAGGGCCTCCTCGAGGCGCTCGCGAAGATCCGCCTCGGCATCGGCCCGGATCTCGATGCTGCCCAGGGGCAGATCGATGTCGTGCTCCCGGTAGCGGTCCAGCCGCGGCCACTGCGCCGTGGGCTGGAGTTCACCGTCCACACGCAACTGCTCGTATCCGCGGCCGGCCGCCCAGGCCGCCAATTCCTTGTAGATCCCCTTGCGCGCGACCACCAGGGGGGCGTAGAAGGCCATCCGCTGCCCACGGTGTTCGCGCAGCAACCGCGCGGCGATGCCCTCCGGCGTCTGCGCCTCGATGGCGACCTGGCACTCCGGGCAGTACTGCACGCCGAGACGCAGGTAGAGCAGGCGCAGGTAGTGGTAGATCTCGGTGAGTGTCGCCACCGTGGAGCGGTATCCGCCTCGGCTGGTGCGCTGCTCGATGGCCACCGCCGGCGGGATGCCGGTCACCGCGCCGACGTCCGGACGCGAGGCCGGCTGCACCAGCTGTCGGGCGTAGGCGTTGAGCGACTCCAGGTAACGGCGCTGGCCCTCGGCGAAGAGGATATCGAAGGCCAGGGTCGACTTCCCGGAGCCGGACACCCCGGTGACCACGGTCAATCGATCCCGGGGGATGGCCACGTCGATGTTGCGCAGGTTGTGCTCGCGGGCCTGGTGCACCTCGATCGCGGCCGGAGCGTCCACGGCATACGGCGCTGCCGCCTCGGCCACGGCCGGGGGCGCCAGGGGCCCCGCGTCCTCCTCCAGACCGGTGCCGTAGTCGGCCAGGGCACGCCCGGTCGCCGTGGCGGAGGCCGCCAGCTGCACCGGCGTACCACTGGCCAGCAGCCGGCCGCCGCCCTCACCGCCCTCCGGGCCGAGGTCGAGGATCCAGTCGGCGTTGGCGATCAGATCCAGGTTGTGCTCGATGACCAACAGGCTGTAGCCAGCGTCCACCAACCGCTGGAAGGCGTCGAGGAGGACTTGGCAGTCGCTGAAGTGCAGCCCGGTGGTGGGCTCGTCGAAGATCAGCAAGGTGCCGGTGCCCGGCTCGGCCCCCTTACCCCGCCCCTTGCCGCGCTCGGCCAGGTGCCCGGCGAGCTTGAGGCGCTGCGCCTCGCCGCCGGAGAGGGTGGGCACCGGCTGGCCCAGGCGCAGGTAGCCCAGGCCCACGGCGCGCAACGGCTCCAGGCGGCGCACCACCTCGCGGCTGTCGGCAAAGAACGCCACCGCCTCGTCGGCGGTCATCTGCAATACGTCGTGGATGGAGGCACGTCGCCCCTCAGTCCCCTCCACCTGGACCTCCAGCACCTCGGCGCGAAAACGCCGACCGTCGCAGTCGGGACAGGCCAGGTAGACGTCGGAGAGGAACTGCATCTCCACGTGCTCGAAGCCGGAGCCCTTGCAGGTGGGGCAACGGCCGTTGCCGGCGTTGAAGCTGAAGGCGCCGGCGGTGTAGCCCCGCTCCTGGGCCAGGGGCGCCGCGGCGAAGCGTTTGCGGATCGGGTCGAGGGCGCCGGTGTAACTCACCGGGCAGGAGCGCGCGCTCTTGCCGATGGGCGACTGGTCCACCAGGGAGACCTCGGTGATCGCCTCGGCCCCATCGATGGCATCGTGCTCGCCCGGCGCCTCGACGGCCTCGCCCTGCTGGCGCAACAGCCCCCGGTAGAGGACATCCTGGGCCAGGGTCGACTTGCCCGAGCCGGAGACCCCGGTCAGGCAGACCAGACCGCCCAGCGGGATGGCCACGTCGATCCCCTGCAGGTTATGGGCACGGGCGCCGCGAATGGTCAGCGCGGGGCCGTCTGCAGCTGCGGCCGGGCGGGGGGACGGCGAGGACGCGCTACGCTTCTCCGCCGCGCCGCCGGGCCCGGCCGAGCGCGCGTCCCTGCGCGCACGGCCGGCGCCCGCATCCATGCGGGCGCCCTCCGGGGCTGATCCGTCGGCGCGGCGCGCTCCGCGCATGTCCTCTTCGCCCCCCCAACCGGCCGCATCACCATCCCGCCCCCGAGCGACCCGCCGGCGGCCGGTCAGGTAGTCCGCCGTGGCCGAATCCGCCGCATAGAGCTCCGCCGGGGCACCGTTGAAGACCACCTGACCGCCCCGCTCGCCGGGCCCCGGGCCCATATCGATGATCCGGTCGGCGGCCGCCATCACCTGCGGGTCGTGCTCGACGACCAGCAGCGAGTTGCCCGCATCGCGCAGGCGCTGCAGGATCCCCACCAGCCGCTCCACATCCCGGGGATGCAGGCCGATGGACGGCTCGTCGAGGACGAAGAGCGTGTTGACCAGCGAAGTGCCCAGCGCCGTGGTCAGGTTGATCCGCTGCACCTCGCCGCCGGAGAGGGTGCGCGACTGCCGGTCCAGGGTCAGGTAACCGAGGCCCACCTCGTTGAGGTAGCCGACCCGGCTGCGGATCTCGTCGAGGACCGTAGCCGCCGCCTCGTCCAGCGGCGGCGGCAGCTCCAGCTCCTCGAAGAAGCGCTGCAGGCGGGCCAGGGGCAGGGTCGCCAGATCGTGCAGGGTCAGCCCCGGCAGCCCGGCCAGCAGCGCATCACCCATCGCCAGGTGGCGGGGCCGGAAGCGCTCCTCCGGGGCGAGGACGGCGTCGGCGTCGGCCTGTCCGCCGAGCCGGAAGTCCAGGGCCTCCGGGACCAAGCGCGCACCCCGGCAGTCCGGACAGGTGCGGTAGGTGCGGTAGCGCGAGAGCTGCACGCGCACGTGCATCTTGTAGCTCTTGCGCTCGAGGTAGTCGAAGTAGCCGCGCACGCCGTACCACTTGCCGGAACGGCCCCAGCGATCCTCGCCGTCCCAGACCCACTGCCGGTCCGCCGCATCCAACTCCCGCCAAGGCACATCCTCGGCGACCCCGCGCCGGCGGGCGGCGCGCAGCAGGTCCCGCTGGCACTCCACCGAGGCACCGCCGCGGAACGGTTTGATCGCGCCCCCGGCCAGGCTCAGACCCGGATCCGGGATGACCAGGTCGGGGTCGATCTCCATGTTGCGGCCGAACCCACGGCAGGTGTCACACGCGCCGACCGGGGAGTTGAAGGAGAAGAGCTCTGAGGTCGGCCGCGGGTAGTCGCGGTCGCACCCGGCGCAGTGGAAGGTGGCGGAGTAGCGCCGCGGCTCGCCCGCCGGCTCACGGTCCTCGCCCAGGGCCCGGACCTGGCAGCGACCCCGCCCTTTGTCGAGGGCCGTCTCCACCGCCTCGATCAGCCGCCCCCGGCGCGCCCCGTCGAGGCGCAACCGGTCCTGAACCACCTCGACACCACCCTCACGCTCATAGATGCGCGTGTATCCCTGGCTGGAGAGCATCTGTCGCAGCTCTTCCCGATCGAGCTTGGCAGGCACGGCCACGAAGAAGGTCACCGCCACTCGGGTGCCTGCCGGCCACGGCGCCGTGTCGTCGCCGGCGAGGAGCTCGTCGGCGATGGACTGCGGCGTATCCGGCCGCACCGGGCGGCCGCAGCCGCTGCAGTAGGGCTGCGCCGCGCGGGCGAAGAGCAGCTTCAGGTGGTCGGCGAGCTCCGTCATCGTGCCCACGGTGGAGCGCGAGGTGCGCACCGGATTGACCTGATCGATGGCGATCGCCGGCGGGACGCCGTCGATACGCTCGACCTGTGGCCGGTCCATGCGCTCGAGGAATTGCCGGGCGTAGGCCGAGAAGGTCTCCACGTAGCGCCGCTGCCCCTCGGCGTAGACGGTGTCGAAGGCGAGCGACGACTTCCCGGAGCCGGAGACCCCGGTGACGACGATCAGCTCGCCGGCCGGGAGGTCGAGATCGAGGCCCTGCAGGTTGTGCTGGCGGGCGCCGCGGATACGGATCGGTTCGCGCACGGTCATGCTTCCGGAGACAAGACGGCGCCGACAGCCCGGAGGCTGCCGACGCCGGCACGGTTCACGGGATGTCGTTCAGGCGGCGGGATCAGGCGTACTTGGCCTTCGCCTCCTGCCGACGGCGGTGGAGCACCGGCTCAGTATAGCCGGAGGGCTGCTCCCGCCCCTTGAAGACCAGGTCGCAGGCCGCCTGGAAGGCGACGCTGGCGTCGAAGTCCTCGGCCATGGGCCGGTAGTTCGGGTCGCCGGCGTTCTGCTCGTCCACGACCCGGGCCATGCGCTGGAGGCTATCCATGACCTGATCCTCGCTGACCACGCCGTGGTAGAGCCAGTTGGCCACGTGCTGGCTGGAGATGCGCAGGGTGGCGCGGTCCTCCATCAGGCCGACATTGTTGATGTCCGGCACCTTGGAGCACCCGATGCCCTGGTCGATCCAGCGCACCACATAGCCGAGGATGCCCTGGCAGTTGTTATCCACCTCCTGCTGGATCTCCTCCTCGCTCCAGTCGGTGCTCGGCGCCAGCGGCACGGTGAGGATCCGGTTCAGGTCCGAACGCCAGCCGGCGCGGGCAATCTCGGCCTGGACGCCGGCGACGTCCACCTCGTGGTAGTGCACGGCGTGCAGGGTCGCCGCCGTCGGCGACGGCACCCAGGCGCAGTTGGCACCCGCCTTGGGGTGGCCCGCCTTGGTGTCGAACATCTCGCGCATCTTATCCGGCTTGGGCCACATGCCCTTGCCGATCTGCGCCCGGCCCTTGAACCCGGCGGCCAGGCCGACATCGACGTTCCAGTCCTCATAGGTGGTCATGAAGGATGCCCCCTTCATGTCCGCCTTGCGGATCACGGCGCCGGCCTCCATGGCGGTGTGGATCTCGTCGCCGGTGCGGTCGAGGAAGCCGGTGTTGATGAAGATCACCCGGTCCCGGGCCTGCTTGATGCAGGCGCGCAGGTTGACCGTGGTCCGCCGCTCCTCGTCCATGATGCCGACCTTGAGGGTGGCACGCTCCAGGCCCAGGGCGTCCTCGACGCGCTCGAACAGGTTCACCGTCAGGGCCACTTCCTCGGGACCGTGCATCTTCGGCTTGACGATGTAGACGCTGCCGGTCTTCGAGTTGCGCACTTGGCCCAGGCCCTTGAGATCGTGGACCGCGCAGAGGACGGTCATCATGGCGTCCAGCATGCCCTCGGGGATCTCGTTGCCGTCGCCGTCGAGCACCGCCGGCGTGGTCATCAAGTGGCCGACGTTACGCACCAGCATCAGCGAGCGCCCCGGCAGGGTCAGGGAGCCGCCGTCCGGCGTGGTGTAGGTGCGGTCGGCGTTGAGCCGCCGGGTGAAGGCCTCCCCGCCCTTGCTGACCGAGGTCTCGAGATCGCCCTTCATCAGGCCCAGCCAGTTGCGGTAGACACGGACCTTGTCCTCGGCATCCACCGCGGCCACGGAGTCCTCGCAATCCTGAATGGCGGTTAGCGCCGACTCCATGACCACGTCCTTGACGCCGGCCGGGTGATCCTTGCCCACCGGATCGTTGGGGTCGATGACGATCTCGGCATGCAGGCCGTTGTGACGCAGCAGGATGGTCGCCGGCCGCTGCGGCTCACCGGTGAAGCCGACAAGGCGGGTGGGATCGGCCAGCTCCGTCTCGCTGCCGTCGGCCAGGGTGATCAGCAGCTGGCGCGGGCTCGCCTCGCTCAGGCGGTAGACGGTGACATCGGCGTGCAGGCCGTGGGCCAGCGGGGCCACCTCATCGAGGGTTTCGGCGGCCAGCTCCATGACGCGCTTGCCACGGGCCGGGTTGTACGTCTTCCCTTTGGCCAGGCCGTCACTCTCGGGGATCATGTCGGTGCCGTAGAGGGCATCGAACAGGCTGCCCCAGCGTGCGTTGGCCGCGTTGAGTGCGAATCGCGCGTTATCCACCGGCACCACCAGCTGCGGCCCGGCCACCGTGGCGACCTCCGGGTCGACCCCGGTGGTGGTGATCTCGAACTCCTCCGTCTCGGGTTCCAGGTAGCCGATCTGCTCGAGGAAGGCCTTGTGATCGACCACGGAGAATTGGCCGCGGTGCTCGCGGTGCCACTCGTCGATCTGCCGCTGCAGGGTCTCGCGCTTCTCCAGCAGCTCACGGTTGCGCGGACTCAGATCGCGGACGATGCCGCCGAGCTCGTCCCAGACGGTGTCGGCGTCGATGCCGGTCCCAGGCACCATCTCGTTGGCCACCAGGTCGTAGAGCTCACGCGCCACCTGCAGGCCACCGACTTGAACCCGTTCGCTCATGGAAGTCTCCCTATTCAGCTTCGCGATCCGCGGATAAGCCGCGATAGTAACGCATCCCAGTGAGGCTGATCACCCGCTCACCGACGCCCCGTTCAGTTCTGCAGCTCGGCCTCCAGCTCGTCGTAGAACGCGCGGACCAGCCGGGCGTTGCCGCCGACGTCCGCCTCGCCGCCGCGGGTGGCGGCGCGCACGTCGACGCGACGGTGATCACCGGTGTCCTCGACGCGGACGACGATATCGTGGATGACACCCATCCAATAGCTGCGCGCGGTGGCCTCCAGCCCGCCCTGCATGTCGGTTCGCGCCACGGTCCACTCCAGCCCCAGCGCCGCGCTCTCTGCGGCGCTGAGGATGGCCGAGACATCCTGCGGGTAAGTGCGCGCCTCGAGATCCGGGTGCGCCTCCGCCTGGCGTTCGGCCAGTTCTCCGCCAGGGTAGGCTCGATCGCCGCCGGCCTGCTCTCGGGCCTGGGCGAGGGCCCGATACGAGGGCGGGTCATCGGTGTCGGTGGCCAGATCGTGAAGGTTGGGACCGAGGACGGCGGCGTAGACCTTGGGCCCGGCGACCACCGCGACCCCTAGCCCCAGGGCCAGGCCGGCCAGGGCCCGGCCGCGACCGCGCTTGCCGTGCAGACCGAAGGTGGAGGCGAAACCGACACCGGCGGGGACAAGGGCGAGCACACCGGCAGCGAAGCCGGCGGCGATCATCGCCAGGGCCAGGTCGAGTTCGACGAGCTGGATGCGGTAGAGGGGGCCGGCCAGCGCGGCCGCCGCGGCCCCGCAGGCTGCAAGCAGGACGGATGCCGTCGCCAGCCGGGATACAGGCGCCTGGAACATGGGTTTTCCTCCCGGGTTTCCAGCCGATTATGCGGCCGGAAACGGCCAGGACAAAACGCAGCCAGGCGCCGCGGCGGGGGGGTGCCCGACGGGGCGCCCCCGCCAGAGCGGCGAGCCGGATTACTGCAGACGCCCGGAGAGCACCGTCTCGACGCGGCTGCGCTTGAGCGGGCGGAGGTTGCGTACGACCTCGTCGCGGCACTCCGGATCCAGGCGCTCAAGCACGCGGGCCAGCGTATTGAACGGCAGACGGTTGGCCAGGCGGGCGGCCGGGCCTCGGTCCATGTGCTCGAGCACGCTCGCCTGCGCAGCGGGGCGCATCTCCAGGAAGGTGGCCAGGCTCTCCCCGTCCGGCATGGCGCGCAGCGCCGCCGGGCGCTCGGCCGGGGCCATCTGTGCGATGCGCCGTGCCGCGGCGGCGGGCAGGCGGTCTGCATACTCGGCGCGAGCCGGTGCGCCGAGGCCATGGTCTTGATGCTCGGTGGTGATGGTCATCTCTGCCTCCTGAGTGTTCGGGTGCCCGACCCGCGGCACCGGAGACAGAGAGACGGCAGAGACTCCGTCAGTCGGCCGGCACCCCGGGACGGGCGTTGGTTCGCGGTACGACGTCGTTGCTTGGCGTACTGCCGTTACCGTCCGGCATGACGGCCTCCTCGTGTGGCTGACACGTGACGTGGAATCTAGGCGGCGACCCGCCCGCTGTCAAGCGTTGCGGCGCGCCGGCAGGCCATCTTGACCCCCTATGCTGCGGCGGCTACTATCCGCGGTTTAACATGCTCAAGAACGCGGCTGAACGTCGCAGAGGGTCACCATGAAGAAAGACATCCATCCCGAGTACCGCGAAGTCGTTTTCCAGGACATCTCGACGGACTTTTCCTTCCTGACCCGCTCCACGGTCCAGACCGACGAGACCATCACCTGGCAGGACGGCAACGAGTACCCGCTGGTCAAGATCGAGGTCTCCAGCCGGAGCCATCCGTTCTTCACCGGCAAGCAGCGTGTGGTCCATTCTGGTGGGCAGGTCGACCGCTTCCGCAAGCGCTTCGGCATGACCCGGGGCAGCTCCAGCCAGTAACCCCCGGACTGCGCCGAGCGCGGTTATCCAGGGCAGCAGCGGAGGGGCATCATGACGTCGAAAACCGTCACCGTCACCGACAACACCACCGGCCACAGTGTCGAGATGCCCATCCGCGAGGGAACGCACGGGCCGGCCGTCGTCGATATCCAGAACCTGTACAAAGAGTTTGGATACTTCACCTACGATGCCGGCTTCACCTCGACGGCGAGCTGTCGCAGCGACATCACGTTCATCGACGGCGAGAACGGGGTGCTCCTCTACCGCGGCTACCCCATTGAGGATCTGGCCGAGAACAGCAACTTCCTCGAGGTCTCCTACCTGCTGCTCCACGGTGAGCTGCCCACCAAGGATGAGCTGGACCAGTTCAACCGGGCGGTGACCGAGCACGCCATGATCAACGAGTCGTTGAAGGACTTCTTCGACGGCTTCCACTACAACGCGCACCCCATGGCCATGCTCACCGGCGTGGTGGCATCGCTGTCGGCCTTCTACCACGACGCCATCAAGCTCGGGGACCCGCGCAACCGGATGCTCACCTGCCACCGCGTGCTGGCCAAGATGCCCACCATCGCCGCCGCGGCCTACAAGCACATGGCGGGCGAGCCCTTCGTCTACCCGCTCAACCGGCTCTACTACACCGAGAACCTGCTCAACATGCTGTTCTCGCGCCCCACGGAGCCGTACGAGATCAATCCGATCCACGCGCGGGCGCTGGATCAGCTGCTGATCCTCCACGCTGATCACGAGCAGAACGCGTCGACCTCCACGGTCCGCCTGGCCAGTTCCACCGGCACCAACCCGTTCGCCTCCATCGCCTGCGGCTGCGCCGCCCTGTGGGGCCCCGCCCACGGTGGCGCCAACGAGGCGGTGCTGAACATGCTCCACGAGATCGGCGACATCAGCCAGGTGCCGAAGTACATCGAAAAGGCCAAGGACAAGGATGACCCGTTCCGCCTGATGGGCTTCGGGCACCGGGTCTACAAGAATTTCGACCCGCGGGCGCGGATCATCCGCAAGACCTGCCACGAGGTCCTCAACGACCTGGGCATCGAGAACGACCCGCAGCTCGAGCTGGCTATGGAGCTTGAGGAGCGGGCACTGCAGGACGACTACTTCGTCGAGCGCAAGCTCTACCCGAACGTGGATTTCTACTCGGGCATCATCTATCGGGCTCTGAGCATCCCCACCGACTTCTTTACGGTGATGTTCGCCCTCGGCCGGACGCCGGGCTGGCTGGCCCAGTGGAACGAGATGGTCGCTGATCCGGAGCAGCGCATCGGGCGACCGCGACAGCTCTACACCGGCGCAGCGCGGCGAGATTACGTCCCCATCGATCAGCGCCGGAAGGATTGAGCTCGACCCCCGTTGCCCCGCCACCGGCGGCAACGGGCGGCCCCCCGCCCCCGTACTCCTCGCCCCCCCCCGCCGCGCGCCGCGCGGGCCCCGGCG
>NZ_JAJNRF010000007.1:0-138060 GCF_022228075.1 Halorhodospira sp. 9628
CCCCCCCCCGCGGGGCCCCCCCCCCCCCCCCGCCCCCCCCCGCCCCCCCCCCCCCCCCCCCCGGCCAGGGGCGCAGGCGGTCTCGGCAGACCGCCGCCGGAGCCCCGGTAAAAGGGCCCCGGCGAGCGGCTTAGGCGCCGCCCTGCTCCGTCGTCCCGGCCGAGGGGGCATCGCCGTTGCGTCGCCAGATGTCGTAGTTGAGGGCGCCCGCAAAGCTGACCCAGGCCAGATAGGGGATGAACAGCAGCCCGGCCAGCCAGTCCGCGGCCAGGAACGCCGCCGTGGTCAGCAGCACCGAGACCCACAGCGCCCCAAGCACCACCAAGCCGCCGAAGAGCTGCTGCAGACCGAAGAAAACCGGCGTCCACAGCGTGTTCAGAGCGATCTGCAGCGCCCACAGGGCCAGACCGAGGGCCAGGACCTCGGAGCCGGACAGGGCCACCCGCCAGGCGGCCACGGCAATGGCCAGGTAGAGCACCGTCCACGCCACCGGGAACAGCCAGTTCGGCGGCGTCCAGGTGGGCTTGTCCAGCTCCTCATACCAACGCCCGGGACCGAACATGGCCCCGGTGGCGGCCGCCGCCATGCAGGCGCCGAGAAACGCGACAAAAATCAAAAGACTCACTGCAGCCACTCCTTGATCTGCTCGGGTTCAGGAACCGACCCGCTGTGGACCAGCCGCTCGTCCACCACCACGGCCGGTGTCGACATGACGCCGTACTGGATCAGGGCCTCCGGCCCCGTCTCCTTGTGTACCTCTGCGGCCACGCCCAGATCAGCAGCCATCTGCTCGATCCGCTCGGCGGTGTTGTTGCACTTGGCGCAGCCACTGCCCAGCACCTTAATGATGGTCATGGGATCCGTTCCTCCTATGCATCCTTCATGGTAACGGCCTGCCGCCGTCCTCACACCCCGGCAAATAGTAGCGGCTCCACGGCATTGAGCAGCCACCCCGCCAGGGTGAAGGCGAACAGCAGCAGGACGAAGAAGATCGCCAGCAACCGCCACTGCATAACCTGCTTGAGCAGCACGAACTCCGGAAAGCTCGCAGCGACGGTGCTCATGCAGAAAGCCAGGGTGGTGCCGATGGGCAGCCCCTGGATAATCAGGCTCTCCATCACCGGCACCACACCCGTGATGTTGGTGTACAGCGGAATGGCGACCAGCACCGCCGCAGGCACCTGCCACCAGTGACCGGCACCCAGGTGCTCCTCGATCCAGCCCTCGGGGACGAAGCCGTAAAGCGCCGCCCCGAGGCCGACACCGATCAGGACCCACTTCCAGACCCGCGCGAAGATCTCCCCCACCTCGCGCCGGGCAAAGTCGTGGCGCTGGCGCAGGGTCAGCCGCGTCGCACCGGCAGCGCCGTCAGCCGGCGCACTGCCCTCGGCATAGGCCTTGGCCAGGAACGGTTGCAGGTAGCGCTCCGCGCGAATGGCGTCGAGAAACGCCCCGCCGAGCATGCCGATCAGAAAACCGACGGCGATGTAGATCAGGGTCAGCTCCCAGCCCAGCAGCCCCCAGAGCAACACCACGGCCACTTCGTTGATCATCGGCGAGGTGATCAGGAAGGCCATGGTCACCCCGATAGGGATCCGCGCCGTGGTGAAGCCGATGAACACCGGCACGCTCGAGCAGGAGCAGAACGGGGTCACGGCTCCGAACGTCGAGCCCAGGAAGTAGCCGAGGACGCGATTGCGCCCGGCCAGGAAGGCGCGGACCCGCTCGACGTTCAGCGACGCCCGGGCCAGAGCAATGACGTAGATCAGCACCGCCAGCAGGGCGAAGATCTTCGCCGTGCTCTCAACGAAGAAGTGCGCGGCATCGCCGAACGGCGTGCCGGCCTCGATGCCCAGCAGGTCGCGGACGATCAAGGTGGCGAGATGAGCGAAGAGTTCAAGCATGATGGACGGCTGTCAGTTCGGGATCGGCAGCCATTGTCATATACGCCTAAACATATATCAAACACGGCACAGGTTCCCGCAGCACGCTCTGCGGGCTAGGATGGCCTCAAACCTTTGGCAACCCTGCAACAGGAGGCGTGGAACCATGGAGATCGCCGGCGAGACCCACCGCGGCCACCAGCGACCTCGCAACGAGGACCGCATCGACTGGGACGAGGGCGCCGGCGTCGCGGTGCTCGCCGACGGCATGGGCGGGCTGCCCTACGGGGCCGAGGCGGCGCGGCTGGCGGTGGAGGCGGTGATCCGCATCGCCCGCACCCACCACGGCAGTGACCACACCTGGCTGGAGTCCGGCGGGGAGCCGGCGGATCTGGTCCAGCTGGCCAACCGCGCCGTGCTCTCCTATACCGAGCGCGACCGCCGCTACGAGGGCATGGGCACCACCCTCGCCCTGCTCTGCGCGGCCCCCGACGAAGTGGCCCTGGCCCATGTGGGCGACTCCCGCATCTACCGCTTCCGGGACGGCCGCCTGGAGCGGCTCACCCGGGACCACACGCCGGTCCAGCGCGCGGTCGAGACGGGGGCGATGACCGAGGCCGAGGGGCGCCGCTCGCCGGAACGCAACGTCCTCGAGCGCGCGCTCGGCGCGGTGACTTGGGCCGAGCCCGACGTCACCCGCCTGCCGCGCGACCCCGGGGATCTGTTCCTGCTCTGTTCCGACGGCCTGACCGAGCCTCTGGAGGACGCGGCGATCGGTGCCATCCTGGCCGAGGAGGACCGCTCGCTGTCCCAGCGCGCCGGGGACCTGATCGAAGCCGCCCTCGATGCCGGCGGGCCGGACAACGTCTCGGTGGTGCTGGTCCGCACCTGAACCGCCCGGCTAGCGCCGGCGCTTGCGCTTCTTCTCGCGCTTCTTGGCGTGGTGGATGACCCGCTGGCGCCGGCGGCGCTGACGCTCGGTGAGCTGATTGGGCTTGTCGGCGAAGGGGTTCTCGCTGGCCCGGCACTCGATGCGCACCGGCGTGCCGTACAGGTCGAAGGCGTCGCGGAAGAAGTTCTCCAGGTACCGCATGTAGGCCCGCGGCAGCCGCTGCACCTGGTTGCCGTGGACGACGATCACCGGCGGGTTATGCCCGCCCTGGTGGGCGTAACGCAGCTTGATCCGCCGCCCGCGGGAGAGCGGCGGCTGGTGGTTGGCGAGCGCCTCCTGCAGGGCCTCGTTGAGTTCCGGGGTGGCCAGATCCCGGTGGGCGGCCGCATGGGCCCGGTCCACCGACTCCAGCAGCAGCCCCACGCCACTGCCGTGCAGGGCCGAGACGAAGTGGTGGCGTGCAAAACCGAGGAAACCGAAACGCAGATCGAGATCCCGGCGCACCTTGCGGCGCTGATCGGGATCGAGACCGTCCCACTTGTTGATAACCAGCACCAGGGCCCGTCCGGCCTGCAGGACATGCCCGGCCAGGTGGGCGTCCTGCTCGGTGATCCCCTCTTGGGCATCGGTCACCAGCACCACCACCGAGGCCCGCTCGATGGCCTCCAGCGTCTTGACCACGCTGAACTTCTCGACGGTCTCCTGGACCCGCGCCCGGCGCCGCACGCCGGCGGTATCGATCAGGGTGTAGTGCTGCCCGTCGCGCTCGAACGGCACGGCGATGCTGTCGCGGGTAGTGCCCGGCTCGTCGTAGACCACCACCCGCTCCTCGCCGAGGAGCCGATTGACCAGGGTGGACTTGCCCACGTTGGGCCGGCCGATCAGCGCCACCGGGATGCCGTGCCCGGCGGCGACCTCCCCCTCCTCCGGCTCGGCGGGCGGGAGCGCAGCGAACACGGCTTCGAGCAGCTCGCCGACACCGCGCCCGCGCGTGGCGGCGATGCTGTGAACCGGCTGCAGGCCGAGGCCGTGAAAATCGGCGGCGGCCACCCCGGCCTCGAGGCCGTCGGTCTTGTTCACCGCCAGGAACACCGGCACCTGCGCCCGCCGCAGCTCGGCGGCGATCTCTTCATCCCCGACGGTGCTACCGGCCCGCCCGTCGACCAGGAAGACCACGGCGTCGGCTCCGGCGATGGCGGTGCGGGCCTGTTCGTGCATGCAGCCGCCCACTCCCTCGAGCTCCTCGCCCATCCCACCGGTATCGACCACCACGGCGTGACTGCCGCGATGGCGCACGACGCCGTACTGCCGGTCCCGGGTCAGGCCGGGGTGGTCGGCCACGAGGGCGTCCCGGCTGCCGGTGAGCCGGTTGAACAGGGTGGATTTGCCGACGTTCGGCCGCCCGACCAGGGCGATTACCGCAGACATTGGGCGTTCCCCGCATTGGCTGGGACAGGATGACCGCGCTGGAAAGGCGGTCCGAAGGCGGGGATTATAACGGAGGGGGCAACGGCCCGTGAGCCGCTGCCCCCCTGGGAAGGTCAAACCATGGCGTCGATCTCGCCACCGGCGTCCAGATCGTCGACGCCACCGGAGGCGTCGTAGCTGGCTGCCCCACCGTCGTCCTCAAAGGACTCGGTGCTGGTGCCCACGTCCTCGCCCCCGGCGATCGAGGAGATGTCCACTGTTTCCGAGCCGCCAGCGGCTTCACCACCGAACTCGGAGCCGCCAGCGCCCTCCATCTCCTCACCCTCGAAGGGGTCGTCACCACCGGCGCCCTGGGACGGCGGCGGCATGCTCGGCGCCCCTCCGCCAACTCCTCCTACTGCAGACATCACTACCTCCTGCGTTTCGTATCACTCGGGCCGGGCTCTCTACCCGCCTATCCGGCACTCCATTGCCGGTTGCGGCCATCCGGTTCCGGCGCCCGCTCCGCGCCATCCGCCCTCAAGGGGCTTGTGGCACGGAGCGTTTCCGGATATGCGTGGGACCTGCAACCCACATGCCGGGTTCCAGATCCCACTTCTGCCTGCACCCCTGTTGTCGTCGGCTGCCAGGCCAACTTGAGGGCCTCAGGAGGACGAACTAGCGGTGGAGGGGCTGAATCGTTGCCCCGCCCAGGCATCCACCCGGAAGTGCTTGCGATTGAGCTGGAAGACCAGCCAGATCGTGGCCGCCTGGACCACCAGGGCGATGGCCGTCAGCGCCCAGTAGGCGACCCCGTAGGCCTCGATGACACCGTGGTGGGCCAGGCCCAGGTTGGTGAAGAAGTGGATCATCACCGCCAACGCCACGCCGGGGCAAACCAGGGTGTAGGAGCCGGCGGAACGCTCAGGGCCGACTACGAAGCGGCCGAAGTAGTTGAAGCGGCGCAGCACCACCCAACCGAGCAGCAGCAGCGCGACCTGCGCAGCCAGGAAGTAGGTGAGCAGACCCAGGGTCTGGATACCACCGGCCTCGGCGCCGAAGTGGGCCTCGATGCCCGCCGTCTGGCGCACCAGGGTGATGCCGATGATCGTCAGCACGGGAACGCCGATCCACAGGCTCGGCGCGCTGACCGGATTGGCGTTCTGCTCCATCATCGCGCGCACGCCGAGGACCAGCATGACGGCGCCAGTGATCACCGCGGCGATCAGGAAGAAGCTCGACAGCGCCAGACTGAACGCCGCTGTCGCCGGCACGCTGCTCATCCCCGCCGGCGCGGCCAGCCCCACGCCGACCATCGACAGCGCGAAGGCAGGCAGGGCCTGGGCCAGGCTGTTGTCGGCGGCGCAGTCGCAGTCGCTCTCGGTGAGCACCCGGCCCCAGAAGTCGCCGAGCTGGCGCAGAGCCCAGCCGCCGACGATCAGGAAGGCGACCATGGCCGCGGGGAAGAGCCACTCCACGATGGCCGACAGCCCCGGGACAAAGACCATGCCGAGCACGAAGCAGACATTGATGGTCATCGCCACGGTCAGCGGCGCGGCCAGCAGCTGCACCTCGGTGCGGTTGCCGCGCATGTTCTTGCGGTAGGCGTCGGTCTGCAGGAACCGCCGATGCTCGCGGATGTTCCAGAACAGCAGACGAAAATGGATGAAGGCCATGGCCAGGATGCCGGCCCAGGCCAGTACGATGGCCGTTTGCAGGCCGGCGTGACCGCTGCCCAGCGCCGCCACGATATCCTCGAAGAAGGGCACCATGCCCTCGTAGGGCACCCAGAACATCAGCCACATGAAAAACGATACGGTCAGCCCCCCGGCACCCAGGGCAGCGAGCCAATACAGCGGGGAGTAGTTCTCCCCGAGGTCTCTGGGCAGTCGATGAAGCATGCTCCCTCCTTTGCGTTGTCAGGTTGCGTATCCAGCGACTGGCGAACGTATCAACGTTCTTGAATACGATGGTATGCGCATATTTGAAACTATGTCAAAGGGCGCGGAGCCCCGGCGGCGGGATCGCTCAGGAGGAGAGAAAGGCGGCGGCCATCAGGGCCCGGGTATAAGGGTCCTGCGGAGCGGCGAAGACCGCCTGTGCTGGCCCGCGCTCAACCACTCGGCCGCCCTGCATGACCAGGACCTCGTGCGCCAGGGCGCGGACGACCTGGAGGTCGTGACTGATGAAGAGGTAGGCGAGGCCGTGGCGACGTTGCAGATCGCGGAGCAGGTCGATGATCTGGGCCTGCACCGAGACATCCAGCGCCGAGGTGGGCTCATCAAGCACCACGACCTGCGGCTCGAGAATCAGCGCCCGGGCGATGGCGATCCGCTGGCGCTGGCCGCCGGAGAACTCGTGGGGGTAGCGGTGGCGGGTCTCCGGGTCGAGGCCCACCTCCTCGAGCACGCGCACGATCCGCGCACTGCGCTGTTCACGACTCAGACGTGGATGGTGCAGGTCGAGCCCCTCGCCGACGATATCGCCTACGGCCATGCGCGGCGACAGGCTGCCGTACGGATCCTGGAAGACGATCTGCAGGGCGCTGCGGTAGGGGCGCAGCTGCCGCGCCGTGCGCCCCTGGAGTTCATCACCGCGAAAGCGGATCGAGCCACTGCTGCGCTCAAGCCGCAGCAGCGCCAGGCCCAGGGTCGACTTGCCCGAGCCGCTCTCCCCCACCACGGCCACGGTCTGCCCGGCACGCAGGGTGATGTCGATGCCATCGACGGCCCGCACCCAGTCCACCGGCCGGCGCAGCAGACCGCCGCGCACCGGGAAGTGCACACGGACCCCCGCCCCGTGGAGGAGCACCGGCGCCTGGGCGTCCGTTGCCACCGGCTCGCCGGCGGGCCGGGCCGCGAGCAACTGCCGGGTGTACGGATGCTCGGGTCGGCTGAACAGACGCTGCACCTCGCCCCGCTCGACGATCTCGCCCTGGCGCATGACACAGACCCGATCAGCGACTAGGCGGATCACGTCCAGATCGTGGGTGATGAACAGCAGGGCCATGCCCAGCCGCGCCTTCAGGTCGGCGAGCAGGCTAAGGATCTGCGCCTGCACGGTCACGTCGAGGGCGGTGGTGGGCTCGTCGGCGATGAGTAGATCCGGCTCGTTGGCCAGGGCCATGGCGATCATCACGCGCTGACGCTGCCCGCCGGAGAGCTGATGCGGATAGGCGCTGAGCAGCCGCTGCGGATCGGGGAGTTGGACCTGTTCAAGCAGCCCCCTCACCCGCCTTCGGGCCGCCACCCGATCCATACCGCGGTGGACGAGCAGCGTCTCGCGGATCTGCTTCTCCACCGTGTGCAGCGGATTGAGGGAGCTCATCGGTTCCTGGAAGATCATGCCGATGCGCCCGCCGCGGTGCTCGCGCAGCACCGGCTCGGGGGCGCCGAGCAGCTCGCGGCCGCGGAAGCGGATCGAGCCGGCCGGGTGCCGCGCCCATGGATAGGGCAGGAGCTGCAACACCGAATGGGCGGTGACCGACTTGCCCGAGCCGCTCTCCCCGACCAGCCCCACGGTCTCGCCGGCGGCAATATCCAGATCCACGCCGCGCACCGCCGGCGCGCCATCGCCGAAGGCCACCTGCAGACCGCGGATGCTCAGCAGCGGTTCAGCCACGCCCGGCCTCCTGCGCCCTGCGCGGGTCGAAGGCGTCGCGGGCCGCCTCGCCGACAAAGATCAGCAACGAGAGCAGCAGCGCCAGGCTGACGAAGGCCGAGATGCCCAGCCACGGGGCGTGCAGATTGTCCTTACCCTGTTGCAGCAACTCGCCGAGCGACGGCGAGCCCGGCGGCAGCCCAAAGCCGAGGAAATCCAGCGAGGTCAGCGTGGTGATCGAGCCGTTCATGATGAACGGCAGGAAGGTCAGCGTGGCCACCATGGCGTTGGGCAGCACATGGCGGAACAGCACCCGTAGGTGCCCGGCCCCCAGGGCCCGCGCCGCCTTGACATACTCCAGGTTGCGGGCGCGCAGCACCTCGGCGCGCACCACCCCCACCAGGCTGACCCACTGGAACAGCAGCAGGATGAACAGCAGCCACCAGAAACTCGGTTCGATCAGCGCCGAGGCGATGATGATGATGTAAAGCGCCGGCAGCCCCGACCAGATCTCCACGATGCGCTGGCCGAACAGATCCGTCTTGCCCCCGAAGTACCCCTGCAGCGCCGCCACCACCACCCCGATCACCGAACTGGCCACGGTCAGCAGCAGGGCAAAGACCACCGAGATGCGGAAGCCGTAGAGGATACGCGCCGCCACGTCGCGCCCCATGTCGTCGGTACCGAGCCAGTTCTCCGCCGAAGGCGGCGCCGGGGCCGGCTCTGCCAGGCCGAAGTGCACCGTGTCATAGCTGAAGCGGATCGGCGGCCACAGCGCCCAGCCCCCCGCATCGATCAACTCCTGCACATGGGGGTCGCGATAGACCGTCTCGGTGGGCAACTCACCGCCGAAGGTGGTCTCGGGGATCGACTCGACCACGGGAAAGTGGAGGCTGCCCTCGAACCAGACCACCAGCGGCCGGTCATTGGCGATGAGCTCGGCGAAGAGGCTGAGCACGAACAGCCCGACGAAGATCCACAGCGCCCACCAGCCCCGGCGATTGGCGCGAAAGCGGGCCAGGCGACGCTGATTGATCGGCGACAGCGACCCGACCACCGGCTCAGACCTCCCGGGTCTCGAAGTCGATGCGCGGGTCGACGGCGACGTACATCAGGTCGCCGACGAGATTCAGCACCAGCCCGAGCACGGTGAAGATGAACAGCGTCCCGAACATGACCGGGTAATCCCGGTCCACGGCGGCCTCGAAACCGAGCAGCCCGAGCCCCTCCAGCGAGAAGATCACCTCGATGAGCAGTGCGCCGGTGAACAGCGTCGAGACGAAGGCCGCCGGGAAGCCGGCGATGACGATGAGCATGGCGTTGCGAAAGACGTGCCCGTAGAGCACCCGGCGCTCGGTCACCCCCTTGGCCCGGGCGGTCACCACGTACTGCTTGTGGATCTCTTCCAGGAAGGAGTTCTTGGTGAGCATGGTCAGACCGGCGAAGCCACCGATGACCATGGCCAGCACCGGCAACGCGATGTGGTGCAGGTAGTCGAGGATGCGCATGGGCCAGGAGAGCTCCGCCCACCCCTCGGAGACCAGCCCACGCAGAGGGAAGAGATCCAGGTAGGTGCCGCCGGCGAAGAGGATGATCAGCAGGATCGCGAACAGGAAGCCGGGCACGGCATAGCCGACGATCACCAGCGCCGAAGTCCAGACATCGAACGGCGAGCCATCGCGCACCGCCTTGCGGACCCCGAGCGGGATGGAGATGAGATAGACCAGCAGCAGGGTCCACAGCCCCAGGGAGATCGACACCGGCAGCGCCTCGACGATCAGCTCCAGGACGGACTGGTCGCGGTAGAAGCTATCGCCGAAATCGAGGGTGAGATAATTGCCCATCATGGTGAGAAAACGCTCATGGGCCGGCAGGTCGAAGCCGAACTGCCGCTCGAGCTCGGCGAGCAGCTCCGGATCCATGCCGTGGGCGCCGCGGTAGCCACCGCCGGCCTCGGCGAAGGCGGCGCCCACCTCGCCCCCGGAGCCGGCCACCCGCGCGGTGGCCTCGACCCCGGTGCCGGCCAGCTCGGCACTGATCCGCTCGATGGGCCCACCCGGGGCGGCCTGGACGATCAGGAAGTTGATGACCATGACCCCGAGCAGGGTCGGGATCATCAGCAACAGGCGGCGCAGGATGTAGGCCGGCATGGTCCCCATCGGCTATCGGACCGAACGCGGGCCGTTGGCCTCGCGCAGTCGCTGCTCCCTCTGCGGATCGACCCACCAGGTGTCGAAACCCAGGCCGTAGTCGGGGGCGATCTCCGGCCGCCCGAACTTGTCCCAGTAGGCGACCCGGTGCACCGGGGTGTGCCAGTTGGGGATGACGTAGTGACCGGCGAGCAGGACCCGGTCCAGGGCACGCGTGAGCTGCACGAGCTCATCGCGCCCATCGGCGGTGACCAGCCGCTCGACCAGCTCATCGACCACCGGGTCGCGCACACCGGCGTAGTTCCGACTACCCCGCTGCTCGGCGGCCGCCGAGCTCCAGTACATCGCCTGCTCGTTGCCCGGCGAGGGCGACTGCGGCAGGACCACAACGGCCATATCGAACTCGAAGTTATCCAGCCGGTACTGATACTGCGTGGTGTCCACGGTGCGCACCCGGGCCAGCACCCCGATGCGCCGCAGGTTCTGGACGAACGGCAGGGCCACCCGTTCGAAACTAGGGTTGACCAACAGAAGCTCGAAGGCCAGCGGCCGGCCACTGTCCTGGTGACGGAGGATGCCGTCCTCCCCCACCGACCATCCAGCCTGCTCGAGGATGCGCAGCGCGCGCAGGAGGTTGTCGCGATTCCACCCGGAGCCGTCGGTCACCGACGGCTGGTACGGCTCGAAAACCGCCTCGGGGAGCTCGTCGCGATAGGGCTCGAGGATCGCCCGCTCGGCTTCACTGGGCGCGCCACGCGCAGCCAGCTCGGAGTTCTCGAAATAGCTGGCCGTGCGCGCGTAGGCCGAGTGGAAGAGCTGCCGATTGGTCCACTCGAAATCGAAGGCGTAGCCGAGCGCCCGGCGCACTTCGCGGTCCTCGAAGACCGGGCGGCGGGTGTTGAAGACGAACCCCTGCATGCCCGCCGGGCGGCGGTGCTCGATCTCCTCGAGCACCATGCGCCCGTCGCGACGCGCCGAAGTCTCGTACCCCGTCGCCCAGTGCCGTGCGGTGTTCTCCTCGCGCAGATCGAACTCCCCGGCCCGAAAGGCCTCGAGGGCGACGGTGGCATCCCGGTAGAAGTCGTAGCGCAGACGATCGAAATTGAACCGACCGCGGCGCACCGGCAGGTCCTCGGCCCAGTAGTCGGTCACGCGCTCATAGGTGATGCTGCGCCCGGGGCGGGCCTCGGCGATGCGGTACGGGCCGCTGCCCAGGGGCGGCTGCATGGTGGTCCGGCTGAAGTCCCGCTCCTCCCAGTAGTGCTGCGGCAGCACCGGCAGCTCACCCATGATCAGCGGCAGCTCGCGATTGCCGGCGTGGGCGAACTCGAAGCGCACCCGGTGCCGATCCAGCGCCTCGGCCGACTCCACATGGCGGTAGTAGGAGCGCAGCCGGGGGTGACCGTGCTCACGCAGTAGTTCGAAACTATAGACCACGTCCTCGGCGGTGATCGGCTCCCCGTCGTGGAACTGCGCCTCTTCGCGCAGATGGAACGCCACCCAGGCATCATCCTCGCCCACCTCGACACGCTCGGCGATGAGCCCGTAGACGGAGAACGGCTCGTCCTCGGCGTGCGCCATCAGTGTATCCACCACCAGCCCCAGGCCCGGCGGCTTGGTGCCGCGCAGGATGTAGCCGTTGAGGCTGTCGTAACTGCCGCGGGCCTCGCGGATGACGGTCCCGCCCTTGGGCGCGTCCGGGTTGACGTAGTCAAAGTGCGAGAAATCCGGCGGGTACTTGGGCTCACCGTGCAGCGCCAGGCCGTGCACACCCGACGAGCCCGGCGCTGCCCCGACGATGGCCGGCAGCTGCACCGCGGCCACCAGGCAGGCCGTGCCCAGCAGCCAACGCGCCAGGCGGGCCCAGGCGCGGCCGCTGGGACGGGGGAAGGCGTGCATGCCGGTCATGTTATCATCCCCGGCGTTTCGCCCCTGGGCACGCGCAAGCAAGCAACAGTTGCCGGAGAGCAGATATGGGATTCCTGCAGAACAAGCGCATCCTCGTGGTCGGTGTCGCCAGTGACCGCTCCATCGCCTGGGGCATTGCCGAGGCGATGCACCAGCAAGGCGCCGAACTCGCCTTTACCTACCAGAACGAAAAGCTCCAGGACCGGGTCACCAAGCTCGCCGCCTCGGTGGACAGCGAGCTGGTCTTCCCCTGCGACGTCAGCTCCGACGAGCAGATCGAATCGGTCTTCTCTGAGCTTAGCAAGCACTGGACCGATGGCATCGACGGTATCGTCCACGCCGTGGCCTTCGCGCCGCGCGAGGAGCTGGCCGGGTCGTTCGTGGACAACACCACCCGCGAGGGTTTCCGGACCTCCCACGAGATCTCGGCCTACAGTTTCGTGGCCCTGGCCCGCTACGGCCGCGAGATGCTGCGCCAGCGCCAGGGCTCGCTGATCACGCTGACCTACCTGGGCGGCGAGCGGGCCCTGCCCAACTACAACGTCATGGGTGCGGCGAAGGCGAGCCTGGAGGCGACCACGCGTTACATGGCGGCGGATCTGGGCCCGGAGGGCATCCGCGTGAACGCCATCTCGGCCGGCCCGATCCGCACCCTGGCGGCCTCGGGGATCGGCAGCTTTAAGCAGATGATGAGCTTCAACGAGCAGGCGTCGCCATTGCGCAAGAACGTCTCGACCGAGGAGGTCGGGCACGTGGGGGCGTTCCTGTGCTCGGATCTCGCCTCGGGAATCACCGGTGAGGTGGTCCACGTCGACGGCGGCTTCCACTGCGTGGCGCTGTCGGGCGCGGAGCTTTAGACGCGGCGCCTGCCTGGAACAGGCGTGGAATGCGAAGGCCCTGCGGCGCAAGCCGCGGGGCCTTTTGCGTTGGGGGCTCCCACAAGGCAAGCGCTGAGCGACCGGGAAGAGCGGCTCAGGGGCACGACACGGCGGAATGGAGAGCGCTGGGGTGCCCCTCTTCACCGGGGGCATTGAGCGCGCCGAGCAGCGCAGCTCGAGCGGGGAAAAGCGCCGACGCCGCGCGTCGGCGCTTTTAGCGAGGTTTTGTCCGAGCGCAGCGTTCAGCGGAGCGAGTTAAGCGAGCGACCCGCTCGGGCGAGCCGCGCAGGGGACCGCGAAGCGGCGCGCTCGTCAGCCCCCGGTGAAGAGGGGCACCCCAGCGCCGGCCGCTAGAGCCGTTCGCGGGCGATCTCGATATCCGCCTCGGCACGCAGGGCGCGGATCAGCGCCCGCACCTCGGAGCCCCCGGCCATGCGCTGGAGCTGTTGTTGCAGCTGCTCACGCTCCTGAGCCGAGAGGCCGTCCGGATCGCCGCGGCTGATGCCGTCCAGACGGAGCAGCGCCGCGGCCCCGTCCTCCAGCTCCACCCGGGCATGGCCGCCCTCCTCTAGGGCGAACGCCTCGCGCACAACGGCCGCCGGGTGGCTGCGGTCGTCCCGATAGGCCTCCTCGACCGTGAAGCGTTCGACATCGAGCTCCTCGGCCAGCTCGTCCAACGACTCACCATCGCGCAGCCGGGTCATTAACTCCTCCGCCCGCTCCAGGGCAAGTTCGGCGGCATGCTCCTGGCGGATCTCCTCGCGGATGGAATCCGCCACCTCCTCCAAGGGCCGGGGCTCGGCCTCTCGGTGTTCCAGGAGCCGTACCACCAGGTAGCGGTCCTCGTCGGCGCGGATCAGGTCGCTGTTGTAGCCATACTCCAGCACATCCTCGCTGAACGCCTGCTCGACGACCCCGGAAAGCTCGCCGATGCCCTCGCCGCCCTCGCGATCGATCCAGTCGCTGCTCCGGATCTCCAGGCCGAAGGTGTCGGCCAGCGGTTCCAGGCTGTCCGGCTGCTCAAAGGCAATATTGCCGAACTCATCGCCGGCCTCCATGAGCTCGGTGCCGTGCTGTTCGCGGATGTAGTCGGCCAGCAGCTCTTCGCGCACGGCATCGAAGGCCGGCGGGTCCTCGTCATCGCCGTAACGCTCGTCATAGCGCTCGCGGAGCGCATCATCATCCACTTCGACCTGATCACGCAGGGCCAGCGGACCCAGCTCGACGTACTCAAGGCGCACCGCCTCCGGGGCCATGTAGTCGTCGGTGTTGGCCTCGTAATGGGCCTCAACCTCGGCATCATCGACACGAACCTCGTCGATGTAGCGCTCGGCGGCGAGCTCGAGGTAGCTGAAGCTGCGCGACTCGTCCTGCAGGCGCACCAGACGATCCAGCTGGGAGGGGGTGCTGATGCTGCTGGCGAACACGGCCTGCTGGAACTGATCGGCCTTAAGGTCCCGCCGGACCAGCTCCTCGTAGTCCTCCGGCGTCATGCGATTGCGCTCAAGCAGGGTTTGGTATCGACCCCGGGAGAACTGCCCGCCCTCGTGGAAGATCTCCTGGCTACGGATGGTCTGGGCCACCTCCTGATCGGTAACCCGCAATCCCTGGCGATCGACGTAGGCGTGCAGCAACCGCTCGTCGATGAGCTGCTCCAGGGCCTCGCGGCGCAATGCGGCAGCGTCGAAGGCGCCATCGGGAAGATCACCGCCGAACATCTCGCGCAGCTGCGCGCGCTGGCGCTCCACCGCCTGGTTGATCTGCGAGCGGGGAATCTCCTCGCCATCGACGCGGGCGACCACCGCGTCCTCGCGGCCACCACCGAAGTATTCGTAACCACCCATGAAGATGAACGGCAGGGCGATGAACCCGATGATGACCCACGCAATCCAGCCCTTGATGCCGTCACGAATCGCCTGAAGCATGCCTTGTCTTCCGCCGAGTGCTCATGTGGGTGATCAGGATACAAAAAAGGCGCCACTATGGGCGCCTTTTTATCGCGGCTGTCAGGGCCGCTTTCTGATTTGGCGGAGCGGACGGGACTCGAACCCGCGACCTCCGGCGTGACAGGCCGGCATTCTAACCAACTGAACTACCGCTCCGTGATTACGTCGATTATTGTAACAACTTTTTGCCGCTTGTCTACCCCTGGTGGGTGGTGAGGGATTCGAACCCCCGACATTCGCCTTGTAAGGGCGACGCTCTCCCAACTGAGCTAACCACCCGAACCGACTAAGCTCGTTAGTTTATCGCATCCTTGAGCGCTTTGCCAGGCTTGAAACCCGGGACCTTCGACGCCGGGATGTTGATGCTCTCGCCGGTGCGCGGATTCCGGCCAGTGCGGGCGGCCCGATCGCGCACGGTGAAGGTGCCGAAACCCACCAGGGTGACCTGATCCCCCTCGCGCAGGGCGTCGGTGACCGACTCGACCATGGCATCGACGGCGCGCGCGGCCGCGGCCTTGGAAAGATCCGCGGAGTCGGCTACCGCCTCGATGAGTTCACTCTTGTTCATCCCCGTGTCCCCTTTTCGGTTTTTTTACTCGATGCTGGCGTGGCTGGCCCTTCGGGCCTGGGTCACCGAACGGCGGCCCGGCAACCCTACGGACCCCCAAACCCTACCACGGCGTAGCGTGCTTCCACAGCGTTGCCGTTGAATCGCCCTGCTGGCAGCGCCGACGCCGCCGGCCCGGGCCTGTCACGGCCCAGGCCGCTCAGTTGCTGGCGTTATAGCAGCGGCTTTTCCGGACTGTCAAACGGGCGGCACGAGCTCAGTGCGGCCGCTTGGCGTCGCCCTCGCCCTCACCGACGGCCACGCGCTTGGCCGCGTCGGCCTCGTCCTCGCCCTCCGGAGCCGGCAGCGGCTCCGGCTGACGGGTCAAGGCCACCTCGAGGACCTCGTCGATCCAGCGCACCGGCCGGATGTCGAGCTTCGACTTCACGTCCTTGGGCACATCGGCCAGATCCTTCTCGTTCTCCGCGGGGATCAGGACCGTGTCGATACCGCCGCGCAAGGCAGCCAGGAGCTTCTCCTTGAGCCCGCCGATGGGCAGCACCTCGCCGCGCAGGGTGATCTCGCCGGTCATGCCGACCCCGGCGCGCACCGGGATGCTGGTCAGCGCCGAGACCAAGGCGACACACATGCCGGTGCCCGCCGAAGGCCCGTCCTTGGGGATGGCGCCCTCCGGGACGTGGATGTGGTAGTCGTTCCGGGTGTAGAACTCCGGATCCAGCCCCAGCGCGCGGGCGCGGCTGCGCACCACGGTGGTGGCCGCATCGATGGACTCCTTCATGACCTCGCCGAGCTGGCCCGTCTGCGTCGCCCGGCCCTTGCCCGGCACCACGGCCACCTCGATGGTCAGCAGCTCGCCGCCCACCTCGGTCCAGGCCAGGCCAGTGGACTGGCCGATGCGGTCCTCGGTCTCGGCTACGCCGAAACGGTAACGCCGGACCCCGAGGTGCTTGTCGATGTTCCGACGGGTCACCTGCACGCCACTGCCGCGCTTGCGCCCCTTCGACTCGCCCTCGACCAGGTCCTTAACCACCTTGCGGCAGACCGTGGCCAGTTCCCGCTCCAGGTTCCGGACACCGGCCTCGCGGGTGTAGTACCGGATCACGTCACGGATGGCGCTCTCCTTGACGTCCAGCTCGCCCTTCTTGAGGCCGTTGGCCTTCATCTGCTTGGGCAGCAGGTAGTTCTGCGCGATGGCCAGCTTCTCCTCCTCGGTGTAACCCGGCAGACGGATGACCTCCATCCGATCGAGCAGCGGTGCCGGGATGTTCATGGTGTTCGCCGTGCAGACGAACATTACGTCCGAGAGGTCGAAATCCACCTCCAGGTAGTGGTCGCTGAAGCTGTTGTTCTGCTCCGGGTCGAGGACCTCGAGCAGGGCCGAGGACGGATCGCCCCGGAAGTCCATGGCCATCTTGTCCACCTCGTCGAGGAGGAACAGCGGATTGCGCTTGCCGGCCTTACTCAGGTTCTGGACGATCTTACCCGGCAACGAGCCGATATAGGTGCGCCGGTGGCCGCGGATCTCGGCCTCGTCGCGCACCCCGCCAAGGGACATGCGAGTGAACCGGCGGTTGGTCGCCCGGGCGATGGACTGACCCAGCGACGTCTTGCCCACGCCGGGCGGCCCGACCAGGCAGAGGATCGGACCCTTGAGCTTGCGCACCCGGCGTTGGACGGCCAGGTACTCGAGGATGCGCTCCTTGACCTTCTCGAGCCCGTAGTGGTCCTGGTCGAGCACCTTGGCGGCGTGCTTGAGGTCGTGGCGCACCCGCGTCTTGTCCTTCCACGGCAGGCTCACCAGCCAGTCGAGGTAGTTGCGCACCACCGTGGCCTCCGCGGACATCGGCGACATCATCTTGAGCTTGTTCAGCTCCTGCTTCGCCTTGTCCAGCGCCTGCTGGGGCATGCCGGCCTGCTCGATCTTGTTCTCGAGATCCTCGACCTCGTTGGGCACGTCCTCCAGCTCACCCAGCTCCTTCTGGATGGCCTTCATCTGCTCGTTGAGGTAGTACTCCCGCTGGGATTTCTCCATCTGCTGCTTGACGCGCCCACGGATGCGCTTCTCGATCTGGAGGATGTCGATCTCCCCCTCGATCAGCCCCATCAGATGCTCGAGGCGCTCGCGCGGGTCCTCCATCTCGAGGACCTTCTGCTTCTCCTCAACCTTCAGCGCCATGTGCGCAGCGATGGTGTCCGCCAGCCGTCCCGGCTCTTCAATGCCGGATAGCGAGGAGAGGATCTCCGGCGGGATCTTCT
The DNA here is from genome assembly GCF_022228075.1 of Halorhodospira sp. 9628. Taxonomy (NCBI): domain Bacteria; kingdom Pseudomonadati; phylum Pseudomonadota; class Gammaproteobacteria; order Chromatiales; family Ectothiorhodospiraceae; genus Halorhodospira; species Halorhodospira sp. 9628. The sequence continues at coordinate 17,489 of NZ_JAJNRF010000007.1, forward strand.
TGTTGAGCTTCACGTACTGCTCGAAGACGTTGGTGGCGGAACGGGCCACCACCTCGAGCTCGCGGTCCTCGTCGCTGGGCTGCGGCTCCGGCACCGTGACCAGATGGGCCGAGAGATACTCGTTGCTATCGAGCAGCTCGACCAGGCGCGCCCGCTCGCTGCCCTCTACCAGCACCTTCACGGTGCCGTCCGGGAGCTTGAGCATCTGCAGGATCGAGGCGACGGTGCCGTAGCCGTAGAGCTCGTCGACGCCCGGGTCGTCCACCTCGGCGCTGCGCTGGGCGATCAGGAAGATGCGCTTGTCCTGCTCCATCGCCGCCTCGAGGGCGTGGATGGAGCGCTCCCGCCCGACGAACAGCGGGATCACCATGTGCGGGTAGACCACCACGTCGCGCAGCGGCAGCACCGGCGCCTGGGTGACGGTCTGCGGGGATTCGGGATTGTGAGCGGTTGGCTCAGCCATTGGATGCGAACCTCATTGGCGTGCGAACGGCGGGACGCGCGCGGCCGCAGCCGCGCGCCCCTCCTCTGGGTTCGGAATGGGGGTGATACGGGCGGGTTTCAAGGTGCGCCGGGTGACGGCGCCCTACTCGTCGGACGCCGCCTTGGAGTGCTCGGGACCCGCGTAGACAATGTACGGGTCGCTGTCGCCGGCGATGACCGACTCGTCGACCACCACCTTGCTGACGTTCTCCATGGACGGGAGCTCGTACATGGTCTCGAGCAGCACCTGCTCGATGATCGTGCGCAGCCCGCGCGCACCGGTCTTGCGCTCCATGGCTTTGTCAGCCACGGCGCGCAGGGCATCGTCGCGCAGGTCGAGCTCGACGCCCTCCATCTCGAAGAGCTTCTGGTACTGCTTGACCAGTGCGTTCTTCGGCTCGCGCAGGATCTGCACCAGGGCCTCCTGGTCGAGCTCGTTGAGGGTCGCGATCACCGGCAGACGGCCGACGAACTCCGGGATCAGGCCGTAGCGGACCAGATCGCTGGGCTCCACCGTCTGCAGCGTCTCGCCCACGCTGGCCCGCTCCCGCTCGCTCTTGATCTCGGCCGAGAAGCCGATCCCGCCCCGCTCGGAGCGCTCCTGGATGACCTTGTCGAGCCCTGCGAAGGCGCCGCCGCAGATGAACAGCATGTTGCTGGTATCGACCTGGACGAACTCCTGCTGCGGGTGCTTGCGCCCGCCCTGGGGCGGCACCGAGGCGGTGGTCCCCTCGATGAGCTTGAGCAGCGCCTGCTGCACCCCCTCACCGGAGACATCCCGGGTGATCGACGGGTTGTCGGCCTTGCGCGAAACCTTGTCGATCTCGTCGATGTAGACGATGCCGTGCTGCGCCTTGTCGACGTCGTAGTCGCATTTTTGCAGCAACTTCTGGATGATGTTCTCGACGTCCTCGCCGACGTAGCCGGCCTCGGTCAGCGTCGTGGCGTCGGCGATGGTGAACGGCACGTTGAGCAGCCGAGCCAGGGTCTCGGCGAGCAGGGTCTTGCCCGAGCCGGTGGGGCCGATGAGCAGGATATTGCTCTTGGTCAGCTCCACGTCGTCTTGGCTGGTCCGGCTCTCGAGGCGCTTGTAGTGGTTGTACACGGCCACCGAGAGCACCTTCTTGGCGTGCTCCTGGCCGATCACGTACTGGTCGAGCTCGCGGTTGATCTCGTGGGGCCGGGGCAGACCGCCCCCCTCCGTCGCCGCGCCTTCCTGGAGTTCCTCGCGGATGATGTCGTTGCAGAGCTCGACACACTCGTCGCAGATGAACACCGATGGCCCGGCGATGAGCTTGCGGACCTCGTGCTGGCTCTTCCCGCAGAAGGAGCAGTACAGCAGCTTGCCGCCGTCCTCGCCCTTGTTCTGAGTTCGATCAGTCATGCCACGGCCTCGGTTTGCGCACTGGAATCATTCGTTATCAACGATGCACCCTTTTCAGCGGGTACGCAACCAGCCCGCGGGTCCTCACTCGGAGGCACCGCGGCTGGTCAGGACCCGGTCGATCAGGCCGTACTCCGCGGCCGCCTCGGCGGTCATGAAGTTGTCCCGATCGGTGTCCTGGCGGATGGTCTCGATGTCCTGCCCGGTGTGGTGGGCCAGGATGGTGTTGAGACGATCCCGCATGTTGAGGATCTCGCGGGCGTGGATGTCGATGTCCGTCGCCTGCCCCTGGAACCCGCCCAGCGGCTGGTGGATCATCATCCGCGAGTTGGGCAGGGCGTGGCGCTTGCCCGAGGCGCCGGCGGCGAGCAGCAGAGCACCCATGCTGGCCGCCTGCCCCACGCAGAGGGTGGCCACGTCCGGCTTGATGAACTGCATGGTGTCGTAGATCGCCAGCCCGGCGGTCACCGATCCGCCCGGCGAGTTGATGTACAGGTGCACGTCCTTGTCCGGGTTCTCGGACTCGAGGAACAGCAGCTGCGCCACCAGCAGGTTGGCCTGGTAGTCCTCCACCGGGCCCACAAGGAAGATGACGCGCTCCTTGAGCAGGCGCGAAAAGATGTCGTAGGCCCGCTCGCCGCGCGCCGACTGCTCGACGACCATCGGCACCAGGCCGGTGTTGAACACGTCGGGGGCGGATTGCTGCGTATCGCTCATGCCGTTGGCCTCCTGGGGCCGCGACTCAGGCCGAAGCCTGGTCGCCGTCCTCGCTGTTCATGAGCTCGTCGAAGCTCATGGGCTTGTCCTCGGTCTGCACCTGCTCGAGCAGCCAGTCGACCACCTGCTCCTCGATCACCGAGGCCTCGAGCCCCTGCATCATCTGCCGGTCCTGAGCGATCTGCTGCAGGGCCTCGCTCGGATCCTGGCCGGAGTTGGCGGCCATCTCGCGCAGCTGGGTCATCATCCGCTCGCGGTCGAGCTGGATCCCCTGGCTGCGCACCAGCTCGTTGACCAGCAAGCCCAGCTTCACGCGGCGGCCCGCCACCTCTTCGTAGGCGGAACGCTCCGACTCGGGCAGCTCGCCTTCGGCGGTGGCGCCGGACTGCTGGCGCAGGGCCTCGATCTCGCCATCGATCAGGCTCTTGGGCAGCTCCAGCTCGTTCTGATCGGCCAGCTGATCGAGCACCTGCCGCTTGAGGCGCTGGCGCACGGCCTGGTCTCGCTCGCGCTCGAGGTTGCCGCGGACGGCGTCGCGCAGCGCCTCCACTCCGCCTTCCTGGATGCCCAGACGGGCCGCGAAGTCGTCGTCGAGCTCGGGTAGCTGCGGCTCTTCCACCCGCTTGACCGTCACCTGGAAGACTGCGGTCTTGCCTGCGATGCTCGGCTCGGCCAGCTCGTCCGGGAACTTGTGCTCAACGGTCAGCTCCTGGCCGGCCTGGGCGCCTTGCAGCGCCTGCTCGAAGGCCTCGGGCAGCTGCCCGGCGCCGAGGATCAGCGGAGCGTCCTCGGCGGAGTTGCCGGTGAACGCCTCGCCGTCGATGGTGCCGTGGAAGTCGATGACCACCCGGTCCTCATCCTGGGCCGCCCGATCCACCTCCTGGTAGTCGGCGTGCTGCTTGCGCAGCCGCTCGAGGACGTTGTCCAGGTCGGCGTCGGTGACCTCGACCTGGGGCCGCTCGACCCGGATCTGGTCGAGGCCCTGAACCTCGATCTCCGGCAGCACGTCGAAGGTGGCCTCGTACTCCAGGTCCTCCCCTTCGCCGGTACGCCTGGGCTCGATGTGCGGGTTGCCGGCCGGGCGCAGCGACTCCTGCTCGAGGGCCTCGGAGTAGGTCTGCTGGACCACCTCGCTGAGCACCTCGCTGCGCACCTGGGCGCCGTACTGCTTGCGAACGACCTTCACCGGCACCTTACCGGGCCGGAAGCCGTCCATCTTGACGCGGCCACTGAGGTCTTTCAGCCGGCGTTCTACCTCTTGCTCCACGCGCTCGGCGGGGACCTGGACCGTCATGCGCCGGCCCAGGCCTTCGGTCGTCTCCACGGAAACTTGCATCGGGAAGTCCTTGGGATCCAAACGTTTGGTGATTGCGGTTTCGCGCTTGCCGCACGGTCCTGGACCGCGCGGCCTACGGACTGCCTGGTGCGAAAGGAGAGACTCGAACTCTCACGGGGCTGCGAACCCCACCGGGACCTAAACCCGGCGCGTCTACCGATTCCGCCACTTTCGCAGACTCTGCGCGGCGTAATGGGGGTAACCCTGACGCCTTTCGCCGCATCAGTATAACAACGGTTGACGCGTTCCCCGCAATGCGCATCCGAGCGCTCGGCTGGCCGGCCGCGGTCCGCTACCATGGGCACCTGCCCATCGTCGGCGCCGCCCGCGCACAGAGGGAAGATGATACTGCTTGCCATCACGGTCCTGGTGCTGCTGCTCGCCCTGCGCGAGGTCACCACAAACCGCATCCACCGCACCCGCGACAATCCCGCGGCCGTTCGGCGCTGGCGGGCGGCGCGCCGCTGGCTGAACCTGGCCCTGCTGATTGCCGCGCTCGCCCTGCTGCCGACGTTCATCGACCAGCCCGGGGTACCGATCATTGCAGAGGCCCATACCCTGCTCAGCTTCGCCTGGCCGCTGATCCTCGGGGCGGCGGCCGTGGCGGCGGCCGTCGCCGTACGCACCGCCCTGCCTGAACTCCAGCGCGAACGCGAACGCCGTGCCGCCCTCGCCCGCCGCAACAGCGACGCCGCCCGAGGGCTCAACCCAGCACGCGTTTCCGCTGAACTGCGCCAGTGGATGGGTGACAACGCCCCTGATTACCGCTACCGATTCGACGTGGAGACCCCGGCCGGTGTGGCTAACATCCTGGTGGAGACCGGCGAAGCCCGCTACGCGCTCTACGTGCTGCCGCCGGAGCACGCCAGCCTCGGCTTCACCCCGGCGCTGCAACGCTGCGCGCGGATCGCCGCCAGCGTGAACGCCCGCGGCGTGCTGTGGATCCCCGGGGACGGCCCGGAGGAACCGCAGCGCAGCCGCGATCACCCGGTGTACGTGGTCTACGGCTCAATGATGCGGATCTTCGAGCTCATCGAGCGCAACGAGACCACGCTGCGTCGGCGCCGCGAGCGCCAGGAACGACTCAAGGACTACGCCGCGGCCAGCGCCGAGCGCGCCGCCGAGGAAGAGCAGCAGCAGGCGCAGCGCCGGCGCGGCAGCCGCGCCCGATGAACCAGCTGACCCTGCCACCCCGGCAGGACCTGCCCGGGGCTGGCTGACCCGCGAAGGAGGTCGACATGCCGAAAGGTCTGATCGCGCTACTCGGCGGCCTGGCCGTCCTGATGCTCGCCACCCTGGGCCTGGTGCTGGCCATGGCCACCGGGGTCTTCACCCCGCCCGGCATGGCCCCGGAGCACCGCGCAGAACCACGGCCGGAGCCGGCCGAGCAGGACCTGGCCGAGGCCCGCTATACCGAACTCGAGCAGGCGCTGACCGTCAACCTCGATGACGACGGGCCGGCGCAGTACCTCGAGGCCGAGGTCGAGATCGCCACCACCAGCGAGGCCGCAGCCGATGGGATCGAGACCCACCAGGCCGCGATCCGCGATGCGCTGATGCTCTTCCTGGCCGATCAGTCCTCCACCGAGCTCGCCGAGCCGGATGCACGCGAGGCGCTGCGCGAGGAGGCGCTGGATCGCGTCAACGCCACGCTCCGCGAGTACGGTGTGGACGAGCCGGCGGCCGGCGTGTACTTCACCCGGTTCTTCATGCAATAAGGGCCCAAGGGCGATTGCCCCCGGGGGCGCCGGCGGCGCCCCCGGCTGGCCCGTCACTCCGTGCGCTGCGGCTCCTCGGAACCACCCCCCGGGGCGAAGTACGAGCGGGTGATGGCGAACACGGTCCCGGAGAGCGCCAGCAGGGCGATCAGGTTGGGGATCGCCATCAAGGCGTTCAGGATGTCGGCAACGATCCAGACCAGCCCCAGCTCGGCGATGGCACCGACGAACAGCAGCACCACCCACAGGTAGCGGTAGGGCGTGATCACCCGGGCCCCGAAGAGGAACGCGGCGCAACGCTCGCCGTAGTAGCTCCAGGCGACGATGGTGGTGAAGGCGAACAGGATCATGCCCACGGTGACGATCCAATTGCCTCCAGGCACGCCCTCGCCGAAGGCCATGGAGGTCAACGACGCGCCGGTCTCGCCGGTGGTCCAGACCCCGGTCAGGACGATGGCCAGCGCGGTGATGGTGCAGACGATGATGGTGTCGATGAAGGTGCCGAGCATGGCCACGGTGCCCTGGCGGACCGGATTGCGGGTGCGCGCCGCGGCATGGGCGATCGGCGCCGACCCCAGACCGGCCTCATTCGAGAAGATGCCGCGGGCGACACCGAAGCGGATCGCCGCCCACACCGCAGCGCCGGCGAAGCCACCCGTGGCCGCCGTACCGGTGAACGCGTCGGTGACGATCTGCCCCAGAGCCGCCGGGACATCGGTGAGATTCCAACCGATGATCAGCAACCCACCGATCACGTAGATCGCCGCCATGGTCGGCACCAAACGCTCGGCGACCCGGGCGATGCGCCGGATTCCGCCGATGATCACCAGAAAGACCAGGGCGGAGAGGATCAGCCCGGTGAGCCAGGGCGGCACCATCAGGTTCGACTCGACCACATCGGCCACCGAATTGGCCTGCACGGTATTGCCGATGCCGAAGGCGGCCACCATGGCGAAGATCGCGAACAGCGTCCCCAGCCAGGCCCACCGGGGCCCCAGGCCGTTCTTGATGTAGTACATCGGACCGCCGACGTAGCGCCCGTGCTCGTCGGTCTCGCGGTACTTCACCGCCAGAACGGCCTCGGCGTACTTGGTGGCCATGCCCACCAGCGCGGTGATCCACATCCAGAACACCGCCCCCGGGCCGCCCAGGGTGATCGCCGTCGCCACACCGGCGATGTTGCCCGTACCGATGGTCGCCGACAGCGCCGTGGTGAGCGCCTGGAAGGGGGTAATCTCGCCCGGCTCGTCGGTGCGCTCCGCGCGGCCGCCCCACATGCGCCGAAAGCCGTAGCCGATCCGCCGGATCGGCATGGCCTTGAGGCCGATGGATAGGTAGAGGCCGGTGCCGAGCAGCAGCACCAGCATCGCCGGCCCCCAGACAAAGTCACTAACCGTCTCGAGCAATGAGGTCACCGCCTCCATGATCCTCTCCCCTGGTGCTCATGCGGCCCACCTCGCCGCACGGTGGCAACAATAAGGCCGGCTCAGCCGTGCAGGCGCTGGGCGATCTCGGCCACATGGCGCCCCTGGTAACGGGCCAGCGCCAGCTCCTGCTCGTTCGGCTGACGGCTGCCGTCTCCGCCGGCAATGGTGGCGGCGCCGTACGGACTGCCGCCCTTGACCACCGAGAGATCGGTCAGCTCCGCTGCCGCGTAGGGCAGACCGACGATGACCATCCCGTGATGGGCCAGGGTGTGCCAGAACGAGGTGATCGTCGTCTCGTTGCCCCCACCGGTGCCCGTCGAGGTGAAGACGCTGCCGACCTTGCCGATCAGCTGACCGTTGAACCACTGCGCGCCGGTCTGGTCCAGAAAGTTGCGCATCTGCCCGGCCATATTGCCGAAACGGGTGGGGGTGCCGAACAGGATGGCGTCGTAGTCGGCGAGTTCCTCCGGACTGGCGACCGGAGCCTCCTGATCGAGCTTGGCGCCGGCCTGGCGGGCAACCTCCTCCGGCATGGTCTCGGGGACGCGCTTGACCGCCACCTCGGCACCGGTACCGCGCGCGCCCTCGGCGACGGCATGGGCGAGCGTCTCGACGTGGCCGTAGGTGGAGTAGTAGAGAACCAGTACCCTGCTCATGGCACCTCCCGATTGTGGCTGAGCGTTGGTTACGACAGAGTGCCTCACACCCCTGGGGAGCATCGCGAATCCGTTGACAACGCGCAAGATCGCGCCGAGTGTCTTCCGGAACAACAGCAGCCGTGCCTGGATCCGTACCATGCAACCACTGGCCGCCCGCTTCTCCGACATCTCTGCCGTCCGCGACGCCGGGGTCGTGGTCCCCGCGCCGCTGCGCGAGGAGATCGCCCTGCTCGACGGCGTCCTGCACGACGTGCTGCAGGAGTGCGAGGGGGAGCGCGTCACCACCCCACTGGCCCGGTTGCGCCAGGCCGCCCACGAACTCCACTGGACCGAACACCCCGACCCGGAGCCGACCCTCGCCGAACTCGACCGCCTGGATCCGACCACGGGCCACAAGGTGGCCCGGGCCCTGACCCTGCACTGCCAGCTGCTCAATCTCGCCGAGGACCGCCAGCGGGTGCGCTCCCTGCGGGCACAGGGGCGGGACGGGCGCATCGTCGGCGATGGTCTTGAAGCCGGCATCCAGGAAGTCACCGAGCTCGAGGGCCGGGACGCCGCCCACGAGCTGATCCGCCGGCTGCGCATCCACCCGGTGCTGACTGCCCACCCCACCGAGGCCCGCCGCCGGGCAGTGGTTGATGCGCTACAGCGCATCTCGCGGGAGCTCGAACGCCTCGACCTGCACGAGGCCGACGACGCCCTCGCCTTCGACGTCCGCCGCAGCCTGGCCGAGGAACTCACCGCGCTGTGGGCCACGGCGCCCTTCCGCCAGGAGCGCCCCACCCCCCTCGACGAGGCGCGACGGATCATGGCGGTCTTCGACCAGACGCTCTTCGACCTGGTGCCGGGCATCTACCACGAGGTGGAGCGCACCCTGGCCCCCCGCAACACCGGGGCCCGCACGCCCCACACCCCGGCCTTCCTGCGCTACGGCTCGTGGGTGGGCGGTGACCGCGACGGCAATCCCAATGTCACCGCGGAGGTGACCCACCGGGCGATGGCCCAGCAGGCGACACAGGTCCTCCAGCGCCTTGAGCAGCGCACCCGCGAGGTGGCCCGCACGTTCACCGCCAGCGACCGCTACGCGCCGCCGGCCCCGGAGCTGCTTCAGGGCCTGGAGCGCGACCGCGCCGATTTCCCGGAACAGGCCGCCGCCCTGGCGCGGACCTCCCCCGATCAGGCCCACCGGCACAAGCTCGTCTACGCCGCCGAGCGCCTGCGCGCCCGCCGCCAGGGCGATCCGGAGCGCGGCTTCGACGGCCCCGCGGAGCTGCTCGCCGAGATCGACCAGGTCCAGCGCTCGCTGGCCGGCGCCGGGATCCCGCGCCTGGCCTACGGCGCCCTCCAGGACCTGCGCTGGCAGGTCGAGACCTTCGGCTTCCACCTCGCCGAGTTGGAGCTTCGCCAGCACGCCAGTGTCCATGCCGCCGCTCTGGAGGAGCTGGCCCCGGGGGTCAGCACCGACGCCGCGGAACTCGACCGCCTGGCGCGCGAGGGCTGGGCAACGGCTCCGGAACCGACCAGCGCGGCCACGCAAGAGGTGCTCGACACCCTGCGCGCCGCCGCCGATCTGCAGGCCGCCTACGGACCCGAGGCGTGCCGGCGCTACATCATCTCGTTCACGCGCACGGCGGCGGACATCGCCGCCGTGCGCGCCCTCGCCCGCCTGGCGGTGCCCGAGGAACAGTGGGCCACCTTCCGTCTCGATATCATCCCGCTGTTCGAAACGCGCCGGGATCTGGAGCACGCCCCGGCAGTCCTCGACGAACTCCTCGAGCTACCCGGCGAACAGCACGCCTTGCAGGCCCGCGGGTACGAGTTGGAGGTCATGGTCGGGTACTCGGACTCGGCCAAGGACGTGGGTGTTCTCGCCGCCAACGCCGTGCTCCATGAACTCCAAGAGCGCCTGGCCAGCTGGGCGCGCGGGCACGGCATCCAACTTACCCTCTTCCACGGCCGCGGCGGCTCCCTGGGCCGTGGCGGCGGTCCGCTGAACCGGGCAATCCGTGGCCAGGCATCCGGCTCGGTGGACGGCCGGCTGAAGGTCACCGAGCAGGGGGAGATGATCTTCACGCGCTACCGGACGGTGGACTCCGGGCGGTGGCACCTGGAGCAGACGATCAACGCCGTGCTGGCCATGTCCACCGGGCATGCCGAAGAGCGCGCCGCGCGGGTCGCGGCCCGCTACCGCGGCGAGCTCCGACGCATGAGCGAGGCGAGCGAGCGCGCCTACCACGAGCTGGTCCACGCCGAGGGGTTCGCCGATTTCTTTACCCGGGTGACGCCCTACGAGGAGATCGGGCAGCTGGAGATCGGCTCGCGGCCGGCCCACCGTAGCGCGGCCCGCGACCTGGAGAGTCTGCGGGCGATCCCGTGGGTCTTCGCCTGGTCACAGAGCCGCATCAACCTGGCCGCCTGGTACGGCGTGGGCACCGGCCTGGCCGCTATCGGCGAAACCGAGGGCGGGCTCGCCCGGCTGCGCGAGATGCGCCGCGACTGGCCCTTCTTCGCCCAGCTACTGGAGAACGTCGAGATGGGCTTGGCCCGGGCGGATCTCACCCTTGGCCGTCAGGCCCTGGAGCTCGGCGGCCACCCGGGGCTGCGCGAACGAATCCTCGACGAGTGGCAACGCACCCGTAACTGGCTCCTGGCGACCATGGGCAAGGAACGCCTGCTCGAGCGCCAGCCGGCCCTGCAGGCGAGCCACGAGCTGCGCCGCACCGACCTGGACGCCCTGTCGCTGCTTCAGCTCTCGGCCCTATCGCGGCTGCGGCAATCCCGGGAACAGGAGCACCCGCGACTGACCGATCTGGTCAAGATGACCATCGCCGGGCTCAGCGCCGGGCTGCAGAGTACAGGCTAGCCAACGGCCGACTACAGCGTGAGCTTCTAGACGGGAAGGACGCACGGGGCGGGCGGGGGTGCTCGGAGCACCCGCCCGGACGCCTACGAGCGCAAGGCGCCGCGGCGATGGCGCGCTGCGGCTGCCGGGACCGTTTCGAAGTCAGGAGACGAGCTGCATCAACTCCCGGTTGACCAGATCGACATCACCCAAGTTGGCCTCAAGCAGGCTGCGCAGATGGACCATGCTGTCCAGGTCGATCCGCTCGCAGCGCAACCCTACCTCCTGCTCATGCCAGTGGGCGGGCTGCACCTCCATGCAGATCCGGTCTTCCTCGCTCAGGGAGAGCTCCAGCGTCCAGCGGCTCTGTGGATCGCAGAGGGCACCCTGAGGAGAACTCCCGTCGCTGAGTCGCACCAAGGCACCGCGCATGGACAGATCCAGGATCTCGACCTCGCGACCGTGACCCCCGGCATCGACCAAGCGGGCGGGAGCATGAAAGCTCACCCGGCTGAAACGGCGCTTCTCGTGCGTGGCCATCCGACTCCCTGTCCCCGTCACTCTGTCCGGAGACAGCTTAGCACGCCGCCGCAGTCAGTTCGTCCCGGTTGCGGGCAGCATCCAGAGTGTTCTCGAGCAGCGTGGCCACGGTCATCGGGCCCACCCCGCCCGGCACCGGCGTGATCCAAGAGGCACGCTCGCTGGCCGCCGCGAAGTCGACGTCGCCGGTGAGCTTGCCGCTATCCAGGCGGTTGATGCCGACGTCGATGACCACGGCGCCCTCGCCGATCCAGTCGCCCTGGACCAACCCCGGCTTGCCCACCGATGCGACCACCAGATCCGCCTGGCGGACACGCTCGGCCACATCGCGGGTGCGACTGTGGCAGACCGTAACCGTGCAGCGGGCATTGAGCAGTTCCAGGGTCATCGGCCGGCCAACGATGTTCGACTGGCCCAGCACCACTGCATTGCGCCCCTCCAGTTCGATCCCGGTGTGGTGGAGCAGCGTCATGACCCCTCGCGGGGTACACGGACGCAGCCCGGGCAGTCGCAGCGCCAGTCGGCCCATATTCTCCGGGTGGAAGCCATCGACATCCTTGATCGGGTCGATCCGCTCGATCACCGTCTGCTCGTCGATATGACCCGGCAGCGGAAGCTGGACCAGGATACCGTCGATCTCCGGGTCGGCATTGAGCCGATCGATCCGCTCAAGCAGCTCACCCTCGCTGACATCGGCCTCGAGGTCATAGGCCCGCGACAGGATGCCGGCCTCCTCGCAGGCTCGCCGCTTGTTGCGGACATACACCGCTGAAGCCGGATTCTGCCCGACGAGGATGACGGCCAGCCCGGGCCGGCGCAGACCATGTTGCACCCGCTCTTCGACAGCCTCTCCAACGAGTGCACGACGCTTGGCCGCGATGGCTTTCCCATCCAGGATCTGTGCAGGCATGAATCCCCCGAAGAACCGCGAATTGAGGCGGATTTTCGCACGCCGCGGGGGCGCCGGCAACGGCCAGCAACGAATGGGGAATTGACGACGACAGGCGGGGTCGCTATGATTTCGCACCTAGACCGCGGCGGTCAGCGCGGATCTGCGGTGACCCTACGGGGTGTAGCGCAGTCTGGTAGCGCACCTGCTTTGGGAGCAGGGAGTCGGGGGTTCAAATCCCTCCACCCCGACCACCTGGTCAACCAGGCGGTCGTGGCACGAACTGCCGAGCACTGCGCCCGTAGCTCAATCGGATAGAGCATCGGCCTTCTAAGCCGACGGTTGCAGGTTCGAACCCTGCCGGGCGCGCCAAACGCGCAGCGCAGGCAGGGTACAACGATTTACGGTGGTGGGCGTAGCTCAGCTGGTAGAGCCCCGGATTGTGGCTCCGGTGGTCGTGGGTTCGAGTCCCATCGCTCACCCCATCCAACACGATCAGGCCCGGTGCGCCGGGCCTTTTTCGTTTGCCGAGACAACTTGCCTGACCGGCAACGGCTTGGCACAATAAGTCCCTCTCAAACGGGCCGCTAGCTCAATTGGTAGAGCAGCTGACTCTTAATCAGTAGGTTCAAGGTTCGAGTCCTTGGCGGCCCACCAGAAAAAACAAGCAGTTACGGCAACATCCCCGGTCACTGCTTTCCCCTCGGTCACAGCATTGTCACAGCGGCGGCGCCCGATCACAGGAGGGTGTCGCCATGACCGACCAGACCGCGATCCACAGCTACGCGGCAGCTATCCGCCGCCGACTCGCCAAGGTGCAGCCGGACTACCACGGCATCGCTCAGGAGCTCCACGGGGCGCAGTGCATGGCGCTGGCTCTCGGGGATGGGGGAGCAGCCGCCATCATCAGTGACCTTCACGCCGAGGTCACAGCAGCATGGCGGGCGGATGAGCAGCGGGGAGCGGCCTAGGCCCTCGACAGGATGGCGAGCGGTACGCGCTCCCGCTTGCCGCTCCACAGGTCTTCGACCAGGGCGGTATCCGTGCCCCGATGGATGACGGTGCAGACACGCCCTTTGCAGTGGACGTGGGTGCCCGGGCGGGCTTGCTCGCGGGTCAGTCCCGGGGGGAAGAATCCGTGCATAGTCGTACCCGATGAGCGGAGGGGTGCCCGCCGCGGCCCTGGAGGGAGCCCGCGGGCTCTGCGAGGTTCCTTTGTGGCGCGGTGACTCTCACAGTGAAACCGCGTGCCCGGTGAACGGGGCCACCTTATGCCCAGCCTCGACGGCTGGTTCCTGCCGAGGGCGGGGGATTGGACCCCGCCCCGGGCCTTAGAGCTGATGCCGGTAGAAGACCAGCGGCACCGCCTTGCGCTCCACCGGACGGGTCCAGTTGTCCTTGTCCTTGAGCTCGCCGATGGTCGGCGACTCGCCGGAAACACTGTCTTCCGTCCAGGAGAATCCGGCGGGGTGGATCGCGACGTTCAGGCGGCTGTGTAGCACCTGCTGTCCGCCGCCGTTGCCGGCGCTCGGGATGGATTCCACCTCGGTCCCGTCGGCGGTACGCGGCGCGGCGACTGCATACCCCACGGCGCCCGCCCCAAATAGGACGGTGGTGTAATCGTCGCCATCCTTCGGCATCGAATCGTCCTGGATGACCGCCAAGCCCCGGAAGGTCGGAAGGGACAGGCTCCCCTCGCTGTCGGGGATGAAGTCGATCAGGTCCGATTTGAGCGCGCGGCGGTAGGTATCGCTGTGCATCGCGACGGCCACGAGGTCATCCATCCGGTCCCCGAGGGTTCCGGCTGCGTCGATCACCCCGGCGGCGCTGAAAGCGTCGGTGGTCGACAGGACCATATCGCCGGCATCGTCCTCGAGGTTCTGCGCAAGAATCCCCGACAGGCTCGCGATCAGGCGTTTTTGAATCTGCCGATCCCAATACGCCTGTACGCGCTGCTGAATCCGGGCCATCGGATCATCGCCGCTGATCTCGCTGGCGAGGTTCATGGTCGACCAGGAGCCGTGCAGGAACGCCTTACGGATGACCTGCCGGAAACTGCCGAGGCCGCGGGGGCTGCTGTGCTGATCCGGGTCATCGCTTGCGATGTTCGCCTCATCGTCGGACAGATCCAGCCAGCCGGGGACGGTGAAGCTGTGGGCACCTGCCCGGAGCTGGTCGGCGATGACGCTATTCCCGGCGGCGATGCCGGATTGAACCAGGGCGGTGCGCTGCATCACGTTCTGAGTGATGTAGTCGGTGAACCGCTCCGGCTCGATGATGTGTTCTAGGCGTACAGTGGCCATCGAATCACCCCTATCTGTTGAGGGTCAGTGATTCTCGGCAGCCACGGGCTTGCAGAGATTTGCGCCACTGGCGCGGAAGGCGTCCGGAGGGGGTGCCCACAGGGCGAATCCGAACCCCTCCAGTATATCACCGGATTCCGAACCTCCGGACGGGCTCCGGCCTTTTCCCGGGCTCCCGGGGGGCGCTCGGCACCCTTGATCCCTTCGCACCCGATCCCCTGGACTGCTTAATCATCGCTTCCGGGATCATCCCCTGATTCACGAGGTACAGGAGCCCGTCGCGGTCCAGCTTTACCGGCTGGTCATCGTCGGTGGTGATCGCCTGCCCGTCCTGACTGAGCAGCACCTCGCCGTCCCCGACGGTGAAGCGCTCCTCGAGCTCCCGCAGGAGGGGGCGGGCCATGCCGTCCGCTGCGATCTGCTCAATGAGCTGCATCCGGGGGGCCTCGACGGTCACGCGGTGCAGCTCCTGTCGCGCTTCGTCGCGCTCACGCTCCAGGGCCTTGACGCGCTCGGCGAGCTCATCGGCCTTGGCCTTCGCCGCTTTCTTCTCGTCCAGCAGCTCTCGATTCTTCGCCCGCAGGCGCTCCAGCTCATCGGTCATCGCATCACCTCATATCATGCCTTCGATGGGGACCGCCCCGACGGTGCGGCCCTGGGCCTTCGGGGCGCACGCGACCAACCCCGCAACAGCGTTGGCGCGGTCATCGTGACCGCCCGGGGGGTGGTCTACCGTGTCGCGTCCGGCGCGGCTGGTACGCCGCTCCAGGCTCTGGAGCTGGGTCAGCAGCCGGTCATCCGGGGGGAGCTCCACCCGTCCGCTGTTGAGCGCCGGCAACAGGTCCAGGTACAGCTCGCTTTTGCTTTTCGGAGCGGGGTCGCAGCGGATGCCGTGCAAGCCGAACTCGTCGGAGGGCCAGCTCCCGGCGTAGCGGTCGGCGGTGATGCTCCGGACCCCGTAGCGCTTCAGGAGCTCGGCGAACTCGCGAACAATCTCGGCTGGCCTGCCCCGGCGGGCCTCCACCACGTCGACGATCACGCGGGACGGGCCTCGAGGGCGGCGCCAGTGGGTCGCCTCGCCGTACAGGGTCGCGACGTTCACCGGCTCGAGGGGGCCTTCCGTGCCGCTGCTCTCGATGTGGCCGATGGCGATAGTGAACTCATCCCGGCCACCCCCGGCGGGGTCCGCGTAGGCGAAGTACCGACGGGCGAGCGGCGGGAGCTCCAGGGGGTCCGGACGGGTCGCGCGCTGGATCACCTCGCGCTGTGCGAAGCTCTCGACGTCGCTGCGGAACTGCGCCAGGTACTCGGCGCGGGCGGCGTCGGGGTCGCGCTCCAGAGCTTCGTCGACCACCCGCTGCGGTAGCTCGGGGTTCAGGGTGCGGGAGGGGGCCTGAGCGACCAGGACGGGGCCGTCCTGCCCGTAATGCCGCTCATAGGTACGCCAGAGCTCCCCGCGGCGTGCATAGGGGCTGCTGAGCGCGATCAGCTTACCCCCGAGGGTGGCCAGACCAGGGCGGACGGCGGCGATGATCTCGTGATCCGGGTTCGCACTGTCATCGCTGCGCCAAAAAGCGAGCTCATCGCAGATGACGGCGGCGAAGCTGTACCCGCGGGCGGTGCGGTATGACGCGGTGCCGACCTCCAGTAGCGTCCGGTTGCTGAGCTCGATGGCCTCCGGGGACTGGCGGACCACCATGCGCTCGAGCATGGGATTGGACTCGATCAGCCCGCCGATGTAGCGCATCACCACCCGCGCCTGCTGTCGGTCGGCGGCCATCACCCGGACGGTTGCGACCTCGCCCGGGGCGAGCTTGTCGCGGTGATCCCGGAAAGCGGCCTCGTAGACGGCCAGGAGGGCGGCACACTGCGACTTCCCGCCTCGACGGCCCACGGCTAGCCAGAGTTCATCCGCGGGGCTCTCCGGGGCGCTGCGGCCCCCTGTGAGGTCTTCCCAATGCTCGCGCTCTGCATCGTCGAGGGGGAGCCCGTAGAAGCCGGCCAGGAGGGCGCGCCAAGCGGTCCAGCTCTCGCCGCCGTACTGATCCCCGAATAGGGCGGGGTCGGTCATCGCCTCGCGTATCGTGGCGGTCACGATGCCCCCCGCTGGCGTAGGTAGGTCTGGAGGTCGAGGGCGTCACGGCTGCGGCGGTCCAGCCCCACGGTCTTCAGCAGCCCCACCAGGGCGTTGATCGACTGCGTGAGCCGGCCTTGCTCCACGTCCTCACCCCGCGCAAGGGCGAGCTCCTGCGTTTCGATCAGCGCTTCCAGCCACACGATCCGCTTGCACAGGGACCGCTCCTGATAGCTCAACGAATCCTCGCCGCCAAGGTCGGCATACAGTTCGCCGAGCCGATCCCGAACGGCCCGCGCGATCCGGGTTCGCCCGTCCAGCTTGCTCAACCAATCCTCGGAGAATTGCGCGGGAATCTCGCTCATCGTCGGCCTCGACTGTGACCATACTGTGACCGTATCGCGGTCTATCTGCTAAGTATCTCAGTTATAACAATGCGTTGCAACGGTATGCAAACTGATATGCGGTCAGCCATCAGCCCGCGGCGCCCTTTGCGTCGAGCCCTCGCCGGGGTCTTCGACGCCGAGAGCGCCCCGGTAGGGGTTCTGCCGGTGCGGTGTTCAATGCCGCCCCCACCCTGCGGGACACCCTCGGGGACATACTCAGGGACAAACCTAGGGACACTTCGGACGCTCAGGGACAGTCAGGACAGCCGAGAAAGGGACGCTCAGGGACACACCCCTTAGGGGTGTCCCTAGTGTCCCTAACTCGTGCCCCGGTCCCTGGCGCTGTCCCTGCGCAGGAAGGCAGGGGGATCATAGGTCTACTCCTCCGCCACGGTCTGCCGCTTGGTCAGGGCTTGGAATCCACACCCCGCGGCCGATCCCCCTCGTGACGAGCCCCTGTTTCTTGAGCCGGTCGATGCACCGATTCATCGCCTTGCGTGATGCTTCCTCGCTGCTGGTGGCGATCAATCCGGCGTCCTGGCACTGCTGCCGCCACTCATTCACCAGCGGCGTGCCGTTGCTGTGGAGCTTGCGCAGGATCTCGAGCGCGTCGAGGTCGGCTTGTCGGGCCTCCTGGGTCTTCGGCGGGACGTAATCCACCCGCCGAGGGACCGCACTGGTCACGGGCTCGCCCTCATCGTCCTCGAGGTCCAGCTCCACGCCGTCGAGCTTGAACCCCAGCGGCGGAGGCGGCTCCGCGTCCTTCAGCCGCTGCGCGACCATGTTCAAGCGCCGCTCGTCCGCCCGCTCCACGCGCCACTCGGCGTCAATCGCCCCCACGAGCGCCGTCGCCCCTCGTCCGCGGGTCTTATCCCCGTGCCCAGGGTGGTGGACCAGGAGAATGGCACTGCCGCCGCAGACCGTCCGCAGGCGGTCGAGCCCGGCGATGAAGGCCCCCATGTCGCGGTTGCTGTTCTCGTCGAGCCCGGAGCCGATGCAGCGGGCCACCGTGTCGATCACGACGAGCGAGGGGGTGATGTTGAGCTCCCGAACCTCCTCGATGATCGCCTCCAGGTCTGCCGGGTTGCCGACCCCCACCGCACACCGCGACAGGTAGATGGGTTGCTCGGCGAGCGGTAGCTGTCGGGCGATCTCCCAAGCGCGGCGGCGCCGTGCCAGCCCCGCGTGACCCTCGCCAGCGATGTAGAGCACCGGACCTTGCTCGACGCGGTGGCCATGCCAGTCCAGCCCCGACGCGATGCTGGCGGCGAGGTCCACCGCGACGAACGATTTGCCGATCTTCGGTTCACCGAACAGCAACGTGAGGGTGTCCGCCTCCAGGATGCCGCGCACCACCCATTGAGGCCTGCGCACCTCGACGCTCCCGAACGGGACCAGGATGCGTGATGGTGTGGCGAGCTCGGCAGCCCGCTGTTCAATGCTGCTCACTTCAGACATTCGCCCCCGCCTCCCTCGCTGCTGTACGCACCCGCTGCCCGGCGGTGGCCAGGCGGTCGAGGTCTGCCCCCTGGAGCCGTTCGCCCCGCTGGACCGCCTCGGCGGCCACCACGATGACGGTGAGCTCCTGAGCGGCGGCCCGGAGTAGCTGGCGGGGGTCATGCCGCTGTCCCCGCCGCCTGGGCGCCGCTTCCCGCTCATCAGGCGGGAACAGGTCTCGGGGCTCCAGGCCGGCGGCCCGGATCACGTCCAGGGCCCCGAACCCCGCATTGCAGAACAGGAGCACCCGCCCCTCCTCGGCTTCGGTGATGGCGAGGGAGGGGTGGCGGTCCTCGTGCGCGGGGCAGCATGCGTACCAGCGCCGCGGCCCGGCCTGCCTCACCTTCTCCAGCCGCTCCAGGAGACGATGCACAGGCGGCTCGGCGGTGCTATGCTTCTTTGTGCTGCTCTTCCTCGGTGCTCTTGCCCCGTTGCCGGCCCCCACCGGCTCGGGGCGCTCACTTCCCCGGCTATGCATCCGCACCCCCTCGGCCTTCCGGCCACCGCAGCGCCCGATAACCGACCTTGAACCGTCGCCCGTGCTCGCTCTCGAGCTCGACCAGCGGCCCGTGGCGGTCAACTACCCCGTACGCCTTGTTGGGGTTGCTCACCAGGCAGACCGTGGCGCCCGGCACCAGGTGGGCGGGGGCGATCACCTCGGGGTCCGCGTACAGCTGCTTGGCGTTCTCGATCTCGTTTGTCATTGCTCGCCCTCCCGGTGCTGGACGATCTGCCCCGCCGCAATCAGCCGCTCTGCATCGCACAGCAGGACGTGGGCGGCGAGCAGCGCTCCGTGTTCCTCGTTGGTCATCGGCTGCCGGTCGACGCCCTCGTGCGCCTCCGCAATCGTCGCCAGGATGCTCCGGGCGGCGCTTGCTCGGCTCAGGGCGTCGGCGTAAAGGTCGGAGCTTGCCGAAGTGGTATCGGTCGTCATGGATCACCCCTCCTCCCGCAGTAGCTCGGTCTCGCGCGGCGGAACCACGCGCTTGGAATCCAACCAGGCGTCGAGGTCGGATTGGCGATAGAAGACCTTGCCCTTCAGCCGCAGGTACGGGGGGCCCTCGCCTTGCTGGCGCATGCGAATGAAGTGGCGCTCGGAATAGCCGCAGTAGGGCGCGGCGTTGGCGGTTGTCAGCTTGGGATCGTTGGTGTGCATCGTCTGGCCTCACTCGTCATATGGCGAGGCCAGAATGCCGGGGGCGGGAATGCTAGGACATCGAGCAACTGGGCAGTCACTTGCCCAGTAACGCGAGGTATCTATCGAAAACCGCGTTGACGTGGTCCCGCATCGAAATATCGCTGTCAGACTGGTCGTCCGGGTTCAATCGAAGAATAGCCGCGCGGTGTACCGCTTCCGTGAATCTTATGGCCTGGGCCTTGGTCCCCGATAGATTGTGAGACAGGAACCCGTGAACCGAAATTTCGGCTACACACCTTCTGTGCACCTCCCTCCTTCTGCCGCCCGCGTTACGATCATCTGTCTTCATGGAGCAACGGGCTGCGACGTCCTCTATCCGCTTTAGCTGCTCGGTGAGGTAGCGCAAATCTTCCACGCCAGCAGGCTCCAGGTCGGGAGGCAGCGGCGTGCACCACCGCAGCCCGTTTTCCCACAGATCGCCTACCGCGCTGGGGTGTCCATCTTCCAGTAGCTCGCGCAAATTGCGGGCCGCGGTAGCGACCTTTTGCTGGTGGCGGTCCCGCTCCTTTCTTCCAATCCTTCGCTCACGATCGCTCAGCCACTGTGTCGACTCACCAATCACGCGCCGAATAAGGCCCTGCACCTCGATGTCTGCCGGGTCCGCCCTCAGAGCGAGCGCGCACTCCTCCAGCTCGTGCGGGGAAAGCTCTGGGTGTTTGCTCATCCCCGCACCCCCGCCAGCGGCACCACGTTGTCCTCGCGCTCGGCTACTATGTTCAGCAGCCGGCGTTCCCATGCCTCCATCGCCGCGAGCTTCTCGTCTGCGTAGCGGTGCTGGTCATAGACCCCGACGATGCCTTGGCGGACATGCCCCACCACCGCCTCGGCCACGCGCTCCTCGACGCCGCAGGCTGACAGGCCCGTGCGCATCGTCCGGCGCAGGTCATGAGGGCGCCAGTGACCGCCGTCCGGCTTCTCCCGGTTGCCGAGGGCATCGGCGCAGCGGCGTACCGCGCTAGGCAGTGACGCTGCATCGCACCGCCCCCCGCGGACGGTGAAGACCAGCTCGCTCCGGGCCCTTGGCGCCCGCGCCCGCGCCCGTTCAATGATCTCGAGTGCGGTTTCAGTGAGCGGCACCGCGTGGGTGTCTTCGGTCTTCCCCCGCCGATCCTTGGGGATGGTCCACCAGTGCCCGTCGATCTCGCTCCAGCGCATCCCGCAGACCTCGCCGGGGCGCTGCCCGGTGGCGAGGATGAACCGCAGGATGAGCAGGCTCATGGCGTGCATCCCCCTCGGGGGCGCCTCCAGGCCCCAGAGCGCCCGGATCTCATCGTGGTCCAGCACCCGGGCCCGCTTCGTCGAGGTCAGCCCCTTCCCGATCTTCGACGGCTTGAGGGTCGCCACAGGGTTCGCGTCGATCAGCTCGCGGTCCTCGGCGTACCCGAACATACCCTTGACGTACTGGAGCACGATGCCCGCCTGCCTTGGGTGAGTGTCGGCGATCCGCTCCACGAGCTCGATCACGTCGCGACGGCGGACCTCGGCGAGTTTCTTCCGGCCCAGGGCGGGGACGATATGGCGGCGGAAGGCTGAACGAACATCGGAGGCGCTGCGCAGCTTGTCGGTCTTGCGCTCCATGAATTGCTCGGCGATCTCGGCAACGGTCGGCTCGGCGCGCTCCTCCCGGCGCTGCTCCAGTAGGTCGGTGCCGCCGTCGATCTCGCGCCGGTACTCCTGTGCCTGTTTGCGAGCAGCGGCGAGGGTCCACGTCCCGCGCTCGCCGATGGACATGAGCCGATCCTTGCCGGCCTGTTGATACCGCAGGATGAATACCGTCTTCCCGCTCGGCATGACTCGCACGCCGAATCCGCGGGGGGCGTCCCGGTGGTCATCGAAGACCAGACGCCGGCCCTTCGCAGGCGGCTCCAGGGCGTCGAGGGTCTTCTCATTGAGGGCAGGCATGGCGGGGTCACCTCTGCTGTGATGGTCACTGTTGTGTCACAGCATAGGTGGTGCTACGGTGACAGTCAATGTCAGTAGGCGTCAGCGCTGAAAGGCCTTCATTCAAGCATTTTGGAGGGGGTGCCGACGTGTGACAGTGTTTTGCCGAGGGGTCTGTGGGCGACTCTTAATCAGTAGGTTCAAGGTTCGAGTCCTTGGCGGCCCACCATCTTCGCTACCGTTGGCAACCCTACGTATGCCAAGGTAGATACCGAGCCAGGGGCGAGCCCGCTTGACTCCCCGTTGGCGGGCTCCGAAGAGCCGGTGGTGCCACACCGGCTCTTCTCCCACTTCCTTGTGACCCCTGGGCAAACAACACTTGATAGTGCTCGAACCGCGGTAGGGGTTCGACCTGCTATCCCGCTCAAATCGCCTAAACACACCTCCCCGCTTCACTTGCTGCAGCACACCCCCGATGCGCCGCAGCCATATTCGCTTCCCATCACCGCATGACTACGCGTTCCAGTCACTCCCCAAGCGTCTCTTACTAATTCCGCCGTTACCCCCTCCTCTCCTGCCCGACTCCCCGCGGGTCCGGGCAAGACCATCTACCAAACCGTGCCGCAGCGCTCCGCCTCTAGCCGCTATCCGGCTTAGGAGGCGTTGATCAGTGGAGGTACGGCCTGCTGATCCATGCTGCCCGCCTCGGCGAGTCAACCTAGCAACACCAGCAGCCAAAGAACCACGGCATTGACGATCGCCATGAACACCGCTGCCGATCCTAGATCCTTGGCGCGCTCGGCCAGCGAATCCCAGTGCTCGCCGGCGCGGTCGACAGCGGCTTCGATACCGGAGTTAAGCAGTTCCGCCACCAGGATCAGCAGAAGACTGCCGACCAGGATCGCGCGCTCGGCACCGTCCGCCCCTAGCATCAGGGCCAGCAGGCCGAGGGGCGGAATCACGACCATCTCCTCCCGGAACGCAGGCTCCTGACGCCAGGCGGCCTGCAAACCCCGCCAGGAGTTACGCAGGGCGCGCGCCATGCGCGGCAACCCGTGACGGCGGGATCGGCTCTGCTCGTCGCGCGGCATCACTCAGGCACTCGTAGTTGGGAGAGTGTCCCAACATGATTCCGCAAAGGAACCGCCCACGGCAAAAAGCCCTAGATCCGGCACGCTTGGATCAGACGCCTTCACCCATCCTGAACACGCACGGCTTCATCGGCCCGTCCAGCCATGAGCATCATCGGGTGGGATTGGCCCCACCACCCCGCCATCCGGCATCATGACCGGAGCCGGTGGCGGCGGTATGCGCACGCACCGGCACCGACCGAGCACTCACAGGTTCAGGGAGCGGATCGGACCCATGCACTGCATCCAGATGACCGCTGTTGGCGACCCGGACGTTCTGCAGCCCGCCCAGGTGCCGACCCCGGAGCCGGGCCCCGGGCAGGTGCGCGTGCGCCTGGCCGCCGCCGGCATCAACCCGGTCGACGCCAAGGTGCGGGCCAACGGCCTCTTCAACCCCGATGCACAACCACCGGCGATCCTCGGCTGCGACGGCGCCGGGACCATCGACGCGGTAGGCCCCGGCGTGGAACAGCTCGCCCCCGGTCAGCGGGTGCTGTTCATGAACGGCGGGATCGGCCTGGAGCCGGGCAATTACGCGGAGTACGCGGTACTCGACGCACGCTTCGTCACCCCCACCCCCGACGCCGTCGATGACGTCCACGCCGCAGCCATGCCGCTGGTCGCGCTCACCGCCTGGGAGGCCTTATTCGACCGGGTCGCTCTGCAGAAGGGCGAGCGCGTGCTGATCCACGCCGGCGCCGGCGGCGTAGGCCATGTGGCCATCCAACTCGCCCGGCAGGCGGGCGCCCGGGTCATCACCACCGTCAGCGATCCGGCCAAGGCGGAGATCGTCCGCGAACTGGGCGCCGAGGCGGTGATCCATTACCGGGATGACGACTTCGTCGACGCAGTGGAACACTGGACCGCCGGCGAGGGCGTGGACGTAGTGCTCGACACCGTAGGCGGCGAGGTCTGCACCCGGTCGCTCCACGCCCTCGCCACCTACGGCCGGCTCGTCACCATCCTCGCCCTGCCCGAGGACCTGGACCTGCACCATGCGCGCGTGCACAACCTCACGCTGGTCCAGGAGCTGATGCTCAGCCCCATGGTTCTGGGCCGGGACGATCTGCGCATCCACCAGACCGGGATCCTGGCCGAGTGCGCCCAGCGCATGGCGGCGGGGTCACTGCAGGTGCGTGTTCAGGAGACGTTCCCAATGGCCGAGGCAGCCGCGGCTCATCGGCGGCTCGAGGCCGGCGGCCTGACCGGCAAGCTGGTGCTGACGCTGCCCTGATGCTCCGCAGGAGGACCACCGTCCGATGAGGCACGACCAGCCAGCGCAGCGGCCCCTGACCGTCCTCGGCGTGGACTGCGCCGTCCAGTCCAAGCAAGTGGGGCTGGCCCTCGGGCACTGGGATGGCCGCGGGCTTCGAGTCGAGCGGGTTGCGCTGGGTTCCGCCTCGCGCAGTGCGGCTCAGATCGCACTGGAGTGGCTCGCCGACCACACCCACGCGCCGCTGCTCGCCCTCGATGCGCCCCTCGGGTGGCCGCAGCCACTCGGTCAGCAGCTGGCGCAGCACCGGGCTGGCGACGCGCTGGGCGCCGACGCCAGCGAACTCTTCAATCGGGTGACGGACCGCTTCGTCCACCGGCAAATCGGCAAGAAACCCCTGGATGTCGGTGCCGACCGCATCGCGCGGACCGCCCACGCCGCCCTGGCGTTCGTCGACAAACTCAGATGCGAGCGCGGCTGGACCCTGCCAATGCGCTGGAGCCCCGGCGAGCTGCAGCAAGGCGACGCCGCTGCCGGCGGCCTCATCGAGGTCTACCCCGCCGCCACCCTGCAGGCCCACGCTATACCCGCCAAAGGCTACAAGGGTCGTGATACCGAGGGCAAAACGGCCCGTGAACGCATCGCCTGCGCCATGGCTCAGATGCTGGGTGGGTCGTTCGAGATCCCGGAACTGGCCACCCGCTCCGACGGCCTGGATGCCGTGCTCTGCCTGCTCGCAGCTCGGGACTTCCTCCTCGGCGAGGCGATGCCCCCGGCCGAGATCGACGAATCCCTCAATCGGGAAGGGTGGATCTGGGTGCGCACGCCGCCCCCTGGGAACGACCGACGTACGTCTGCGCCGCCCACCACCCCTTGAAAGGTCGTGCCGAACGACCTATATCGCGGGGTGGGCGAGGAGCGATCGAACGAAAGTGACAGCCAAGGCAAGCAGGTTCGGGCAAACGGGTCGTCGGAACAAAAGGAGGTGAGACTATGGTGGCACGTCGCAACCTCTTCCCGGTGGCCAACTCGGATCTGCACAACCGCGCCGCGAACCGGGATCTGGCGGCACGCGACCCCTTCACGGCGCTGCAGTCTGAGATGATGCGTTTCTTCGACGACCTGCGCCGCGGGGTCGAGGATCCGCTCGCCCAGATCGGCCCGGACATGACAGCGCCGCGGATCGACGTCCAGGAAGACAGCAGCAACCTGTACGTCGTCGCGGAGCTGCCCGGCATGACGGAGAACGACGTCGAGCTGACGTACAACGATGGCGTCCTCCGCATTGCCGGCGAGAAGCGGGTCGAGCACACGGACTCGGGCGAGTCAGACCGGCAGGTCCACGTCACGGAGCGTTCCTACGGGCGTTTTGAGCGGCAGATCCCGCTGAGTCGCGCCATCAACGAGGAACAGATCAACGCCTCGTTCCGGGATGGCGTGCTGACGATCACACTGCCCAAGGCCGAGGAGGGTCAGCAGGGTCGCCGCATCGAGGTCCAGAGGGCCGCCTAGGGCCCGCGCCCTCCTCCTCGCCCGAGTCCCGCACCACGCACGGGCGCCTCCGCGGCGCCCGTTTCTTTTTCGCCCGGGGCCGTCGGTGCGCGCAGCCGAAAAGCCCCCGCGCGGCGCCCCTCCTCAGCCCATCAGGGCGGTGATCGCCTCCTCCAGACGGCGCACCGGGTGGAGTTCCATGCCCGCCACCCCGTGGCGGGGGGCATTCTTGGCCGGCACCACCGCCCGCGTGAAACCGTGCTTGGCCGCCTCGGCCAGGCGCTCCTCGCCACCGGGGACGGGGCGCACCTCGCCGGCCAGACCGAGTTCCCCGAAGACCACCGAGTCCCGCGGCAGGGGCCGATTGCGCAGGCTCGAGAGCACCGCCGCCAGCGCCGGCAGGTCGCCCGCCGTCTCCTGGACACGCACGCCGCCGACCACGTTCAGGAAGACATCCTCGCCGGCGGTGCTGATCCCGCCGTGGCGCTGGAGAACCGCCAGCAGCAGCGCCAGGCGGCTGCCGTCCAGGCCCACGGCCACGCGGCGCGGCTGACTCCCGGCGGAGTCGGCCACCAGCGCCTGAACCTCGAGCAGCAAGGGCCGACTCCCCTCCCGGGTCACCAGCACCGCGCTGCCCGGCACATCCTGATCGTGACGGGAGAGGAAGATGGAGGAGGGATTGCGCACCTGGCGCAGGCCGTCCTCGGCCATGGCAAAGACGCCGAGCTCGTTGGCGGCGCCGAAGCGGTTCTTCACCGCCCGCACCACGCGGTAGCGGCTGCCCTGATCGCTCTCGAAGTAGAGCACGGTGTCTACCATGTGCTCGAGCACTCGCGGCCCGGCCAGGTACCCCTCCTTGGTGACGTGGCCGACCAGGATCACCGCCATGCCGGTGGTCTTGGCCAGACGCACCAGCTGCGCCGCGCTCTCGCGGACCTGGGAGACCGACCCCGGCGCCGAGCCAAGCGCCGCAGTGTGGAAGGTCTGCACCGAGTCGAGCACCAGGGCCCGGGGGCGGATCCGCTCCGCTGCCGCGACGACCTCCTCGACCGCCGTCTCGGCCATGAGCTTCATGGCGTCATCCGCCACGCCCAGGCGCTGCCCCCGCAGCGCCACCTGCTGGAGCGACTCCTCACCGGTGGCATAGAGCGCCGGGTGCTCGCGGGAGAGGGCCGCCAGCGTCTGCAGCAGCAGGGTCGATTTACCGATCCCCGGCTCGCCGCCGATGAGCACCACCGACCCAGGCACCAGACCGCCGCCGAGGACTCGGTCCAGCTCCGCCACGCCGGTGGCCAGCCGCGGCTCCGGCGCGGTCGATACCTCGGCCAGCGTGGTGATCTCCGTGCCCCGGCCCACCCGGCCACCGCCGGCTGCGGCCGGCTGTGCGATCTCCTCGAGCGTATTCCAGGCGCCACACTCCGGACACTGACCCGCCCATTGCGGTTGCTCCGCGCCACAGTCCGAGCAGAGAAAACGCCGGCGGCTGCGGGCCATCAGGACGCCCCCGT
The DNA here is from genome assembly GCF_022228075.1 of Halorhodospira sp. 9628. Lineage (NCBI taxonomy): Bacteria > Pseudomonadati > Pseudomonadota > Gammaproteobacteria > Chromatiales > Ectothiorhodospiraceae > Halorhodospira > Halorhodospira sp. 9628. Next base: position 44,165 of record NZ_JAJNRF010000007.1, read on the forward strand.
ATCCACCGGCTCGCGCCGAACCCGGGGCGGCATCCGGCAGAAGAGCTCGTAGGCAATGGTGCCGCAGGCGTCGGCCACCTCCTCGGCGCGCACCGCGCCGCCCCAGAGGATCGCGGGATCCCCCTCGGTCACCCCTTCGAGGCCACGCAGGTCCACCGCCAGCAGGTCCATGGAGATCCGCCCCACCAGCTGCGTCCGCCGCCCGGCCACCTCCACCGGCGTGCCACTGGGCGCATGGCGTGGATACCCGTCGCCATACCCCACGGAGATAACCCCCACCGGCATGCTCTCAGGACAGCACCAGGTCGCGCCGTAGCCGACCGCGTCACCAGCCTGCAGATGCCGCACCGCCACCACCTGACCGCGAAACGCCATGGCCGGTTGCAGCGCGGGCTGATCTGCCCGGCCATCCACGAAAGGCGATGCGCCGTAGAGCATGATCCCCGGACGCACCCAGTCGTAGTGGCTTGCCGGCCAACCCAGCACACCGGCCGAATTGGCCGCCGAGCGTGGCCCCGGTAGACCTTCACAGGCGGCTTCAAAGGTGGCCAGCTGCCGCTCGGTGGCCAGGTTGCCCCGATCATCGGCACACGCCAAGTGGGTCAGGAAGCCGACGTCGGCCCGCACGCCCGGGGCCTCGGTCAGACGGCGCCAGACCGCCTGGACCTCCTCCGGCGGGAAGCCGAGCCGGTGCATACCGCTGTCGACCTTCACCCAAACCGTCACCGGCGAGGCCAGCCGAGCCTGCGCCAGCGCCTCCACCTGCCAATGGGTGTGAATGACCAGCTCAAGATCCGCAGCCGCCGCCCGCTCCAGATCCTCGACCCGGAAAGGTCCCTGCAGGAGGACGATACGCTCGCGGAACCCGGCCCCGCGCAGCGCTTCGGCCTCCGTGGCGTCGGTGACGGCCAACGCCTCCGCGTGCCCGCTCAACGCCCGGGCCACATGGGTCAGGCCGTGGCCGTAACCATCGGACTTGATCACGGCCATGACCCGCCGCCCGGGAGCTGCTTGGCGCGCAACCCGGAGATTGGCCTGCAGGGCACTCAGATCCACCGTGGCCTGCGCTGCCCGGCTCACCCCGGAATCCCCCCACCGTAGACGTCCTCGATGTAGTTCTCGAACCGGGTGAACTCGCCCAGGAAGGTGAGCTTGACCGTACCGATCGGCCCCTGGCGCTGCTTGGCGATGATCAGCTCGGCCACGCCCTTGTCCGGGGTATCCTCGTTGTAGACCTCATCCCGGTAGATGAACGCAATCAGGTCCGCATCCTGCTCGATGGCGCCCGAGTTGTGACTGACGATACTGTCTGCCACCCAGGATGCCGGCCCGGGCACTGTCAAATCGTAGACATCCTCTTCGCCATCCGGCTCGACGGCGACCAGGGAATCCCAGAACAAATCGCTCTCGCACTGCTGCTGGAGCCAGTCGTCCTGCAGGTAATCCGCGTACTCTCTAAGAACACGTCGCGTCGGCGAAAACCGGAAGTGTGAAGCACCTCCGTAAGCCGTTCCACGATGGGCGGCCATCTGACGGTGGGTAACCCCTCGCTCGGCCATAGCGGCACGCACTTGCTTAAACCAGACGCGCGGCAAGGTATCCCGGTTTGGATTGCTTGCAGTATCCACAAGCACGCTCGCCAAACGCTGCGCTGGCTCTCGGCGCGGACCAAACGCACCGACTTTCATCAAGAACTCGCGCTGGTTTTCGCTCCCGCTCACCCACACCATGTAGGTTGGCAGGTGCTCACCCGTAATGACCTTCTGGATCCGGGCAACGATCCCCAAACGGAGCAGCAGGGCTGCGACATCCTCAGCAAGACCACGACTGTTCGTACTAAGATGCACCGAGTGGCTACCCCTCTGTCCCGGCTTCCGGACGGAGATGGTCCCATCGGCAGCCCAGAGATGGCGGAGCAGTAGACCGATCTGGTCATTCGCGAGTTGAAAAACAGCCGAGGGCAATCGCTTCTCATGGGATCTTTGCCCAAAGATCCCCAGTTCCCGCAGCCACCGATTCAGCCCCGCGGGATGCCAGCGGTTGCCGTTACCGGAAAACACCAGTTGGTGCCAATTACCCCGTCCTCGGTGGCGCTTGACGGTACTGCCAAACGCCTTCCTGGCAGCCGCTGCGACAGCGGCGCTGTTGTCCTCCGAAGCAGTCGTGTACCGCAGCGGCTTACCCGAGATGTAACTGCCATCCCCAACCAGCTGGCCAAGCAAAACCAGCCAGGCGGCCGGCCATCGCTGCGCTCGATCTGGCTCCGGTAGTGTCCGGGCAATCGCGATGCGGTCATCGGCGCTTAGCTCATCAACCCGTTGCCAGCCCGAAGCCGTCAGTAAGCGGTGCCGTCCTGTAGCCCGTAGCACCCGTCCGCTCGCCAGCTGAACACGGTAGACCGGACGCCGACCAACACACCAAACCTTCTCCGCCCTCGCGCGTACCAACCGATGGCGCTCGTTGACGGCAATGACCTCTGGCTCCTCTCCAACCAGTTCAGAGATGGGTGTGCGCCGCCCATCGGCGAGGAGCACCGGGGTATCACCGGTCACGCACTCCCTCAAATCCGACATGATCGGCCGCTTGTTCGGCCGCTGCTCCAGCGAGCGGTTGAGCTGCGACAGGGCGATGACCGGTGTGTTGAGTTCCTTGGCCAGCGCCTTCAGGCCGCGGGAGATCTCCGAAAGCTCGCCGGCGCGGTTCTCCCGGAACCCGGGGATCTGCATCAGCTGCAGGTAGTCGATGACGATCAGCCCGAGCTCATCGTGCTCCCGCTGCAGCCGCCGAGCGCGCGCGCGTATCTCTGTAGGCGTCAGCCCCGGGGAGTCGTCGATGAACAGCGGCGCCTCGGCGAGCAGGCTCATCGTCGAGGTCAGCCGCGGCCAGTCGTCGTCCTGCAGCTTGCCTGAGCGCACCCGCTGCAGGTGCACACGCCCGAGCGAGGCCAGCATGCGCATCGCCAGGGCATCCGCCGGCATCTCCATGGAGAACACCGCCACGGGCTTTTTCAACTGCATGGCCACGTGCTCGACCATGTTCATGGCCACGGTGGTCTTGCCCATGGACGGCCGCCCGGCGACGATCACCAGATCGCCATCCTGGAGCCCGGAGGTCAGGTGATCGAGGTCGTCGAAGCCGGTGGCCAGACCGGTGACGGCCTCTTGGGTGTTGTAGAGGGTATCGATCCGATCGATGACTTGCGGCATGAGCTGCCGCATCCCGACGAAGCCCTGCCGGTGGCGGCCGGTCTGCTCGGCGATCTGGAAGATGGTCTGCTCGGCGTAGTCGAGGAGATCCTCGCTGCTGCGCCCTTCCGGGCGGAAGGCCGCCTCGGCGACATCGGAGCCGGCGCGGATCAGCTGCCGCAGTACCGAGCGCTCGCGGACGATATCCGCATAGGCGCGGATGTTCGCCGCCGAGGGGGTCTCGCGGGCAATACCCCCGAGATAGCTGAGGCCACCAGCCTCTTCGAGTCGGCCCTGCTTGCGCAGCCACCCGGAGAGGGTGACCACGTCCATGGGGTGATTCCCCTCCGCGAGCTCGCCCATGGCCCGGTAGACCAGGCGATGCTCGCGGCGGTAGAAATCCTCCTCGTGGAGACGGTCGGCGACCTGATCCCAGGCGGCGTTGTCGAGCATCAGCCCGCCGAGCACCGCCTGTTCCGCCTCCAGGTCGTGCGGCGGAACCTTCAGGGCCTCGGAGTCCGAGGCGGATCCGTCACCCTGCACCGTCTCCTCCCCGGGTTACCCCCGGCTGGCGATCAGGACTCGTCGCCCTCGACCACAACCTTCACCGTGCCCTCAACGTCGGTGTAGAGCGACACCTGCACGTCGTACTCGCCGGCCACACGGATCGGCCCCTCGGGCATGCGCACCTCGCGCCGGGCCAGCTCGACACCGGCCTGCTCGGCGGCGTTGGCGATATCCGCCGGGCCCACCGAGCCGAACAGCTTGCCCTGCTCGCCGACCTTGGCCGCGATGGTCAGAGTCAGCTCCTGGAGCTGCTCCAGGCGGGCCTGGGCCGCCTGCTCGGCCTCCCGGGCGGCCTTCTCGAGCTCGGCGCGACGCTCCTCGAAGTAACGGATGTTCTCCTCCGTAGCCATCTTGGCCTTGCCGTACGGCAGGAGGTAGTTGCGGCCGTAGCCCGGACGCACCCGGACGCGATCACCCAGGTTCCCCAGGTTCGACACCTTTTCCAGAAGAATCAGTTCCATGCCTTGCACCTCGATCGTTCGTATTCGGTTGTGACGGCGCTACTGCGAGGACGTCCCGCCGCCGAGTCTTCGCCGCCACTGGAACAGCGCATCGCCGATCCCCACCAGCGCCAGCGGGCGGAACAGCAGTGGCGCCAGCACATACACCGGCACCAGCCACCCACCGCTGAGCCCCCGCGCCGCGACGATGGCGTGGCTGAACGCAATCGCCTGGACCACAAAAGCCGCGCCGGTGACCAGCGCCAGGTCGGTGATCAGACCCGGGCCGGCGAACAGCCCCCCGAGCCAGAGCACCAGGGCAACCAGCGCCGCCTCGCGCCCCAGATCAAGGGCGTGAAACTCCGCGCGCAGGCCGCCCGGATTGAACAGCAGCGCCTGCAGCCCCCGGCCGATGAGCAGCCCGGCGAGGACGACCAGCATCAGATTCACCGCCCAAAGACCGGTCATCACCGGCAGCAGCTCGTCCTGCAGCAGGACCCCGGCCTCGCCGCCGAGTTCCGCCTCACCGCCGGCGACGGCCAGGAAGGCCTCGACCACCGAGCGCCAGTAGGCCGCCGGGTCCGGCACCACCAGATGGAACCCGATCACGGCAACCGCGCCCAGGCCCATCCACAGCAACAGGGTAAGCGGCAGGGAGACGCTCCGGCGCAGCACCTCGGCAAGCAGGAGCACCGGCACCCACTGCTCGAGGATCAGTCGCAACGCGGGCTCGCCCGTTCCCAGCGCGGCGAACATCAGCGCAAACAGCGCAGCCCCCGCCATGGCGCCGACCACCACACCCTGGCGCAGCCCGTCGCGCAGGGTCACCAGCGCCAGGGCGCCGGCGGCCAGGACGGAGAGCAGCGGCAGCAGTGCCGCTGCCACCATGACCGTGGCCGCCTGGAACGGCCCGCGCAGAATGAAGGCGGCGAACGCCTTCACGGCCCCGGCTCAGTGACGGTCCGTGTACGGCAGCAGCGCCAGGAAACGGGCGCGCTTGATCGCCCGCGCCAGCTGGCGCTGGTAGCGCGCGCTGGTGCCGGTGATCCGGCTCGGCACGATCTTGCCGGTATCGGTGATGTAGTTTTTCAGCGTGTTGAGATCCTTGTAGTCGATCTCCTTCACGCCCTCCGCGGTGAACTTGCAGTACTTACGGCGCCGGAAGAAACGTCCCATGGTCTAGCTCCTCGTTGATCGTCGGTGTCGGCGGGCGCGTGGCGCGGTTTTACTCCGCGTCCTCGGACTCCTTGCGGTCCTCGCGCTTCTCGTTGCCCTTGGCCAGCGGCGACGGCTCGGTGACGGCCTCGTCGCGGCTCAGCACCAGGTTGCGGATGACCGCGTCGTTGAAGCGGAAGGCGGAGGTGAGCTCGTCGATCTCATCCTTGCCGCACTCGACGTTCATCAGCACGTAGTGGGCCTTGATCAGCTTGTTGATCGGATAGGCCAGCTGCCGACGACCCCAGTCCTCCAGGCGGTGCACGGTGCCGCCGCTGGACTCGACGATGCTGCGGTAGCGCTCGACCATGGCGGGAACCTGGTCGCTCTGGTCCGGGTGGACCATGAAGACAATCTCGTAGTGTCGCATCCATCACTCCTTACGGTTATTCGAGCCGCAGGCTCAAACAGCCTCCACCCCCACGGATGTGAGGCAAGGTTGCACCTCGGGTTAAGCGGGCAAGTCTACCCGAGATCGCCGCCCTGTGGAAAGCGCTGACGGACAGCCTCGAAAAGTAGGACGCCCGCGGCCACGGACACGTTGAGGCTTTCCATCGTACCGGGCATGGGGATCGCCACCAGTGCGTCACAACGCTCCCGGGTCAGCCGCCGCAGGCCCTCGCCCTCGCCGCCGAGGACCAGCGCCAGCGGGCCGCGCAGATCGATCTGATAGCAGCTGCGCTCCGCCTCACCGGCGGCCCCCACGGTGTAGACCCCAGCCGCGCACAGCTGCTGCAGGGTCCGCGCGAGGTTGGTTACCTGGAAGAAGGGGATGCGCTGAACCGCGCCGGCGGCGGTCTTGTGCACTGCCGGGCTCAGCGCCGCCGCCCGGTCCCGCGGCGCCACCACGCCGTGGGCGCCTGCCGCCGCGGCGCTGCGCATGCACGCGCCGAGATTGTGCGGATCCTGAACCCGATCGAGCACCAGTAGCAGCGGCTCGGGCTCGGTGGCCAACAGATCCGCCAGCTCCCCTTCGCCGCGGGCTGGGGTACCGCTGTAGCGCAGGATGACGCCCTGGTGGTTGCCCCCTTCAGCCATCTCATCGAGCGCCCGCCGATGCACGCGCTCGACGCTCACTCCCTGGCGGTCCAGCTTGTCGAGCAGGCGCTCGAGCCGGGCATCCCGTCGACCGCGCTCCACCCACACGGCTTCGACGCCGGCGGGATCGTAGGCGGCAGCCTCGCGCGCGGCGTGTTGGCCGTAGACCAGTTGAGCCCCGTCCTCGGCGGTGTCCGCAGCCGCGGACCCCTTGCCGCGGCTACGGCGTCGTCTGCCCTGTGCCATGACCGTCAGTTACTGCGATCGCTACCACTGCGGCGCCGTCCGGAGCGCCGGCTCCGGCTGCTGCGGCGGCTCTTACCGCTGCCGCCCCCCTCCTTCTGCGATTCGTCGCCCGACTCGCCGCCCTTGGCGGCCGTTTTGCGCTTCCCCCCGCCCTCGGACTTGGCGGATTTCGACGACCCGCTGCCGGACGGGCCGGCGCCGGAAGCCGACTTGCGGCCGCGGTTCGTACCGCCCTTGCCGCGCTTGCCCGACTTACGGCTGCCATCCAGAGGCTCGCCGTCAGCGTCCACCGGATGAGCGACCATCTCCAGATCGATCTTGCGGTCGTCCTTCTCCACGCGAGCCACGCGCACCCGGACCCGGTCGCTGAGCCGGTACTCCTTGCCCGTCCGGTCACCGACCAGCCGGTGTCCCACCGAGTCGTAATGGAAAAAGTCGCTCTCAAGATTGGTGATGTGCACCAGACCGTCGACGTAGACCCCCTCCAGCGAGATGAACAGCCCGAAGGAGGTGACCGCCGCGATCACCCCGATGAACTCGTCACCCAGGTGGTCCGAGAGATACTCACACTTGAGCGTCATCTCGGCATCCCGCGTCGCCTCATCCGCCCGGCGCTCGGCCATGGAGCAGTGCTCACCGAGGGTGACCAGATCGTTGTGGGTCACCGGGAAACTGCGCCCGCGGTGACCGTCGATCACATGGCCGATGCCCCGGTGGACCACCAGGTCGGGGTAGCGGCGGATCGGCGACGTGAAATGCGTATAGGCGTCCAGCGCCAGCCCGAAGTGACCGGCGTTGTCCGGCCGGTATTCGGCGGCCTGCATCGACCGCAGCAGGACGGTCTCGATGAGGTGGCGATCGGGGCGCTCGCGGGCCTGCTCCATCACCCGGCCGTAATCCTTGCCCGTGGGCTCTTCACCGCCACCGAGTTCAAGCCCGGCCTGGGCCAGGAACTCCTTGAGCTGCTCGAGCTTCTGCTCGCCGGGGCGCTCGTGGACCCGGTAGAGCGACGGCACCTTGTTCTTGGTCAAGAACTTGGCCGCGCAGACGTTGGCCGAGATCATGCACTCTTCAACGACCTTGTGGAAGTCGTTGCGCTCCGTCGGTTCGACGGAGACCACACGCCCCTCGTCATCGAAGTGCATCTGCGTCTCGGTGGTGTCGAAATCGATGGCACCCCGCTCCTCACGGGACTTGCGCAGCGTCTTGTAGAGGTTGTGCAGGTTGCCCAGGTGACGCACCACGTCCTCGCCGATGGCCGAGCGCGCCTTGCGGTCGCCGTCGACCACCGCCGCCGCGGCCTGGTCGTAGGTCAACCGCGCCGCCGACTGGATCACCGCACGATAAAAGCGCGAGCGCAGGACCTTGCCGTTGCCCTGCAGGAGCATGTCGCAGACCATGGCCAGTCGATCGACCTTCGGGTTCAGCGAGCACAGCCCGTTGGACAGGGCCTCGGGAAGCATCGGCACGACCGATCGCGGGAAATAGACCGAGCTGCCACGCAGTCGCGCCTCCTGATCCAGCGCGGAGCCGGGGCGCACGTAGTGGGACACGTCGGCGATGGCGACCACCAGCCGCCAGCCCTTGGCGGTGGGCTCACAATAGAGCGCGTCGTCAAAGTCCTTGGCATCGGCGCCGTCGATGGTCACCAGCGGCAGCCGACGCAGGTCGGTGCGCCCCTGCTTGTCGGCCTCGGGGACCTCCTCACCGAAGGCGGCGACCTCCTCTTCCACCTCGGCCGGCCAGTCCATCGGGATGCCGTGGATGCGCGCGGCCACTACATCCTCTTCACCGACGTGGATCGTCCGCCCGAGCACCTGAGTAATGCGGCCAATGGGCTGTCGACGCTCGTTGGGCTGGGCCAGGATCTCGGCCACCGCCAACTCGCCGTCCTCGGCCCCGCCGCGCCCGTCCGGCGTCAGCAAAACGTCCTGCTGCAGCCGCTTGTTCTCCGGCACCAGGAACCCCACCCCGTGCTCCTCGAAGAACCGGCCGGTGATCTGCCGATTGCCGCGCTCAAGGATCTCGACGAGCTCACCCTGCGGCGTACCGTGCTCGTCGCGGCCGGTGATGCGCACGATGGCCCGGTCGCCGTGGAGCAGGCAGCGCATCTGGCGCGGTGACAGGGCGATCCGATCGCCGGTACCATCCGGCAGCAGGAAACCGGAGCCGTCCGGTCGCCCCATGACGCGGCCGCGAACCAGCTCACTGTGATCCACGACCAAGTACCCGCGGCGGCGATTGCGCACCAGCTGCCCGTCACGCTCCATGGCGCGCAGCCGGCGGCGCAGCGCCTCATGCTGATCCGGGCTCTCCAGCCCCAAGGCCTCGGCGATCTCGCGCCGACCCAACGGGCGACGGTGGGCGGCCAGGAGCTCCAGCAGATACTCCCGGCTGGGGATCGGGTTCTCGTACTTGGCCTGCTCGCGCTCCTGATACGGGTCGCGCTTGGGGGGTCGCTTCTTGGTTTGCTTCGCCATTTTCTATTCCTTGGATCAATCCCGGGAGGATACGCCAGCGGGCCGGGCCTCCACAAAGGATTCCGACCGCCTCGCGATGGCCTGTTGACACCTGCCCGGGGGCGCCGTTACAGTCTTGCGCACTCGCTGACGAGGTCTTCAGCGGGCATGCCGAGGTGGCGAAATTGGTAGACGCGCTAGCTTCAGGTGCTAGTGGGGGAAACCCCGTGGAGGTTCGAGTCCTCTCCTCGGCACCAATTTCCCCAAGCTTCTGAGCCACACGGCTCGGAAAGTCGAAAGCCCCCGGGAGGCATCCTCCCGGGGGCTTTTTTGTTGCCGGGTCAAAACCCAGTGTCGCCGCTGACCCCTCGCGGGGAATGGTCAGCGGCGCTGGATGCATCGGATCACTGGGGAGGCGTCGAAGCCAAGGCGCAGAACCCGCGCCGGGCGGATCAGAACGGGCTCTGGCGGACGATGGTCTCGTTGCGATCGGGCCCGGTGGAGATCATCGCCACCGGGACACCGACCAGCTGCTCGATGCGCTCTAGGTAGGCGCGAGCGTTCTCGGGCAGATCCTCGTAGCGCTCGATGCCCGAGGTGGTCTCCGCCCAGCCGGGCATGTCCTCGTAGACGGGCTCGCACTCGGAAAGGGTCTCCACCTCCGACGGCAGCGTCTCGCAGAGCGCCCCCTGGCACCGGTAGCCGACGCACAGCCGGAGCGTCTCCAGGCCGTCGAGGACATCGAGCTTGGTGATGCAAAGCCCGCTGAGGCTGTTGATCTGCGCCGCCCGGCGCGTGGCCACGGCGTCGAACCAGCCGCAGCGGCGCTGCCGCCCGGTGGTGGCGCCAAACTCATGGCCCCGCTCGCCCAGGTGCATACCCATCTCGTCGTCGAAGTCGAGTTCCGTGGGGAACGGCCCCTGCCCCACCCGGGTGGTGTACGCCTTGGTGATCCCCAGGATGTAGTCGAGGGTGCGCGGGCCGACGCCGGTCCCCGCGGCGGCGGCACCAGCGCAGGTGTTCGACGAGGTCACGAAGGGGTACGTGCCGTGATCGACGTCCAGCAGCGTACCCTGCGCGCCCTCGAAGAGGATATTGCGTCCGGTGCGCATCTCCGCGGTCAGCAGGGCACCGACGTCGGTGGCCAGCGGCCGCAGCTGCTCGCCGTGGGCCAGCGCCTGATCGAGGACCTCCTGGAAGTCCATGGTCGGGGCGCCGAAATAGTGCTTGAGCACGAAGTTGTGGTAGTCGAGCAGCTCGCCGAGCTTCTGCGCCAGGCGCTCGCGGTGGAACAGATCCGACAACCGCACGCCGCGCCGGGCCACCTTGTCCTCGTAGGCGGGACCGATGCCGCGGCCGGTGGTGCCGATAGCCGCCTTGCCTTTCGCCTTCTCCCGGGCGTGATCCAGCGCCACGTGGCAGGGCAGGATCAGCGGGCAGGAGGGGCTGATGCGCAGCCGTTCCCGCGCCGGAACCCCACGGGCCTCGAGCTCGCGGATCTCTTCGAGCAGCGCCTCGGCGGAGAGCACCACGCCGTTGCCGATCACGCAGGTAGCATCATCGCGGAGGATGCCGGACGGGATCAGGTGCAGCACCGTCTGCTCGCCGTCGATGACCAGCGTATGGCCGGCGTTGTGCCCGCCCTGGAAGCGCGCCACGACCCCGGCGTTCTCGGTCAACCAGTCGACGATCTTGCCCTTGCCCTCGTCGCCCCACTGCGTGCCGACTACGACCACATTGGTGCCCATACTCACTCCGTATCCAGTTCCCAGGTGCCGTTGCGCTCGACCAGGCGTCGATCGCAACCGTGGTTGTCCTGCTCGTCGCCGGGCAGCTGCCAGACCACCCGCTCACCGGCGGCGCGCAACTCGGCCACGCGTGCATGCAGCGCCGGATCATCGCCCCAGGGGGCGAGCACGCCACCCCCAGCCGGCCCCGCAACGCCGCCGCCGAGGTTGAGCAGCGCCTTGAGGTCAGCGCTGTAGCCGGTGGCCGGCCGCGGCCGCCCGAACGCCCGGCCGATGCCGTCGTAGCGCCCACCGCGCGCCAGCTCCTGCCCATAGCCCGGGGTGTAGGCGGCGAACACCAGCCCGGTGTGGTAGCGGTAGCCGCGCAGCTCGCCCAGATCCAGGTGCAGCGGCAACTCCGGCTCGCGCCGCGCCAGGCTGTCGGCCACCACACGCAGCTGCTCCAGCGCCTCGGCCACCGCCGGACCGGCCCAGCCGAGCACCGTCTGCGCCCGCTCGAGGACCTCCACGCCACCGTGCAGCCCGACCAGCGCCGAAAGACGCTCGGCCTGCGCCGTCTCCACACCGGCCTCGGCGAGCACGACGGCGATCTCGTCGCCGGCCTTGCGCTGCAGGGCATCAAGCAGGGCCTCCTCGGCGGCCGGGCCGAGGCCGAGGTCCTCAAGCAGGGCCTCGAAGATACCCACGTGCCCCACATCCAGATGCAGCTGCTCCACCCCGGCGGCGCGCAGCGTGGCGAGCATCAGCGAGATCACCTCCAGATCGCTCTCCACCCCGGCGTGGCCGTAGAGCTCTGCGCCAAGCTGCACGGCATTGCGGCTGCCGGCGGGCCCTTCGGCCCGCGCCTGCAGGGTGCTGCCGATGTAGCACAGCCGGGTGATGCCCTCGCGGCGCAGCTGATGGGCGTCGATCCGGGCCGCCTGCGGGGTGATGTCGGGGCGCACGCCCAGCGTCCGCCCGGAGAGTTGATCGGTGACCTTGAAGGTCTGCACGTCCAGATCCCGGCCGGTGCCGGTGAGCAGTGCCTCCAGGTACTCAATGAAAGGGGGCATGATCAGCTCATACCCCCAGGAATCGAAGAGATCCAACAGCCGACGGCGCAACGCCTCGGCCTGTGCGGCCTCCGGCGGCAACAGCTCGTCGACGCCGTCCGGCAGCATCCACCGTGCCTTGCGATCCATTAACCTCGCACCCAGTAGAGCAGCAGAACGCCCACCCCCATGGACAGGAGGCCGACGGTCCGCAGGCTTCGATCATCCATCTCGGCGGCCTGCAGGAACACCCGGCGCAGGGCGCCGGGGTTCGCTGCAGGGAGGATGCCCTCGATCACCAGCAGGAGGGCGATCGCGGTGAGCAGGTCACCCATCTCCACGGCGATCCCCCCTCTCGGTCAGTCCTGATCGGGGGACCCGAGCTCGCCGTTCATCCCCGGCAGCTGCTCGCCGCCGTCGAAGAAGCGGAAGAACTGCGAGTCCGGCGACAGGACGAACAGATCGTCCTCACCCTGGAAGGACTCGCGATAGGCCCTGAGGCTGCGCTGGAAGGCGAAGAAATCCGGCTCCTGGCTGTAGGCGCTGGCGTAGATCTCCGCCGCGGTGGCATCACCCTCACCACGCAGGGACTCACCGTCCCGGTAGGCCTCGGCGAGGAGCACCGTCCGCTGACGGTCGGCGTCGGCGCGAATGCGCTCGCCGGCCTCCTCACCGCGGGCGCGGATCTCGCGGGCGACCCGCTCACGATCCGCCACCATGCGGTCGAAGATCGAGTCGGTAACGTCCTCGGGCAGATCGATGCGCTTGAGGCGCACATCGAGCACCTCCAGCCCCAGGCTCTGCGCCGCCTCGGCGGTGGTCACGCGCAGGATGTCCATGATCTGCACGCGCTCGCCGGAGATGATGTCCTGCACCGTGCGCTTACCGAACTCGGCACGCAGGGCATCGCGGATGATCTCGCGCAGGCGTTGGTTGGCCCGCTCCGGCTCACCACGGACGGTGGTGTAGTAACGCTCGGCATCATCCACGCGCCACTTCACGAAGGAGTCGACGATCAGGTTCTTCTGCTCCACCGTCAGGAACCGTTCCGGCTCCTCGTCCAGGTTCTGCACCCGGGCGTCGAACTTGCGGACGTTGTTCACGAACGGGGTCTTGAAGTGGAGCCCCGGATCAAAGTCCGACTTGATGATCTCACCAAGCCGGAACTTGAGCGCGACCTCCTTCTCGGAGACGGTGAACACCGAGAAGTAGCCGAGGATCGCGGCCACCACCAGCAGGGGCAACACGACGTTCTTCAGGATTCGCATCAGCGCGTCCCCCTATCACGGAGCGCCTCTCGTGCTCGCTGCGTCGGCGAGATGGCGTCCCGTTCCTGCGGTACATCGATATTGGATTCGCCGGCAAACGCCGTCGTGCCACTCCGGCGATCCATGAGCTTGTCCAGCGGCAGGTACATCAGCGACTGGCTGGACTCGGAGTCGAGCATCACCTTGGGCACGCGCCCGAGGATCTCCTCCATGGTCTCGAGGTAGATCCGCTGACGCATCAGCGACGGTGCGTTGCGGTACTCGGCCACCAGCGCCTCGAAGCGGGCCGCGTCACCCTCGGCCTGGGCGATAACCTGCTCGCGGTAACCGTCTGCTTCCTCGAGAATGCGCGCCGCCTGGCCCTGGGCCCGCGGGATCAGCTCATTGGCGTAGGCCTGGGCCCGGTTGATGGTGCGCTGCTCGTCCTCCCGGGCGCGGATGGCGTCCTCGAAGGCCGGCTGCACCGGCTCGGGGGGCTGGATATCCTGGACCGCCACCTGCACCACTTGCAGCCCGGTGCGGTACTCGTCCATCACCTCCTGGAGCAACCGCCCGGTCTCCTGCGCCACCTCGGTGCGGCCTTCGGTGAGCACATACTGCAGTTCACGCTTGCCGATGATCTCGCGCACGGCACTCTCGGTGACCTGCTTGAGGGTCTGCTCCGGCAAGCGGAAGTTGAACAGGTAGAGGAAAGGATCATTGACCTCGTACTGCGCCGCGATCCGCACATCGACGATGTTCTCGTCGCGGGTGATCATCAGCGCCTCGGCCGGCACGGGACGGGCCCGATTCTGCATCGACTCGTAGCCGACCTCGGCGATGCGCCGCTGGTCGACATTGACCCGCTCGATCTGGCCGATGGGGCGCGGCCAGTGCCAGTGCGGCCCGGGCTCCGTCGTATCGGAGTGGCGACCGAAGGTCAGCTCCACCCCGCGCCAGCCCTGGTCGACGATATAGATGCCGGATAGCATCCAGACCACGAAGGCGCCGAGCGCCAGCAAGCCGATGCCGGTTGCGCCGGGCCCGCGGGAGGGCCCGCTGGGCATGCGCCCGCCGAACAGGCCCTGCAACTGCTCACGCAACTTGCGGAAGACCTCATCCAGATCGGGCGGCCCCCCACTGCCGCCGCCTTTGGGGCCGCTGCCCCAGGGGTCGCGGCTGCCGCCGCCGGGCTCATTCCACGCCATTCGGGACTCCGTATGTGACTAAGACGATCCGCCGTCAGGTCGGTCGAACGGTCAGATTCTAGGGAGCTGCCCCGCCAACCGCAACCGAAGTCAGGTAGGGACAACCTCTCCGCGCGGCAGCCCCTCACGGACATGGAGCCTTTCCAGCTCATGCACGGGGAGCTCCACCTCCAGAGCGAGCTGGCCGTCGTCGGCGCAGTGCTCCTCGATGACACAGCCGAGCCGGAACAGCTGGGCACGCAGGCGCCCCTGATCCGGCCGCAGATGGACACGGCGCCGGGTGCGCTCCGGGCCGAGCCGCTCGGCCACCGCCTCGAGCAGGGCTTCCACCCCCTCACCGGTGGCCGCCGAGATCCGTACGCCGGTCACCAGGCCTTCGTCGTCCTCGATCCGGCCCGGCGCCAGGGCGCAGGTATCCACCTTGTTGTAGACACGCAGCGTGGGCACCGCATCGGCACCGAGTTCCGCGAGGACCGCCTCCACCTGCTCGATCTGGTGCTCGCGCTCCTCGGCCCCGGCGTCGATGACGTGAAGAAGCAGATCCGCGTCGGTGACCTCCTCGAGGGTCGAGCGGAAGGCCGCCACCAGATCGTGGGGCAACCGGCTGATAAAGCCCACCGTATCCGAAACCACCGCCGCCGAGCCACGGGCCAGCTCCACGCGGCGCCACGAGGGATCGAGTGTCGCGAACAGCCGATCCTCGGCCAGGCGCTGTGAGCCGGTAACGTGATTGAACAGGGTGGACTTGCCGGCGTTGGTATAGCCGACCAGCGAGACCACGGGCAGCTCGCGCTTGCGCCGGGCCTTGCGGCCCTGCTCACGGGTTCGGCGCACCTTGGCCAGGCGCCGTTCGATCTGCTGGATGCGCCCGCCGATGAGCCGGCGGTCCATCTCCAGCTGCTTCTCGCCCGGGCCACGCAGGCCGATCCCGCCTTTCTGCCGCTCCAGGTGGGACCAGCCGCGGACCAGGCGACTGGCGACGTGCTTGAGCTGCGCCAGCTCCACCTGGAGCCGGCCCTCGAAGGTTCGCGCCCGCTGCGCGAAGATATCCAGGATCAGCCCGGTGCGATCGAGCACACGGCAGCCCAGGTCGGTCTCCAGGTTGCGCTCCTGAGCCGCCGACAGCGGCTGGTCAACCAGCACCAGCCCGGCGTCCAGTTCGCGCACCCGCTCGGCCAGCTCGGCGACCTTGCCGCGGCCGATGAAGGTCCGCGGATCCGGGGTGTCGCGTCGGTGGCGAAAGCGGCCCACCACCTCGGCGCCGGCGGAGTCACCCAGCGCCTCGAACTCCTCCGCGGCGTCCAGGGCGTCCCCTGGAAGCCGGACGTGCAGCACCACGGCCCGTTCGCCCCCAGAAGGCCGCGCGAACAGATCCGCCGGACCGCTACCCTTGCGCTGATTAGTTATCGCTTGCCTCCTCGCCGACGACCGCCTCGGCGGATGCCTCTTCGCCCTGCTGCGGCAGGCGCACGCGCCGTGCCGGGACGATGGTCGAGATGGCGTGCTTGTACACCATCTGGTTGACGTTGTTGCGCAACAGCACCACGAACTGATCGAAGGACTCGATCTGCCCCTGCAGCTTGATCCCATTGACCAGGTAGATCGAGACCGGAACCTTTTCCTTGCGCAGGGTATTCAGAAAGGGTTCCTGCAATGACTGCCCCTTCGCCATGACGATTCGCCCCCAATGATTGTTGTTGTTATGACCCGCGAACCCCGCCGCAGGGGCGCCACTTGCTCATGGGAAAAGTGTATCACACGCCCCCGAGGGCCCCGGTGACATAGCTGTGAACCCGCGCCTCCAGCCCGTCGCCCGCCGTGAACCGGACTCCGTCGTCCTGCCCGCGCAACCAGGTGATCTGCCGCTTGGCGTACTGACGCGTGGCGCGCAGCCCCCGGCGGATCATTGTGGGGTGGTCGCAGGCGCCTTCCAGGTAATGCCAGACTTGCCTGTATCCGACCGCACGAATCGCCGGGAGTTCCTCGCCCAGATCGCCGCGGCGGTGCAGCGCCACCACCTCGCCCACCAGCCCGGCAGCGAGCATGGCCCGGAAACGGGCCTCGATGCGCCGGTGCAGCCAGGCACGCTCCGGCGGCTCGAGGATGACCTTCAGCGGCGCCTCGTCCAGCCCCGGCAGCCCCGGCTCGCGCTGGACCTCGCTCAGCGGTCGGCCGGTGAGCCGGTAGACCTCCAGCGCCCGCTGGATGCGCTGGCTGTCGTTGGGGTGCAGCCGTGCGGCACTCTCCGGATCCAGGGCCCACAGCCGCCGATGCAGCGCCTGCACGCCGTGGGCCGCCTCCTCCGCCGCCAACTCGGCGCGGATCCGGGTATCCGCCGGCGGCATGGGTGAGAGCCCGTGCTGAAGCGCCTGGAAATAGAGACCGGTCCCACCGACGAGCACCGGCAACCGCCCGCGGCCGCGGATGGCGGCGATGGCCGCCTGGGCGTCGCGGGCGAACTCCGCCGCCGAGTAGCGCTCGACCGGGTCGCGGATGTCGATCAGATGGTGCGGGCAGCGCGCGCGCACCGCGCGGGAGGGCTTGGCGGTCCCGATATCCAACCCTCGATAGATCTGCGCCGAATCGACACTGACGATCTCCCCGCCCAGCCGCTCGGCCAGGGAGAGGGCCAGCTCGCTCTTGCCGACGGCGGTAGGCCCCATGATGAAGACCACCGGCGCCGCCATCACCGCCCCCGCATGAACAGCCGCGCCAGCGCCTCGTCATCGAGCACGGTGTAGGTGGGCCGGCCGTGGTTGCACTGTGCCGCCCGCGGGGTGCGCTCGATATCACGCAACAGGGCGTCCATCTCGGCCCGCTCCAGGCGGCGCCCGGCGCGCACCGAGCCGTGGCAGGCCATCTGCGCGAGTAGCGCGTGCACCCGGTCCTCCACGCCACCGCCCACCCCTTCCGCCTCCAGCGCCGCCACCGCGTCGCGGACCAGCGCCGCCGCGTCGGCCTCGGCGAGCAGCGCCGGCACCCGGTGCACCCGCACCGACTCCGGGCCGGCCCGATCCACCTCCAGACCGGCCTGCGCCAGGGTGGCTGCGTGCAGCTCCACCCGCTCGGCTTCGGCGGGGGGCACCGGAACGCTCACCGGCACAAGCAGCGACTGGGTGGCGATCCCCGAGGCCGCCAGCTGCGCCTTCATCCGCTCGTAGACCACTCGCTCGTGGGCGGCGTGCATGTCCACCACCACCAAGCCCCGCTGGGACTCGGCAAGGATGTAGGCGTCACGGATCTGCCCCACGGCGTGGCCGAGCTCCGGCTCGGCCTCCTGCCGGGTGGCCGGATCCCCCGGGGTGGCTGGCTCTGCGGGGGCAGCCGGTGCCCCCGCGCTCCCCGGGGTACCGGCGGCCGCACCGGCGCCACCGCCATAGAGCTGCCGGGCCTCAGCCAGGGGCAGCCCCAGCTCCGCGGTGCCACCCTGCGATCCGTCGGCCCCGGTACGCGGCGCTACAGCCGACGCCACCCCCGGGGCCGTGCCAACACCGGCGGACGGGGCCCTCCCAGGCGAACCCGTCGCCGCGGGTGCCGCCGCGCCGGCCGGCTCCACCGTCGCCAGGGCGTCGGCAATCCGCCGTGCCAGGAAGTCGTGCACCGTGCGCCCGTCACGGAAACGCACCTCGTGCTTCATCGGGTGGACGTTAACGTCGACCCGCGCCGGATCCATCTCCAGGAAAAGGACATAGGCGGGGTAGTGGTCCCGGTAGAGGCAGTCGCTGTAGGCCTGGCGAATCCCGTGGGCCGCCCCCCGGTCACGCACCAGCCGCCCGTTGACGAACAGATACTGCAGATCCCCCTGGCGCCGCGCCGCGGTGGGCAGCCCCAGCCAGCCGCTGAGTTGCAGCCCGGCGCCCTCCAGCTCCACCGCCAGGGCGTGATCGGCGAAGGCACGCCCCAGCAGCTCGGCAAGGCGCTCGTGGCGCTCCGTCTCACTGACCGCCGGGGCCACCGACCACAGCCGCCGCCCCTGGTGGGCGAGCGAGAAACCGACATCCAACCGGCTCAGCGCCAACCGGCGCAGCGCCTCCTGGACGTGGTAAAGCTCGGTTCGCTCGGTGCGCAGGAACTTGCGCCGCCCCGGGGTGTTGTAGAAGAGATCATCGACGGTGACGGTGGTCCCCGGCGGCTGGGCCACCGGCTCCGGCGCGCCCAGCGCCCCACCGTCGCACCGCAGCTGATAACCGAGCTCGTCGTCGGCGGTGCGCGAGGCCAGGGTCAGCCGCGAAACGGCGGCGATACTCGGCAGCGCCTCGCCGCGGAACCCGAGGCTGGCGATCCGCTCCAGCTCCTCGAGGCCGGTGAGCTTGCTGGTCGCGTGCCGACGCAGGGCCAGCTCCAGCTCCCCGGGCGGGATGCCGCCGCCGTCGTCGGCGATGCGGATACGCTGCTTGCCGCCGCGCTCGATCTGCACCTCGATGCGCCCGGCGCCGGCGTCAAGGCTGTTCTCGACCAGCTCCTTGACCACCGACCCGGGGCGCTCGACCACCTCGCCCGCGGCGATCTGGTCGATCAGATTATCCGGCAGGGGGTGAATGCCGCGCGTACTCATGCGCGCATTCTAAGGGATGACCAGTGTGCTGCCAGCGCGGATCTGATCCCCGGAGAGGTCGTTGACCTCGCGCAGGCGCTCGGTGCTGACCTCGTACCGCTGCGCAATCACCGACAGGTTCTCACCGCGCTGAACCTCGTGCTCGCGCTGGCCGTTCTGGCCTGCATCGGCCATGCGCAGCTCAGGGAGGATGTGGCGCTCGGCGTACTCGCGTACGCCGGCGACGATCCCCTCGGCCAGGTCACGCTGATAGCTGCGGGTGTTCAGCCGGCGCTCCTCCTCGGGGTTGGTCAGAAAGCCCAGCTCGATGAGCAGCGAGGGCATGTCCAGGGACTTGAGCACGGCAAAACCGGCCTGGTCGACGCGGTTGCGCAGCAGATCCGCGTGGCGGTCGAGCTGGGGCAGCAGGTACTCACCCATCTCCAGGCTCGCCTCAATCGTGTGCCCCCGGGAGAGGTCCACCAGCACCGAGGCCACGGTGTCGTCCTTGTCCTCCAGCGAGACCCCACCGATGAAGTCGGCCGCATTCTCCCGCCGCGCCAGCACCCGCGCCTGCTCCGAGGTGGCCCCGTCCAGGGACAGCGCGTAGACCGAGGCGCCCTTAACGTTGGGATTCTCCGCCCCATCAGCGTGAATGGAGAGGAAGATGTCGGCGTTGCCCTCCCGGGCGACCCGGGTGCGGTCGCGCAGGTTCATGTAGTAATCGCCCTCGCGAACCATCAGCGGCCGCAGGCCCTGGGCCTCCTTCATCAGGTCGTAGAGCTGGCGGGAAACCTCCAGGACCACATCCTTCTCGAAGGTCCCGTCGGGGCCGATGGCGCCGGGGTCGACCCCGCCGTGGCCAGCGTCGATGGCGACGATCACCTCGCGTGTCTCGCGCTCCGAGGCGGAGCGCACCGCCTGCCGGCGCTCGCCCTGCTTGCCGCCCAGATCCACCACCAGGCGCTGGCCGCCGTCGTCGCCGCCGCCGATCACGAAGCTGCGCGCCTCCACCTCGCGGCTGACGTCGAGGACCACGCGCAGCCCGCCGCCTTCCTGCCGGCCGGTGCGGATTCCATCGAGCACCCCGCCCCGCGGCAGATCGGCAGCACCGAGTTCGACGCCTTCGAAGTCGATCACCACCCGGTGCGGATCCGGCAGGGTGAAAACCCGATGCTCCGGCACCTGATCCAGGTCGAAGACCACCCGGGTGCGGTCGTCCTCATCGGAAAGCCGCACATTGTCGATAGTCGCGGCCGGCGCCGCATGGGCCGCCAGCAGCCCGATCAGCAGCCCGATCCATGCCAGGCCATAGCCCCGCCTCAACGCTCCTCCTCGCACCTCGTGGTCGCCCGTTGCTGCCTCTCAAGGCTATGCCGGGCGCCGGCCGGCTTCAAGGGTTTTTTCCCGATAGACGAGAAGATAAGGAGCAAAACTCAAGCGCTACCTGAATCCAGCGCCGCCACCGCTCCGCGGCCTCGCGCCGTCTCGGCGCGGACCGTCGCACGCCGTGCGGCGCCGACGTACCCCAACGTCACCGACAGATCCGCGGGCGGCAGCACCCCGGCGCCGCGCCCCGGCCACTCGACCAGCGCCAGCGTCCCCGTCGCCTCGATCTCCTCGACGCCCAGGAAGTAAAGCTCCTCGGGGTCGGCCAGGCGGTAAAGATCCAGGTGTAGGACGGACCCGGCGGCCGTGGCGTAGGGCTCAAGCAGCGTGTACGTGGGGCTGCGCACCGGGCCGGCCACCCCGCGGGCGCGCAGCAACCCGCGGGCCAGGGTGGTCTTGCCCGCTCCCAGGTCGCCGTGCAGGTAGACCACCCCCTCGGAGAGCACCGCGGCCAGCGCCGCCCCCAGGGCTTCGGTGGCCGCGGCGTCGGCGAGATCACACTGCCACATGCTCACGCCGCCGCCTCCCCCTCGGCGAGAACCGCCGGCAACCAGCCGAGCAGGTCGCTGGCGAGCAGGCCGCGCTCACCGCCCAGAGCCGCAGCGGCCCGCTCCCCGGCCCGGCCGTGGACGTGGGCCGCCACCGCCGCCATACGGGCCCGATCGGCCCCCGGACACTGGGCCCACAGCCCGGCCACCACCCCGGTGAGCACATCCCCCATGCCGCCGCTGGCCATCCCCGGCGTCCCGGCGCTGGCCAGATAGCGCGCTCGACCGTCGTCGACCAGGGTCCCCGCCCCCTTGAGCAGGGCCACCGCCTGCCACCCCGAGGCCAGCTCGCGCACGGCGGCGAAGCGGTCAGCGGCGATCGCCGTGGTGTCCCAGTCGGCGCCGAGCAACCGCGCCGCTTCACCGGGGTGCGGCGTCAGCACAGCGTCGGCCAGCGGCCGCCCGTCGGCGGCGAGCAGGTTGAGCCCGTCCGCATCGACCACGCGGGGGCGGGCCACATCCCGGCAAGCCGCCCACATCGCACGCCCCCAGGCCCCCTGGCCCAGCCCCGGACCCAGGGCGACCACGCTGGCGCGGCTGAGCAGCGGCGCCAGCTCCTCGGCACGATCGATGCCGTGGGCCATGACCGCCGGACACGGACCCACCACCGCCGGCACGTGCTCCGGGCGCGTCGCCACGCTCACCAGCCCGGCGCCGCTGCGCCCCGCCGCCTCGGCGGCCAGGCGCACCGCACCGGCCATACCGCGATCCCCGCCGACCACCAGCACATGCCCCTGCTGCCCCTTGTGCGCATCCCGCGGCCGGGGCGGCAGCAACGCGCCGACATCCGCCGGTGTCGCCTGCCACGCATGGGGCAACTCCGCGCCGGCGGTCCACGTCGCCGTACCGAGATCGTCGAAGACCACCGCCCCGGCGCAGGCCGGGCCGCGACCGGTGAACAGCCCACTCTTGCGGGCGACGAAGGTCGCGGTAAGCTGCGCCCGGACCGCGACCCCCATCTCGGCCCCGGTGCGCCCGTGGATGCCGGAGGGGATATCCACCGACGCCACCGGCGCGGGGGTGGCATTGACGGCCGTCACCGCCTCGGCGAACGCCCCGCTCACCGGCCGATCCAGCCCGGTGCCGAGCAGCGCGTCGACGATCACGTCGACCCCGTCCAGGGCCTCGGGCTCGAACGGTCGACAGATCCCGCCCCCGTCTAGGTAACGCTGCGCGTGGCGGGCCGCATCCCCGCTCAGCCGCTCCGGCGGCACCAGGTAGAGGACCTCCACCGCCAGCCCGGCCCGGCCGGCCAGACGGGCCACCACGTATCCGTCACCACCGTTGTTGCCGCCGCCGCAGACCACGGCCAACCGCCCTGCCCCCGGCCAACGCTGGCGCATCTCCTGCCAGAGCCGCCGGCCGGCACGGTCCATGAGCACCTCGCCGGCGATACCGGCACGGATGGCCGCCTGATCCAGGCGGGCCACTTGGTCGGGGGTGTAGAGCTCACGCATGGGGTTCTGCTCGCCTCCAGGTCGAACGCGCACGGCGGGGGGGGTTCCCCCCGGCCCCGGAACGCTCCATTCTGAACGGTCTATGCCCGACGCTGAACCGACCGCACTCCAGTCCGCCGCCCTCGCCGGCTCCATCCGCACCTGGGCCGCCGAGTTGGGCTTCTCGGCCTGCGGCATCGCCGGCACCGAGCTGGCGCAGGACGAAGCGCGCCTGATCCGCTGGCTGCAGGCTGGTCACCAGGGCGAAATGGGCTTCATGGGCCGCCACGGGCGCAAGCGGGCGCGGCCCCGGCAGCTGGTCCCCGGGACCCGTTCGGTGGTCGTGGTGCGCATGGACTACACCCCGGATCGGGCGGCGGAGCCCCGCGCCGTGCTCGAGGCCCGCCAACGCGCCTTCATCACCCGCTACAGCCTGGGCCGCGACTACCACAAGCTGATGCGACGGCGGCTGCAGCGACTCGCCGAACGCATCCAGTCCACCATCGGCCCCTTCGGCTACCGCGCCTTCGTCGACAGCGCCCCGGTCCTCGAGCGCGCGCTGGCTCGCGAGGCCGGGCTGGGCTGGATCGGCAAGAACACCATGCTGCTCAATCGCCACGCCGGGTCGTACTTCTTCCTCGGCGAGCTATTCACGGACCTGCCGCTGCCCACGGACGATCCGGTCCGCGCGCATTGCGGCAGCTGCCGACGCTGCCTGCGCGCCTGCCCGACGAACGCCTTCACCGGCCCCTACCAGCTCGACGCGCGCCGCTGCATCTCTTATCTGACCATCGAGCATCCGGGCTCGATCCCCGAGCCCCTGCGCCCGGCCATGGGCAACCGCATCTTCGGCTGCGACGACTGTCAGCTGGTCTGCCCCTGGAATCGTTACGCCCACCCCACCGCCGAGGACGATTTCCAGCCCCGCCACGGTCTGGACGACGCGGATCTGGTGGCGCTGTTCAACTGGGACGAGGCCACCTTCCTCGAGCGCACGGCGGGCTCCGCCATCCGGCGGATCGGCCACGAGCGATGGCTGCGCAACCTGGCGGTGGCACTGGGCAACGCCGCACCCACGCCCGAGGTGGTCGAGGCGCTCGGACAGCGGCTCAACCACCCCTCGGCCCTGGTACGGGAACACGTGCGGTGGGCCCTGGCGCGGCACGGAGCCACGCCGCGGGGGACGGACTAGGCGACCTGCAGCGGGATGCTGCCGCGCCGCTGGGTAATGCGGTTGTCCGCATCGAGATAAGCCAGACGGGGCTGGAATTCGCCCAGCTCCGACTCCGGGACACCGGCGTAGGCGCAGATGATCACCCGATCACCCTCGCTGCACTTGTGGGCCGCCGCCCCGTTCATGGAGATCATCCGCGAGCCCCGCTCACCGATGATGGCGTAGGTCACAAAGCGCTCGCCGTTCTCGATGTTGTAGACGTGGATCTGCTCGTACTCGTGGATGCCGACTGCTTCCAACAGGTCCAGATCAATGGCGCAGGAGCCCTCGTACTCGAGCTCGGTCTGCGTGACGCGGGCCTGATGCAGCTTGCCCTTGAGCATGTTCAGTTGCATGGCTCAAACCTCTATGCCGCGAAATCACATGCCGATCCGATTGATGAAGAACCGGTCATGTGCACCTGCACAATCGGCAGCTCAGCGATTATGCACGCCCTCGGTTACCGGTTCAATCGCGCCTCGACGTTGTCGATCAGCCGCGCCGTACCCAGGCGCGCCGCCCCCAGGCACACCAGCCGCGGCTCATCCCCGCGCGGCTCGGCCAGATCATCGCAGCGGCGGACCGCTACGTACTCGGCGGCGTCGAACCCCGCCGCCTCCAGCCGCCGGCAGGCCTCGGCTTCGAGCTGCTGCCAGTCCCGCCGCCCGGCCTCCAGGGCCGCCGCCAACTCGCGGAGCGTGACGTAGAGCGCCGGCGCCCGCCGACGCTGCTCCGCATCCAAGTAGCCGTTGCGTGAACTCAGCGCCAGACCGTCGTCCTCGCGGACGACGGGCACCTCGACGATCTCCACCGGCAGATCCAGATCGGCCACCACCCGGCGCACCACCTGCAGCTGCTGGTAATCCTTGCGCCCGAAGGCCGCCGCATCCGGCTCGACGATGTTGAGCAGCTTGATCACCACCACCGCCACCCCGGCGAAGTGGCCCGGCCGGGCCGCCCCGCACAGGGTCTGCGTCAATGCCGGCACGTCGACCCCGGTCCAGGGCGGCTCGACGCCGGGGTACATCTCCCGCGCGGTGGGCGCGAAGACGGCGTCCACGCCGCGCCCCTGCAGGGCGGCCAGATCGGCGTCCAGCGTGCGCGGGTAGGCGTCGTAGTCCTCCCCGGGGCCGAACTGCAGCGGATTGACGAAGATCGACACCACCAGCCGGTCCACGCACCCGGCCAGGCGGTCGACCAGCTCCAGGTGGCCGCGATGGAGGTTGCCCATGGTCGGCACCAGCCCGACGCGCTCGCCGCGCCCGCGCCAGGCGCGCGAGAGCTCGCGCATGGCGTTGCGTTCGGTGACCCGCTTCAAGCCTCGAACCCGTGCTCTGGCCCTGGAAAGGTGCCGTCGCGCACCGCCGCCGCGTAGGCGGCCAGCGCCGCCTGCACACTCCCCGTCTCGGCACCGAAGGCCCGGGCGAAGCGCGGCGGCTGCTCGGTGACGCCGAGCACGTCGTGGAGCACCAGGATCTGCCCATCGCAGCCGCCGCCGGCGCCGATACCCACCACGGGGATGCTCAGCTGCTCGCTGAGCTGCCGCGCCAGGGGGGTGGGCACGCACTCGAGGATGAGCAGATCGGCCCCGGCCGCCTCCAGCGCCCGGGCATCGGCCTCCATGCGCTCGGCGTCGGCCTGCTCGCGCCCCTGCACCCGGTAGCCGCCGAGCTTATGGACCTGCTGCGGCTTCAGCCCCAAGTGGCCGCAGACCGGGATCCCGTTCACGGCCAGGCGCTCGACCAGCGCTGCCTGCTCGGCACCGCCCTCGAGCTTGACCATTTGCGCCCCGCCCTCCTTCATCAGACGCCCAGCGTTGTGCAGCCCCTGCTCCACGTCGGTATGGCTCATGAAGGGCAGATCCGCCACCACCAGCGCCCGCTGGCAGGCCCGTGCCACGCAGCAGGTGTGGTAGACGATGTCGTCCACGGTTACCGGCAGGGTGGTCTCGTGACCCTGGACCACCATGCCGAGGGAGTCGCCGATGAGCAGCAGATCCACCCCGGCGCGCTCGCAGGCGGCCGCGAAGCCGTAGTCGTAGGCCGTCAGACAGACCAGGGGCTGGCCCTCGCGCTTCATCGCGCGCATGCGGGAGACCGTCACGGCCCCGCCGGAGGCGTGCTTGCGATCACCGCTGGACATGGGAGTCAACCTCGGCTTGAGAAAGGTGGGACAGAGTACAGCGCCACTGGCTCCCGATTGAAGTACCCATCGCCGTAACGCGTCCAGCCTTCAGGCCGGTTCCTGCAGCGACCGGTGCTCGAAGCCGGCCACGGCGCCAACCCGCTCCAGGGCATCGACGCCGAGCGCCGCGGCGGCGTCGGCCAGCGCCCCGGCGCCGGGCAAGCGAACCCCGGGGGCGATCTCAAGCAGCGGATGGACCACGAACGGCCGCCGGGCCAGCTCCGGATGCGGCACCTGCAGCCGCGGCTCCTCCACCTGCATCTGACCGTAGAGCAGCAGGTCCAGATCCAGGGTCCGCGGCCCCCAGCGCACCCCGTCGCGCCGCCGCTGCTGCGCGGCCTCAATGCCGAGCAGGGCGTCGAGCAAGGCCAGCGGGCCCAGCCGCGTCTCCAGCGCCGCCACGGCGTTGATGAAATCGGGCTGTGCCGGCACGCCCGGCGCCTGCAGCGCCGGGTTGCGGTAGAGGCTGGAGACGGCCTGGACCCGGCAGTCGGCGAGCAGATCCAGGCGCACCACCGCCCGCTCGACCTGCCGGCGCGGCTGCTCGAGGTTACTGCCCAGGCCGACGTAGGCCGTGATGGCCGTGCTCATTCCGCCGACTCCTCCGGGGTCGACGCCGCGGTGCCATTCCCGCCACCCTCGCCATTGCCCTTGCCACGGCCCCGGCCGCCGCGCCGGCGCCGCCCACCGCGGCTGCTCTTCTTCTTCTGCGAGGGCGGGCGCTCGGGCTGCTCCTGGAACTCGCGCCACCACTGCGCCAGCTCGGCGGGGGCGTCACCCGCCCCGGCGCGCAGCTCGAGGAAGTCGTAAGCGGCGCGGAAGCGCGGATGCCCGAGCAGCCGCTGTGCCCGCTTGCCACCGCGCCGCGCGAAACGCGGCTGCAGGGTCCAGATCTCGCGCATGGGGATGCTGAAACGCTTGGGCAGCGCGATGCGCGCCTGCTGCATGGCCTGCACCTCGGCGGCCGCCTGCTGCAGCGCCGGGATCGGCGCCTCGCCGGCCTCGACCAGATCGGCCTCGCGCCGACGGACCGCCGGCCAGAGCAGCGCCGCAAACAGGAAGGCCGGGGTCACCGGCTTGTCGGCGCCGATGCGCTCGTCGGTATTGCGCAGCGCCGCGGCGATGAACGGCACCCACTGCTCGTTGCCCTCATCCTCCAGCGCCTCGGCGGTCAGCGGCAGCAGCGAATCGAACAGCCCATAGTGGCGCAGCATCTCGAAGGCATCCAGCGCGTCGCCGGACATGAACAGCTTCAGCGCCTCGTCGAAGAGCCGCGCCGGAGGCATGTCGGCCACGCTGCCGGCCATCTCGTGCATCGGCGCCGCCGTCTCCGGATGGATGCGGAAGCCGAGCTTCAGGGCGAAACGCACGGCACGCAGCATGCGCACCGGGTCCTCCTGGTAGCGCTCGCGCGGATCGCCGATCAACCGGATGACCCCGGCCTCCAGATCGTCCATGCCGCCGGCGTGATCGACCACGGAGAAGTCGTCGATGTTGTAGTAGAGGGCGTTGACGGTGAAATCGCGGCGCAGGGCATCCTCGGCCAATGTGCCGTAGACGTTGTCACGGACAATGCGGCCGTTCTCGATCACCCGCTCGCCGTCGGCACCATCGCCATCGCCGTCGCCATCGCCGTCCTCCGGCGGATGCAGGGCGCGGAAAGTGGCCACCTCGATGATCTCGGCGCCGAAGTGGACGTGAGCCAGGCGGAAGCGCCGGCCGATGAGCCGGCAGTTGCGGAAGAGCCTGCGCACTTCCTCGGGCCGGGCGTTGGTGGCCACATCGAAGTCCTTGGGCTCGCGGCCGAGCGAGAGGTCGCGCACCCCGCCACCGACCATGTAGGCCTGGTAGCCGGCGTTGCGCAGACGATAAAGGACTTTCAGGGCGTTATCGCTGATGTCCGCGCGCGAGATGCTGTGCGCATCCCGGGGGATGATGGTTGGCTCGGCTTCGGCCAGCCGTTGAAGTTGGAGACCATTGTCGGACGTAATGGCTAACCACCCTTGTGTGAGTGACGAAGATCGTTATAATACCACCCTCGTTGCTGACGGTTGAGCCGTACAGGACGAGACAGCGCTCCCATCGTCTAGCGGTTAGGACGCCGCCCTCTCAAGGCGGAAACAGGGGTTCGAATCCCCTTGGGAGCGCCACCTTACTCCTCTCTTCTTGAGCCGCGCAGCGGCCTCCCGGGTCCGCGCGCCTGCTGCCGGGAATCCCGACGTGAGCAAGACCGCCCTTGACGCCCCCAGCCGAGTCCTACGCGGCGGCCGTGTCTTCTCCGCCTTCGGCCTGCGAATCGGGGCACTCCTCTACGACCTGCTGCTCGTCGTCTCGATCATCTTCCTCGGCAGTGCGGTCTTCCTGCCGGTTTCGGGGGGTGAGGCGCCGGCGCCGGGCACTTGGCTGTCGGTCGCCTATCAGGTCTATCTGCTGGCGCTGGTCTATCTCTTCTTCGTGCTCTTCTGGACCCGTGGCGGCCGGACGCTGGGAATGCTGGCGTGGCGGCTGCGGGTGGTGAACGCCGAGGGGGTGCCGCCGACGCTGGGTCAGGCGAGCGCGCGTTTTGTGGCCGCGGGGCTGTCCTGGGCGCTGCTGGGTCTGGGCTTCGTTTGGGCGCTGTTCGATGCGGAGCATCGGGCGTTGCACGATCGTCTGGCGGGGACTTGGCTGATTCGCGAGCCCCACGAGGGGTGAGGCGGGCCGAGGGCTGACGGTGCCCGCGCGTTCGGTGCCCGCGCCTTGGGGCGGCCGGGGTTTGGGGCGCCGCTGTGCGCGCCGCTTCGCGGTCCCCTGCGCGCCCAGAAAGGCGCCCCGAACCCCGGCCGCCCCAAGGCGCTTCGGCTGTCGTGCCACCTCGCATGCGGAAGGCCGGGAATCCCCCAGCGCGGGTGCGCCGATCATGCGGCTTCGAACGCCCATCATGGCCGAGAGTTACGTTGACCACCCAGACAGACGGGCGGACCCCGGGCCGATCGGGAGGATGAGGGAACAACGGGTGATCGCCATCGAGCGCCTTGCGAGCATCGAGCAGGTCCCGGCGGCTGAGTGGGATGCCTGCGCCGGGGAACAGGACCCGTTCACGAGCTACGGCTACTTGGCCGCCCTGGAGCGCAGCGGTTCGGCCACCACCGCCACCGGGTGGCAGCCCTGCCATCTGTTGGCCCGCGGCCCCGGCGGGACCGCACAAGGCGTTTGTCCGGCTTACATCAAAGACCACTCCTTCGGCGAGTTCATCTTCGATTGGGGGTGGGCCGACGCCTTCGAGCGCGCCGGCGGCCGTTACTATCCCAAGCTCCAGGTTGCTGTTCCCTTCACCCCGGTCACCGGGCCGCGTCTGGCCGTTCACCCCGATGCCGCGGAACCGGAAGCCATCCGCCGTGCCCTGGCCGGTGAGCTGACACAGATCTGCGCCGAACTCGGCCTCTCCTCGGTGCATATCACCTTCCCGCGGCGCGAGGAGTGGGAGGTTCTCGGCGGGTTCGGCTGGCTCCAGCGGACTGCCCACCAGTACCACTGGCACAACGCGGGCTACCGGGACTTCGAGGATTTCCTCGCCCACCTCAGCCAACGTCGGCGCAAGGAGATCCGCCGCGAGCGCCGCGCCTTGGCGGCGAGCGGGGTGGAGATCCACGCGCTGAGCGGCGACGAGGTCGGTGCCGAGCATCTGGACGCCTTTGACCGGCTCTATCAGCAAACTTGCTGGCAAAAGCTTGGCCCGGGGTACCTGACACGCCGCTTCTTCGACGAGCTGGCCGCACGGCTCGGTGACCGCACCCTCTGGGTCATGGCGCGCCTAGACGGGGCATGGATCGCCGGTGCGCTGCACCTTTTCGGCACCGAGGCGCTCTACGGGCGCAACTGGGGCTGCCGGCTGGACGTCCGCGAGCGGGTCCCGTACCTGCACTTCGAACTCTGTTACTACCAGGCCATCGAGCGGGCCATCGCGGCCGGCCTGCCGCGGGTCGAGGCGGGCGTCCAGGGCGAGCATAAGCTCCAGCGGGGTTACGCCCCGGTACCGACCTACGCCGCCCACTGGATCGCCCACCCCGGGCTGCGCGACGCAGTGGCCGACTTCCTCACCCGCGAACGCGAGCAGGTCGCCGAGGCGATCGAGATCCTCGATGGCCACACCCCCTACCGGGAGCGATAGGGGAAGCGTCGCCGACAGCCGAAGCGCCTTGGGGCGGCCGGGGTTCGGGGCGCCTTTCTGGGCGCGCCGAGCAGCGCAGCCCGAGCGGGGAAAAGCGCCGACGCCGCGCGTCGGCGCTTTTAGCGAGGTTTTGTCCGAGCGAAGCGTCAGCGGAGCGAGTTAAGCGAGCGACCCGCTCGGGCGAGCCGCGCAGGGGACCGCGAAGCGGCGCGCACAGCGGCGCCCCGAACCCCGGCCGCTCCAAGGCGGGGGCACCGATCGGGCGGGCGCCAAGCGCGGGCGCCGTCAGCCGACCCGCGCAGCGGCGCTCACAGCGGCGCCCCGGACCCCGGCCGCTCCAAGGCGGGGGCACCAAGCGCGCGGGCACCAAACGGCCGCCCGCTAACGAACCCGCAGCGTCCCCCACAGCCCCAGCGCCGCAAAGGCCAACACCGGCAACAGCGCCGACAGCGACGGCGGCACCCCATAAACCACCCCCGCCTGCCCCAGCGCCCGATTGAGCAAGAAGAACGCCACCCCCACCAGCACACCAATGACAATCCGCTGCCCCGCCCCCGACGAACGTACCGCCGTGAACACCAGCGGAATGGTCACCAGCAACATCGCCAACGTCGCCAGCGGCGTCGCCACCTTCTCCCAAAGCGCCAACCGATACGGCCCGCTGTCGAGTTCATTGGCCTCCAGATAGCGGATGTACGTCCACAGCTCCGGCACCGGCAGCGTCGAGGGATCCGCCACCACCACCGCCAGCACCTCCGGGCTCAGTGCCCCCTCCCACGACCACTGCGCCAGCTCCCGGCGCTCCAGCTGATGCTCGCCGTAGACCGTCTTGACCACGTCCTCGAGCCGCCACTGTCCGTCGTGGTAGTGGGCGCCCTCGGCATCGATCCGCTCGGTCAGACGCCCCTCGACGAAGCGGAAGAGCGTCACCGACTCCAGGTGGGACGCCGAGCGCGGCCGCTCGGCGCGCAGGAAATCCCGCCCATCCCGGGCCCACAGCGCCCCGTCCGGTCCGGTGCGCAGCTCGTCGGCCTCGGACAGCCCGCGCACCGCCGCGGCCTGCCGCTCGGCCGGCGGCACCACCAACTCGCCCACCGCCGTCGCCAACAGGGCCAGGATCACCCCACCAACCAGCACCGCACCGGCGATCTGCACCACCGAGACCCCGGCGGCGCGCATGGCAGTCAGCTCCTGCCGGGCGGCCAGGGCACCCAGACCCATCAGGGCGCCGATGAGCGTTGCGAAGGGGAAGGCCTCGTAGGCCAGCGCCGGCGCCTCGAGCAGGGCCTTGAGCAGCATGGTGGGGGTATCCAGGTCGTCGTCGGCGACCCCGTCGACCATGCTGAAGACAAAATCCAGAGCGAGGATGGCGGCCAGGGCAACCAAGGACGCCGCGATAACCGTCCGCGCCAGGTAACCGGTGAGGATACGCATCAGCCACGCCCCCGGGCCGCCGACCGCAGCCAACCCGGCCCAGCGCCGAAGCGCCGGCGGGTCCAGAGCACCACGGCCACCCCAGCCAGGACGTGGACCCACCACAGCCCCAGGGGGGCCGGCACGATACCCGCCTCCAACCACTCGCGTCCGCTGCTCAGCAGCTGGAAATAGGCGACGAAGACCAGCACCGCGCTGAGCAGCTTGCCGTAGCGGCCATCGCGGGGCTCGGCCTTAGCCAGCGGCACCGCCAGCAGGCTCAGCACCACCACCATCACCGGCATGGAAAGCCGCCACTCGATCTCGGCCCGGTCCTGCAACCCGCCGGCGGCCCACAGCTCACCCATCGGCGTGCCCTCGCGGTCGCGGCTCACCTCCCGCGGCGTGCGGGTGTCGATCAACAGCCCGTGGCGATCGAAAGCCGTCACCCGCCAGTCCAGCTGCCCCGGATGACCGTCGTAACGGTACCCGTCCTCAAAGACGAAGAAACGCTGCCCCGTCTCCGGGTCGATCAGCTGCCGGCCCCGGTCAGCGCGGATGACGGTCTCCAGCTCGCCATCGCGGGCGTGGGCGAAGACCTCGCGCAGCACGCCGTCGCCCTCGGTACGGCTGGCGTAGACCGTGCCGGCGTCACCGCCGCCGATGAACCGGCCGGCCTGCAACGCACCGAGGTCCGCGGTGCGTGCCGCCTGTTCGGCGTAGACATCAGCGGTGTGCGAGGCCCACGGTGCCGCCACGGTGGACAGCCCCCCCACGGCCAGCGCCACCGGCACGGCCAACAGGAGCAGGCCGCGCATCTGCCGCCCGGGGCCCACGCCGCAGGCGGCGAGCACGGGCAGCTCGCTGTCGCGGTAGAGCCGGCCCAGCGCCAGGACGATGCCGAGGAACAGCGCCGCCGGGATCACCACACCCAGATAGCGCAGGATCTGCAGGCCCATGAGCACGGCCACCGCCTCGCCGGGCAGATCCCCACCGGCGGCATCGGCCAGGTAGTCGATGAGCTGGTTCGCCGACAGGACCGCGAAGAGTACGGCGAGCACGGCCAGCGCCGCCCAGGCCGCCTCACGGACCAGATAGCGATCGATGATGGTCAGACCCAAGGGTGACGGCCCCATCCCGGCGTGCGCTGCAAAAAAGCTACACGATTCCGTAGACTGTGCGTCTGCGCAAGGCAACCGACGCAGCGCGGCCGAGCATAACCGAGCCAGCGCGCGGTGACGAGGGCACGGGAGACTTCCATGGAGCTCAGGACCAAAAGCGGCGATCCGGCACGGCAACGCACGGCGTGCGTGGTAGTGGGCGTCTACGAGCGCCGACGGATGAGCGAGGCGGCGCGGGCGGTGGATACCGCCAGCGACGGCTACATCAGCCATCTGCTGCGCCGGGGGGATCTCGACGGCGAGGCCGGGCAAACCCTGCTGCTGCCCGACTGCCCCGGGGTGCGCACCGACCGCGTGCTGCTCGTCGGCTGCGGGCGCGAGCGCGACTTCAGCGAGCGCACCTACCGCAAAGCCGTCGCCGCCGCCGCCCGCGCCCTGGAACAGGCCGGCACCGGCGAGGCGACCCTGTTCCTGCCCGAGCTGCCGGTCCGCGGCCGCGACGTGGCCTGGCGCGTGGCCACCGCGGCCGAGCTGCTCGAGACCACGCTGTACCGCTTCGACGCCTACAAGAGCGACCCGCGCCCGCCGCGCCGCCCGCTGCGCCAAGCCACACTGGCCGTGCCGCGCCGCGCCGATCTGCGTCGCGCCCAGCCGGCCCTGACGCTGGGCCAGGCCGCCGGACGCGGCGCCAACTTCACCCGCGACCTGGGCAACACCCCGGCGAACATCTGCACCCCCGGCTATCTGGGCGAGCAGGCCGAGGCGCTGGCCGAGCGCTTTGACAGCGTCCACGCGGAAGTCCTTGGCCCGGCACAGCTCGAAGAGCAGGGCCTGGCGGCCCTGATGGCCGTGGCCCGGGGCGCCGAGACGCCGCCCCGGCTGATCGTGATCCATTACCGCGGCGGCGCCGACGATCAGGCGCCGGTGGCGCTGGTCGGCAAGGGCATCACCTTCGACAGCGGCGGCATCTCCATCAAGCCGTCGGCGAGCATGGACGAGATGAAGTACGACATGTCCGGCGCCGCCGCCGTCTTCGGCGCCGTCCACGCCGCCGCCGAAGCGCAGCTGCCGCTCAATCTGGTGGCCATCATCCCGGCCACCGAGAACATGCCCGACGGCCGCGCCACGCGCCCCGGGGACATCATCGACAGCCTGGACGGCCAGCGCATCGAGGTGCTCAACACCGATGCCGAGGGCCGCCTGGTGCTGGCCGACGGCCTGGCCTACGCCCGGCGCCTGGAGCCGAGCGAGGTGGTCGACGTGGCCACCCTCACCGGCGCGGCCATCGTCGGACTCGGCCACCATCGCCACGCGTTGATGGGCAACGCCCCGGGGCTGGTGCGCGACCTGCTGCAGGCCGGCGAGCGCGCCGCCGACCGCGGCTGGGAACTGCCCCTGGACGAGGAGTACGACGAGCAGCTGCGCTCGCCCTTCGCCGACGTGGCCAACATCGGCGGGCAGCCGGCGGGCACCATCACCGCCGGCTGCTTCCTGCAGCGCTTCGCCCGCGGACTGCGCTGGGCGCACCTGGACATTGCCGGCACGGCCTGGAAAAGCGGTGAGCACAAGGGCGCCACCGGCCGTCCGGTCCCGCTGCTCACTCACTTCCTCGCCGGCCGTGCCGGCTGGACCCTGTGAGCCGGGTCGACTTCTACATCCTCGGCGGTCCCGGTGCGGCGCTGCGCGAGCGCTTCGCCTGCCGGCTCGCCGAGAAGGCGTACGAAAACGGCTACGGCGTGCTGCTGCTCACCGAGGACGACGAACAGAGCGAGCGGCTCGACGCCCTGCTGTGGACCTTCCGCCAGGGCAGCTTCGTCCCCCACGCCACCCTCGCCGCCCGCGACGGCGAACCGGTGGCGGTGGGCCGCGACGAGCACGCCGCCGACGACGCCGTGCTGGTCAACCTCACCGAGCACACCCCGGCCACCTGGCGGGAGCGCCGGCGCGTGGCCGAGGTGGTCGACCAGCGCGAGGCGGTCCTGCGCGCCAGCCGCCAGCGCTACCGCCTCTACAAGGAGGCCGGCTGCGAGCCGCACACCCACCGCATCGAGGAGGGGCGCCGATGAACCCGTCCAACGACGAGCCGCAACCGCCGCTGCTCTACGACGTCGTCGTCCCCGGCGAGCAGGTGCGCGCCAACGACGGCCCGTGGCTGCGTCCCGAGGCCGACGGCGACGCCCCCGGGGAGCAGCCGCAGCCGCCCTTCGCGGAGGCGGCAGCAGCGCCCGCCGCCTCCGAGCCCTCAACGGCGCATGATGCCGCGCAAGCGCCGCCGGCCGGAGCGGCGTCCCCCCTAACCGCGGCGCAGCGCGCCGATATCGAGCGCCACGCCACCCGGGAGCTGGCCCGGCACCTGCGCAGTGAACTCGAGCGCCGCCTGCCCGACGCCCTGCGCGAGGCCGAGGCGCCCATCCGCAAGGCGGTGGACGATGCGCTGATCGACGCCGTGGCGGCCAGCCGCCGCCAGCAGCCGCCGGAGGAGCCGAGCGGCGGCTCCGGGGGCACCACCCCCGGAGCGGACGACTCCGAATATCCGAACACGAACCAACCCGCACCGAATCGCTGAGGATCGAGGCCCCGATGGAGAAGACGTACGACCCGAGCGCAATCGAGTCCCGACTCTACGAGCTCTGGGAGCAGGGCGGACACTTCGCCCCCTCCGGCGAGGGCAGCCCGTACTGCATCATGATCCCGCCGCCGAACGTCACCGGCACCCTGCACATGGGGCACGCCTTCCAGGACACGGTGATGGACGCCCTGGTGCGCTACCACCGCATGGAGGGCCACAACACCCTCTGGCAGCCGGGCACCGACCACGCCGGGATCGCCACGCAGATGGTCGTCGAGCGCCAGCTCGAGGCCGAGGGGCTGAGCCGCCACGACCTGGGCCGCGAACCATTCCTGGAGCGCGTCTGGCAGTGGAAGGCGGAGTCCGGCGGCACCATCCAGAACCAGCTGCGCCGCATGGGCGCCTCCGTGGATTGGAGCCGCGAGCGGTTCACCATGGATGAGGGCCTCTCCGAGGCGGTCACCGAGGTCTTCGTCCGCCTCTACGAGGAGGACCTGCTTTACCGCGGCGAGCGCCTGGTCAACTGGGACCCGGTGCTGCACACCGCCGTCTCGGACCTGGAGGTGGTCTCCGCCGAGGAGCAGGGCCACATCTGGCACATGGTCTACCCCCTCGCCGACGGCAGCGACTCCGTGGTGGTGGCCACCACCCGCCCGGAGACCATGCTCGGCGACACCGCCGTGGCGGTGAATCCGGAGGACGAGCGCTACACCCACTTGATCGGCAAGAGCGTGCGCCTGCCCCTGGTCGGCCGCGAGATCCCGATCATCGGCGACGACTACGTCGACCCGAGCTTCGGCAGCGGCTGCCTGAAGATCACCCCGGCCCACGATTTCAACGACTTCGCCGTCGGCGAGCGCCACGGCCTGGCGCGGATCAACGTCCTGACCGAGGATGCGCGCATCAACGATAACGCCCCGGAGCGCTATCAGGGCCTGGATCGCTACGAGGCGCGCGAGCGGGTGGTCGAGGACCTGCGCGCCGAAGGCCTGCTCCAGCAGGTCGAGGACCATAAGCTGATGGTCCCCCGGGGCGACCGCAGCGGGGCAGTCATCGAGCCGTACCTGACCTGGCAGTGGTTCGTGCGCGCCGAGCCCCTCGCCCGCCCGGCCATCCAGGCCGTCGAAGACGGGCGCATCCGCTTCATCCCCGGCAACTGGGACAAGACCTACTACGAGTGGCTGCGCAACATCGAGGACTGGTGCATCTCGCGGCAGATCTGGTGGGGCCACCGCATCCCGGCCTGGTACGACGAGCAGGGCCGCGTGTACGTCGGCCGCTCCGAGGCCGAGGTCCGCGAGCGCCACGGCCTGGGCGACGCGGTGCTCACCCGCGACGAGGACGTCCTCGACACCTGGTTCTCCTCCGCCCTGTGGCCCTTCTCGACCCTGGGCTGGCCGCAGGAGACCGAGGCACTGCGCACCTTCTATCCGACCTCGGTGCTGGTCACCGGCTTCGACATCATCTTCTTCTGGGTGGCCCGGATGATCATGTTCGGGCTGCACTTCATGGGCGACGTCCCCTTCCGCGAGGTCTACATCCACGGCCTGGTCCGCGATCCGGAAGGGCAGAAGATGTCCAAGTCCAAGGGCAACGTCCTCGACCCGCTGGACATCGTCGACGGCATCGACCTGGAATCGCTGGTGGCCAAGCGCACCGCCGACATGATGCAGCCACAGCTGGCCGAGCGCATCGAGCAGATGACCCGCCGCCACTACCCGGAGGGCATCAAGGCCCACGGCACCGACGCCCTGCGCTTTACCTTCGCCTCGCTGGCGACCACCGGGCGCGACGTCGTCTTCGACCTCGGCCGCGTGGAGGGCTACCGCAACTTCTGCAACAAGCTCTGGAACGCCGCCCGCTACGTGCTGATGAACACCGAGGGTGCCGACTGCGGCAGCGGCGGGCCGGTGGAGCTGGGCGCGGCCGAGCGCTGGATCCGCTCGCGGCTCGATCGCACCGTCGCCGAGGTCCGTCAGGCCTTTGCCGACTACCGCCTGGACCAGGCCGCGCAGGCGATCTACGAGTTCACCTGGGACGAGTACTGCGACTGGTATCTGGAGCTCTCCAAGCCGGCCCTGCGCGAGGGCACCGAGGCCCAGGCCCGCGGCACCCGCCAGACGCTGATCCAGGTCCTCGAGGAGCTGCTGCGCCTGACCCATCCGCTGATGCCCTTCATCACCGAGGCGATCTGGCAGCGCGTCGCCCCGGTGGCCGGCGTCACCGGTGAGACCATCATGCGCCAGCCCTACCCGACCCCGCTGGCCGAGCGGCGCGATGAGACCGCCGAGGCGGAGATCGACTGGGTGCAGCGGGTGATCCTCGGCGTGCGGCGGATCCGCGGCGAGATGGACATCTCACCGAGCCGGCCGGTGCCGGTGCTGCTGCGCCACGCCGGCGAGCGCGACCGGGCCCGCCTGGCCGAGCACGAGGGTTTCGTCACCACCCTGGCCCGGCTCGAGTCGATCCGCATCCTCGAGGCCGACGAGCAGCCGCCGGAGTCGGCCCTCGCCCTGGCCGGCGAGATGGAGGTCCTGGTGCCCATGGCCGGGCTGGTGGACAAGGACGCCGAACTCGCCCGCCTGGCCAAGGAGCGCGCCCGGCTCGAGGGGGAGATCGAGCGCGCCGAGAAGAAACTCGGCAACGAGAGCTTCGTCGCCAAGGCCCCGGCCGAGGTGGTGGACAAGGAGCGGGCGAAGCTCACCGAGGCGCAGCAGGCGCTGGAGAAGGTCGCCGAGCAGGAGCGGCGGGTGGAGGCGCTCTAGAACGGGGGCGTCACCGCCCTGGCCATGATCAGCGCATCCTCACGGCCGGAGGCGGCCGGATAGTAGTCCGGCCGCCGGCCCACCTCATGGAAGCCGTGGCGCTCGTAGAGGGCGATCGCCGCGGTGTTGGAGGGTCGCACCTCCAGGAAGAGGTTCTCGGCCTGCATCACCTCGGCGCGCTCGACGGCCACGCGCAGCAGATGAGCGGCGATGCCCTGGCGCCGCCAGTCGGGGTCGACGCAGATATTGAGGATGCTCCCCTCGCCGCCGGCGCAGCTGACCACCAGGTAGCCGAGGAGCTCGCGCCCGTGCGCTTGGACGAAACAGCCGTAGCCGGCCGCCATGCAGTCGCGGAAGATGCGTCCGCTCCAGGGATAGGCCACCGAGCGCTGCTCGATGGCGAGCACAGTACGAAGATCCTCGTAGGTCATCGGCCGGGGTTTGCCGATTGAATCCGCCATGGCTGTTTCTTGCTTGTTATGGGCAGCCCCGGAAGCACTACTGCATCCGTACGATCGCGAAGATCGCCGCCAGGATCACGGCCGTCTGCCCGGCAAGTAGACCGACCAGCCAACGCAGGACGCTGGCGCGCAGCTGCTCGATCTCCTTTTGCAACCGCAGTTCCGTCTCGCGCAGGTGCGTCTGTGTCGCCAGGTCCTTGACCTCCGGATCCTTGACCTCCGGATAGCGCTCCTCCATACGCTCGAACGCCTCCGCAATCAGACGCGCGCGCGTTTTATCGTCAGGCGCAGAGGCCAGCTGCGCGTAGAGTTCGACAACGGAAGTCATGCCTTCGACGCTAGCACCAGCGAGATCCGACGGCAACGCGGTAGGCCCTGGGCATCGGCCGCCGCTCTATCCCACCTGCTTGGGCACCGAGTCGTTCTCCACCAGCGCGCGGATCCGCTTGAGATCCTGCCACACCTTGGCCTTCTCACCGGGGGAGCGCAGCAGGTAGGCCGGGTGGTAGGTCACCCAGACCGGGATCGACTGCTCGCCGTAGTGATGGAGCTGCCCGCGCAGCTTGGCCAGCGGTGCTTTCGTTTCCAGCAACTGCTGTGCTGCCACCCGCCCGAGGGCGACGATGGCCTTCGGCTCCAGGAGCTCGAGCTGCCGGCGCAGGTAGGGGGTGCAGGCGGCCACCTCGTCGGGCCGCGGATCGCGATTGCCCGGCGGCCGGCACTTGACGATGTTGCCGATGTAGACCCCGCCGCGGTCGCGGCCGCGATCGATGGCGGCGAGCATGGCATCAAGGAGCTGCCCGGCGCGGCCGACGAAGGGCTCGCCCTGGCGGTCCTCTTCCGCCCCCGGCCCCTCGCCGATGATCACCAGATCCGCCTGCCGATCGCCGACCCCGAAGACCGTCTGCGTGCGCCCCTCGCAGAGCTTGCAGGCCTGACACCCGGCCACCCGCGCCGCCAGGGCGTCCCAGTCGAGACCATCGCAGTCGCCACTCGCGCCGGTCGGCGCCGCGGGGGCAACCGGCTCCGGTGCGGCGGCAGCCTGCCCGCCCGTCTTGTCCTCGGAGGTCGCGGTGGCGGAAGCCTCGGACGTCGCCGGCACCGCGCTCTCTGCGGCACCACGCTCCGGCGGATGGCCGTCGACCGCCGTCCGCGCCGGGCCGTCACCGGCGGCAGTCGACGCCAACGGCGCCTCCGGCTCCAGCACGGCGGCGTCGCGGGGGATGTAGCAGTCCACCCCCAGCCGGCGCAGGTAGCTGAGCCGCCGGGTATCCACGCCCTAGACGTCCGCGGCCTGGGGGTGGCGCCGATCCGGCGAGGCGAGGAGCTTGTTCAGGGCGTTGATGTACGCCTTCGCCGAGGCGATGACGATGTCCACATCGGCGCCCTGGCCGTTGGCCACGCGGCCGCCGCGCTCCAGCCGCACGGTGACCTCACCCTGGGAGTCGGTGCCGGAGGTGATGTTGTTCACCGAGTAGAGCAGCAGCTCGGTGCCCGACTGCACCAGCGAGTCCACCGCCATGAACGCCGCATCCACCGCACCGCTGCCCGGGGCCACGGCCTGGCGCTCCTCGCCGTCGATCAGCAGCGAGACGGTGGCCTCCGGCTGCTCGCCGGTCTCGGAGCAGACGTGCAGCGAGAGCAGCCGGATGCGCTCGTTCTCCAGCGCCGCGCCGGCCTCGGTGACCAGCGCCTGCAGGTCCTCGTCGAAGATCTCGTGCTTCTTGTCGGCCAGCGTCTTGAAGCGCGCGAAGGCCTCGTTGAGCTGCTCCTCGGAGTCGAGGTGGATGTCCAGCTCCTCGAGCCGCGAGCGGAAGGCGTTGCGGCCGGAGTGCTTGCCCAGGACCATGCGGTTGGTGTGCCAGCCGACGTCCTCGGCGCGCATGATCTCGTAGGTCTCGCGGTGCTTGAGCACGCCGTCCTGGTGAATGCCGGACTCGTGGGCGAAGGCGTTGACGCCGACGATGGCCTTGTTCGGCTGCACGTGGAAGCCGGTGATGTTGGCCACCAGCTTCGACGTGGGCACGATCTCGCGCGCGTTGATCCGCGTCGAGCAGGAGAAGACGTCCTGGCGGGTCTTGACCGCCATGACCACCTCCTCGAGCGCGGCGTTGCCGGCGCGCTCGCCCAGACCATTGATGGTGCACTCCACCTGCCGCGCCCCGGCCTGGACCGCGGCCAGGGAATTGGCCACCGCCACGCCCAGGTCGTTGTGGCAGTGCACCGAGAAGACCGCCTTGTCCGAGTTGGGGATGCGCTCGCGCAGGGTGCGGATCAGCCCGCCGAACTGCTCCGGCAGGTTGTAGCCCACCGTATCCGGGATGTTGATCGTCCGCGCGCCGGCGTCGATGGCCGCCTCGATGATCCGGCAGAGGAAATCGTGCTCGGAGCGCCCGGCGTCCTCCGGCGAGAACTCCACGTCGTCGCACAGCTGCCGGGCCAGACTCACCGCGTGCACCGCCGCATCCACCACCTGATCCGGGGTCATGTGCAGCTTGTTCTGCATGTGGATCGGCGAGGTGGCGATGAAGGTGTGGATGCGCCCGGCCTCGGCCTGGGCCAGGGCCTCGCCGGCGGCGTGGATATCGGGATCCCGGGCCCGGGCCAGGGCGCAGACCCGGCTCTCCTTGATGGCCTCGGCCACGGCCCGGACGCTCTCGAAGTCGCCGCTGCTCGCCGCCGGGAAGCCGGCCTCGAGGACGTCGACGCGCATGCGCTCAAGCCCCTTGGCGATGCGCACCTTCTCCTCGCGGGTCATGGAGGCGCCGGGGCTCTGCTCCCCGTCGCGCAGCGTGGTATCGAAGATGTAGAGATGGTCGCTTGCACCCATGGCTGCTCAGCCCTGTGTCGTGGCGGCCTACGCCGCCGAATGGAATACGTTCACGGCGCCGCCGCGGGCGCCCGTGCAGAAACGGTCGTGGGGAAGGATTCGAGCCGGCCGTCAGGCCGGCAGTCGATCCCCGCCGCGCAGGCGGGCGTTGCTAAGCAGCCGCACGCCGCCGGCGCCGCTGCAGCGAAGCCAGCGGACGTGGGGCGCGGGATTGGCCGGGCAGGTATTCATGATGACTTCGAATATATCGCCGCAGCGCCGCCCGGGCAAGCGTTCAGGCGCGCCGGTGGCGACGCCGGCGGCGCAGCCGCAGCACGGTCAGCACCGGGCCGGAGAACATGTAGATCAAAAAGCCCAGACAGATCGCCGTCGGCGGGTGCACCGCCACCAGCGCCATGGCCAGCACCAGCCCCACCACCGAGGTGAACCGCACCCGGTAGCGGAAGTCGAGCTCCTTGAAACTCTCGTAACGGACGTTGCTGACCATCAGCACCGCCCCAAGCACCACCACCACCCCCACCGGGATGGCGGCCTCAAGCCCGGTCAGCCCGATACGGTCGCCGAACCAAACCAGACCGACCACCGCCCCGGCAGCTGCCGGACTGGGCAGCCCCTGGAAGTGGCGCTTGTCGTCCACCCCGCTCTGGGTGTTGAACCGCGCCAGGCGCAGCGCGGCCCCGGCGACGAAGAGGAAGGCCACCAGCCAGCCAACGTTATCCCAGGGCGTGCCGGCGCCGGTGTTGCCCAGCGCCCACAGGAAGGCCACCGCCGCCGGGGCGAGGCCGAAGCTGACCATATCGGCCAGGGAGTCGTACTGCACCCCGAAGTCGCTCTGCGTCCCGGTCAGCCGCGCCACCCGGCCGTCGAGGCCGTCGAAGACCATGGCCACCAGCACGGCCACCGCGGCGCGACCGAACTCGCCGTCGATGGCGGAGATCACCGCCATGAAGCCGAAGAACAGGCACCCCGTGGTGAACAGGTTCGGCAGCAGGAAGATGCCGCGGCGACGGACCCGCTTATTCATGCCGCGCCCCCGGCGCCGTATCCAGCGGGAGGCCGTCGGCGTTCCAGGCCATCACCCCGCCCTGCAGGTTGAAGACCGGCTCGAAGCCGTGCCGGGTGAGCAGGTGCGCCGCGCCGGCCGAGCGCATGCCGCTATGGCAGTAGACCACCACGGGGCCACCATTCGGGCAGTGGCCGCGCAGCTCCTGCAGACGCCGACGCAGTTGATGCTTGGGGATGTGCACGGCGCCGGGGAGGACGCCGCCGCGGACCTCGGGACCGGTCCGCACATCGAGGAACAGGGTCTCGCCGTCGTTGACCCGGCGCACCGCCTCGGCCACCGGCAGCGGCCGATAGCGACGCGTCAGGCGACGCCAGAGCAGCCGCCCGCCGAGCACCGCCACGGCGGCGATCGCGACGAAACGGACAGGGTCCTGCTCGATCCAGTGAAGCAGCTCGGTCATGGGGCTCCCGGCGCCACCGGCGGGCGGGCCCGACGGGCCCGCCCCACGCGCGGACGCTGGCTCAGTCGCGGTCGACCAGCTTGTTGGCCGCGATCCACGGCATCATGCCGCGCAGACGCTCGCCCACCTCCTCGATGGGGTGCTCGGCGGCCAGCCGGCGGCGGGCGTGCAGGGTCGGCGCGCCGGCCTTGTTCTCCAGCACGTACTCCTTGGCGAAGTCGCCGTTCTGGATCTCCTCGAGGATCTCGCGCATCGCCTCGCGGGACTCCTCGTTGATGACCCGCGGGCCGCGGGTGAAGTCGCCGTACTCGGCGGTGTTGGAGACCGAGTAGCGCATGTTCGCCAGGCCGCCCTCGTAGAGCAGATCCACGATCAGCTTGGTCTCGTGCAGGCACTCGAAGTACGCCATCTCGGGGGCGTAGCCGGCCTCCACCAGCGTCTCGAAGCCGGCCTCGATCAGCGCGGCGATGCCGCCGCAGAGCACGGTCTGCTCACCGAAGAGGTCGGTCTCGGTCTCCTCGCGGAAGGAGGTCTCGATGATCCCGGAGCGGCCGCCGCCGTT
Source organism: Halorhodospira sp. 9628 (assembly GCF_022228075.1). Lineage (NCBI taxonomy): Bacteria > Pseudomonadati > Pseudomonadota > Gammaproteobacteria > Chromatiales > Ectothiorhodospiraceae > Halorhodospira > Halorhodospira sp. 9628. The sequence continues at coordinate 87,190 of NZ_JAJNRF010000007.1, forward strand.
GGCCACGGCGTAGGCCAGGGCGATCTCCTTGGCCTGGCCGCTGGCGTCCTGCTCGATGGCGATCAGCGACGGCACGCCTGCGCCGGCGACGTAGGTCGAGCGCACGGTGTGGCCGGGGCCCTTGGGGGCGATCATGATCACATCGTGATCGGCCGCCGGCTGGATCTGGCCGTAGTGGACGTTGAAACCGTGGGCGAAGGCGATCGCCGCGCCGTCCTTGAGGTTCGGCGCCACCTGCTGGTTGTAGATGTCCGGCGCCGCCTCGTCGGGGACGAGCATCATCACCACGTCGGCCCCCTGGGTGGCCTCCTCCACCGAGGCGACCTCCAGACCGGCCTCCTGGGCCTTCGCCGCCGAGCCCGAGCCCGGGCGCAGGCCCACGACCACGTTGACGCCGGACTCCTTGAGGTTGTTGGCGTGCGCATGGCCCTGGGAGCCGTAGCCGATGATCGCCACGCGGCGGCTGGTGATCAGCGAAAGATCGGCGTCCTGATCGTAATAGACCTTCATGTTTCCCCCTGAACGGATTCGCGAGTCCGCCCGCCGCCGGGCGGGCGGGGATGAGACGGGACGGCGCTAGACGCGCAGATGGCGCTCGCCGCGGCTGATGCCGATGACACCGGAGCGGACCACCTCCAGGATGTTGCTCGGGCCGATGGCCTCGATGAAGGCGTCGAGCTTGTCGCTCGTGCCGGTCATCTCGATGGTATAGATCTTCTCGGTGACGTCGAGGATGCGGCCGCGGAAGATGTCCGTCAGGCGCTTGAACTCCTCGCGCTGCTCGGCGACGCCGGCGGTGACCTTGATCAGCATCATCTCGCGCTCGATGTGCTTGCCCTCGGTCATGTCCACGACCTTGATCACATCGAGCAGCTTGTTCAGCTGCTTGATGATCTGCTCGATGATCTGATCGTCGCCGATGGTGACCAGGGTCAGCCGCGAGATGCTCGGGTCATCGGTGGGGGCGACCGTCAGGCACTCGATGTTGTAGCCACGGGCCGTGAACATGCCCGAGATGCGCGACAGCGCGCCGGACTCGTTCTCCACCAGCATCGAGATGATGTGCCGCATGTAGCTCTCCCCCGGGACCGCGTTGTGCGGAGTAAATGCGGGAAAATACTGGCCGGTGGGGCGGAGGTCAAGCAGGGGCCAGCCAACCTCTCCATCGGCCGCCACCGCAACCGCCTCGGACGAGAGCACAGCCTACCATCTCGCCGATACGCGCCCATGACCGCGGTTTGACTCCCCTCGCGCGCGCGAGCTAATTTTTGGGTCGAAAGCCTGCGTGCAGGGAGAGATCATGCGGCACACAGGGAACCTCTGGATCGCCGGCCCGCTGACGTGCCTGATCGGCTTGGTTTCAACCTCAGCTACGGCCCAGACGCCGGGGCAGGATCAGGCCTCTTTTAGCCAAGAAATCTCGGTCAAGGAACCCATCCAGGCCGGGATTGAGGAACCGAACCCCCACATGAAACTCAACGGAGGGGCCCCCATCACCGCCGGGGAGAGCGCCTCCGGAGCGTTCAAGTATCTCGTCAAGGGTTTAGGCCCCATGGAGATCACCTTTGACGAGTCGCTCCGACAAGGTCCCGATGGGGCCGAGGATCATGCAGACCTAAAGGTACCCGGGACGCGGCAGGAGTTCGTCACGGGGGTGCACGTGGATGACGGAGAGGTGACCGCAAAGACCGACGAGGAAGCACCCTCCGGCAGCTATCAGTGGGAGGTCACCGTCACCGCCTCGTACGACTGGTGACACCACCCCTAAACGCCGCTAAAGCACCGCCCAGGTAAGCGCCCCTCCCGGCTAGCAGTTCACTGCGACTCCAGACCGAGCTTCCCGGTCCGCTCCCAGTGGGCGATCTCGTCCAGCGGAGCCTGATCTGCGGGGACGATCACCGAGTCCCCATCGTCTGGATCACCATTGAGCATCCGCACCTCCTCGACCAACGCCGCTAGGTCTTCGTCGGACATTGGGGCCTCCAGCCGCTCCAGCACATGCTCCAAGTGCTCGCGAATGCTGAACCCCTCGTCGAACTCGAAGCGAATCTCTTCCACCGGTGAAGCTGGCTCAGCAGCCTGGACGATCTCGCCATCATCGTGGATGGTCAGGTCGTAACCGCGGGCCAAATCCCCGTCGTCCTCGATGGCGACCCGCTGCGCGGTCGCTGATTGCGGCACGCCAAGGCGCTCCGCCTGCTCTTCGGAGGCCTGGATCCGGTAAGCGCTAGGAGGAAGTTGGTCGAGGATGTAGAGGCCATCAAAGACACTGCGCTCGCTGCGCACGACCTCGCCGCCCTCGGCGTCGACCGCTTCCATCTCGAAACCCGAAACGGCCTCGGGGTCGTGCAGCCCGCGCCGCCGCTGCACCGTACCGTCCACCTCCCCGGTCTCGTGCAAGGCGTACTCCAACGGCAACACCCTGCCGGGGCGCGGCTGGAAGCTCACCCCCTCCTTGGCCGGTCGCACGAATGGGTTCTCGATGGAGCCGACATCGACCTCGACATTGACCGGCTCGTGTGGCTCCAGTCGGGCCACCCAGGCCTCACCGTCCTCGTTACTGGCCCCGCACTGACGGTCGGCACAGACCTCGACATTCTCCACGGGCTCCCCGTCCTGGTGCACGCGGGCCATGACGGCGCCGTGATCGTAGCCGCGCCCGGCCTCCGGATCGGGATACCAGCCGCCATCCGGATGGGGCAGACCGCCGACGTCCACGCCGACCGAGACCTGCCAGCTCCCCTCGGTATCGATCTGGCCCCGCCCCGACAGCCGCCAGTACTCGCGGCTCGTGCGGGAGAGCCCCAGCCGTAGGCGGTGGGGGCGATCGTTGAAGCTCCCGCGCACGCTAGCGCTGCCGCGCCAGTTCGCGTTGAGGTCCTGGCTGTACTCCGCGTTAGCGCTGTCCATCTCCGCCTCGGGGGCGAGGTCGTAGCTGACCCCGAGGCTCAGCCGCCCCTGGCGATGGCGGCCCCAGCGGGTTTGGAGGCTTCCCCGCGCTGCGGGATCCTCGTCATCCGTCCGGCTGACGCGGAGCGAATGCCTCAGGCGCTGCCCACCGATGGTCACGTTTTCGCGGGTGCGCAGCCGCTGCCAGGTGGATTCGCCGTCCGCCGACTCCTGGTGCTCATAGCGCAGCCGCGTGCGCAATGGCCCGAGGGAGCCGGCGGCCTGGAGCTCATGGCCGTGGCGCAGCTCGCCGCTGACGCGGCTGCGGATGGCCTCACCCTCGAGGCCATCCACATGGGTGTACTCGTAGCCGAGATCCAGCGGCCCCAGCCCCCGATCCAGGGACAGCCGCCAGGCGCTGCCATCCTCGCGATCGAAGGCACCGCGCACACGGCCCCAGACGCCCAGGGCGCTGAAAGCGGCGTCCGCACCCACAAGCTCGCGCTCGGCCGGAGCCGCCTGCTCATCGGGCTCCTGGTAGTGGACGTCCGCGCCGACAGTCACGGCCTCGGTCACGCCGACATCCACCCGCCCGGCAGCGCTCCGGACGTGCTCATCGGCTGGGTCCTGCTCGTAGAGGCTCTCGCCCTCCCAGACGGCGTCGAGGCTGTAGTGCACCCTGCCCGGGGGCAGCAGCCCGGGGCCGATCTCGATGGTGCGCATGATGGTCTCCCGCTCACCGTGCGGCCCGTAGAACTCGATGGTGTAGGGGTTGGTGCCCGGCCGGGCGTCGATATCGTCGAACTCGAGGCGGTCCGTATCGACGTCCTGGGCGAAGTCGATCAGGTCACCGTCGCGATAGAGTTCGACATCCCAGCCCTCGGGGACCTCGATCTCGATTGTCTGATCGGTGAAGGTCGTTCGCGCCACGCCCTCCGGACGGTTGGTCGCGGTCACCCCCATCCCGGAGCGACCGCGGCGGACCAGGTCATAGCGCGGCGGATTGACCCGACCTAGCTCGTAGCGCTCCAAAGCCGGGTGGCCAACCTGCTGGCCGAGCGCGCCGTCGAACCGGCGGAGGCCATCCTCGTCATTGGCCAGGAGCCGCCACTCCGACTCGTGCCAGAGCACATCACCGGCCCCTGCAAGATCGCCCCGTGTAGCAGTCTGCTCGTCGTTCAGCCGCTGATCGAGGCTCAGGGACCATGCGGGGCGGGTCAGCGCGCGCCGCGGGAGCGGCTCCCGGGGCAGCCACGCCTCCCCCTCGTCGGCGGGAGCCCCGTCGCGAAGCTCCGCCCAGCGGGACTCGCGCTCCAGCCGGCTGAGCACAGGAAGCTCCTCCTCAGCGCGCATGTGGATCTCGGCATCGCGCGGGCGGTGCTCGAAGTCCACGGGCAGGAACGCCTGGATGGCCTCCTCCCGGAGGTAGAGGTCATCGTGCTCCTGGATCCAGTCCTCGTCCCCGAGGACCAGGGGGTCGCCTCCGACCTTGCCCATGCCGCTGTCGGCGTCGAAGGAGACCGTGCGGTCGGGATCGAGGACCCACCCAGTCACCTCGCCCTCGCGGGGTTGCACGTCCAGCGCCAACTCCAGGTGGCTGGCGATCTGCCCGAGGGGGTAGTAGACCGCTTCCCCCTCCTGGATCAGGTACTCGGTATCGGCGAGCGTGTAGCCCTCTAGGCTGAGGCGGACGATCATGTCGCTCCGCGCTTCCTCGTCCGCCTCCTCGAGGGCATCCAGTGAGAGGGGGCTCGATGCGAGGCCGATCGATGGCTGCAGCGCCAGGGAGAGGCCAACGACACCGGCCAGGAGCGCGGCGCGGGCGGACACCACCCCGACCGGTCACTCGACCGTCACGACCTCTTCCGCGAGGACATGGCCGCCCTCGGGGGCCGGGCTCCCGTCCTCCGCCTCGTCGAAGGCCCGGTAGACCAGCCGCAGCCGGTCACCCGCCCGGATCCCGGCCTCGGCATTGTCGAGCTCGATGATGCGGTGATCCGCCATGGAGGCGGGCACCACGGCGCGGGAGCGCTCCAGGACCGGCTCCGCCTCACCCTCCCGGTAGACGGCCAAGTCGCCGTAGACGCCCCGCTCGCCGTTGCGCTCGAGCACCACCTCGAGGGTATCGTCATCCTCCTCGGCCACGCGGCGGACCTCGCCGAAGGCGGGCTCGGCCTCGGGCTCACCGTAGGTGATCGCCATGGGCACGCTCATGGCGAACAGGGTCTCGATCTCCACCGCCACCTCGTCCTCGCCGAGATCGTCGGCGAAGGCCTGGGCATCCCCGGTCGGCATGGTCCGGACCGCGAGCCGCGCCCGGTACTCGCCCGGCTCCAGGTTATCCGGGAAGCGGGCCATCATGCGCACGGTCTGGCTCTCGCCCGGCTCCAGCGTCATCTGCCGCGGATGGAACCGCACCAGGTCAGCCCCGTAGTAACCACGATCGCTGTTCGGAGGCTCGACCGGCTCCTTCAGCTCTGTGCCGGCGCGGGGTGTCACCTGCTCGTCCAGGACCAAGACGCGATACTCCTGGCGTTCGTCGCTGCGATTGAAGACCTGGACCTGGGTGGCGCGCTGCTGCTCGTCCAGGAAGACGCGTTGCGGGGCGAGCTGCAACGACGCCACCGCATCGCCCACAACCGCCAAGCTGAGCCCCGCAGCTGCCAGCCACGACGTGCCGAATGCGAGCCTGCGCATACGACCGACCTCCTCACACCTGAAAGAAAGGGCGGGGGCTCCGGCGTCCTCGCCTTCCCCCGCAAAGATCCCCGATCAGTTAGAAGTCCGCGTAATCCACGTAGGCGTGGATCGTCGCGCTATAGGTCCCTGCCTGGATGTCCTCCGGGATCGGGGTCTCGGTTGTGGCCTGATCGCCGTTGGCCTCACATTCACAGACAGTGATCGGGTACTCGTAAACACCATCGCCGTTCAGCTCAACGGGACCCTTTGAGAAGTCGAAGGTCGCCGAGAGCATCATCTCGAACGTGTCGGAGCCATTCTCCACCTCCAGGATGGCCCTCTTGTCATCGACCTCATCCAGATCGCCGTCGAGCTTGAGATCGACCCGCTTATTCGGCTCCCCCTGGATCGTGAGCTGCGGCTCATTGTAGCTCTCGGGCAACGGCTCGCCGGTAAAGAGCGGGTCATCCCAGGTCAGGTCCGGCTCCACCGTGACATTGAGCTCGGCAAGCTCCGTCACCTCAAGCGAGAGCTCCATCGACTCCTCGGCACTGGACCCGTCCTGATCCGCCCATGCCGTACCTGCGACGAAGGCGAACACACTGGCCACCGTCCATGCCGCAACAGGCGTGTGAGCCCGGCACGGTGGATACCGCTTCCATCGGCTCATGGCTTACCTCCTCTAGCCTTGATCCAGCGGGCCCCCACGGGGACCCGCGCTTCATCCTTCGGATCCTCGATTAAGGAGGCGCTTAGAAAGCCGTGTAGTCCGCGGTGACCGTCACATCCTCGGAATAGGTATCCGCAGGCGTTTCGTCGCCGAGCTCGGCCGAGAACTGGCCACCGACCTCCACGTCGTCATCACCGAGCGTGACGGTCTCATCGCCGGGCAGGGACACCGTGATCTCCTCCTCGTCGGAGAGGTCGCCCGTGCTGGAGTACTCGACGTTCACCTCAGCGTCGTCCTGACCCCCGACCTTGGCCGAGAAGTCACCCTGGGCGGTCTGGCCCGGCACGTACTGATCATCCAGGTCCGGCTCCGACTGGATCTCGACGTCCACCGGCTCCCACACCTCGACCTCAACGTCGAAGCTGTCACTATCCTCCCAGTTGTCGGCCGCGACGTTCCCGGCACCGATGGCCAGAACGGAACCCGCGGTCAGCGCCAGCGCACCCTTGGTCCAGTCGAACTTCCGCATGACTGCTTCTCCTCTGTTTCCCTGTGCGAATCCTTTGGTCTGCTTCAGCCAAGAAGCGACTTCCGGTGGTCCAGCCCCGGGTCATTTCTCCGGTCGTCGACCCGGGATTGGCTGGCACTTGGGACGCTACCAAAGGCCCCTGACCGTCTCCGTCCAGCTGTTCCGACGAATGGGCGCCCTCGATCGTCCGAACCATCAGACACCCGCGCACTGGCCGATCTGTCCATGGATCTGGACACTCCACCCTTCCATCGCCCGTCGCCCCTCCGGTTAACTAGACGTTTACCGGTGAGGGGCCGCAACGCGGCCCCGGGAGGAGCGCAAGCGCGGGGCCACTTGGACAAGGAGTGCACCGATGAGCACGGAGCTCGAGGTCTTCATCCGCCGCTGTGCCAACGAGCAGGGCCTGTCCCTGGCCGAGGTCGCCCGGCGGGCCGGGATGAGCCGGCAGTCGCTCTACGATTTCTGGTCCCGCGACGGGTATCCGAACCTGGGCACGGTGGCGGAGGTGGCCGAGGTGCTCGGGGTGCACCCGCTGCGGCTGCTGGAGCTGCAGTTCCCTGACCACGGCGACGGCGAGGATCGCTGCCACACCCTGCGCTGGAACCTGGATCGGGCCGGTCTGGCCGCCGCGCTGCTCGAGCACGGCCCACAGCCCGTCGTCGGCCTGGACGCTGAGGGCCGGGTGGCGCTCTGCAATCCGGCCGCCAGCGAACTCCTCCAGCGCCAACCGCAGCGGGTTCTGGGCGAGCCGGCCGAGCGCATCCTGCCCGGCGAGGCGCTGGCGCGGATCCGCACCCAGTGCCCGCTGATGACCGGTGACCCCGCCCCGCCCCACGCCACCCCGCGCGGCGGCGTCCGGCTGAGCACCCGTCGCGGCGAGGACGGCAGCCTGCTGCAGGCCCGGGCGCAGCTGATCGAGGCGCCGCTGCACGAGCGTCCGCTGGTCCTGCTGCTGCTCGACCCCCGGGAACCGGGCCCCGGGGCCACAGCCGAGGGGCCGCCACACCCCGTCGATCGGGAACCGCTTACCGGTCTCCCGGACCGGGACTCCACCGAGGCGCTGCTGCGCTGGACCATGCAGCGCGCCGAGGCCCGGGACACCGAGCTGGCCGTACTGGTAGTCCAGCTCGACGGCTTCGAGCGCACCGAGGCCGGGCTGGGTGCGGAGATCGCCGATCGGGTGGTGCACGGCGTCGCCGAGCGTATGGGCGGGCAGTTGCGCCACGCCGATCTGCTCGGCCACCTGGGACGCGGCCAGTTCGCCGCCATCCTGCCGGAGACCGGCTCGCGCAGCGGCGCCCTGCAGGTCGCGCAGCGCATCGGCCAGGCCCTCGAACAGCCGGTGGAGACCGGCACCTGCACCTGCCGGCTGCAGCCGCGCATCGGCATCGCCCTGTTCCCCGAGCACAGCCGCCACGCCGCCACACTGCTCGAGCAGGCGCGCTCGGCGACCACGCACACCGCTGCGGACCACCAACCCGGGCAGATCGTCGAGCCAGACCTGGGCGATCGCGTCGCCCGGCGCGTGTCCCTGATCCGCGACCTGCGCCGGGCGCTGGATCGGCACACCCTCTGCGTCCATTACCAGCCGGTCTTCGATCTGGCCAGCGGTAAGCTGACCGCCCTAGAGGCCCTGCTGCGCTGGCCCGAGGACCCCACCCCCCAGCCCGGCATCGAGGAGGTCATCGACGCCGCCGAGCAGGCCGGCCTGCTCGGCGATCTGGACCGCTGGGTGGTGGAACAGGTGCTGGCCGACCTCGCCGACTGGCACGCCCAGGGGCGCCGCGTCCCGCGGGTGAGCGTCAATACCGCCGGGCGCACCCTGGGCACCGGCGCGCTGGATCCGGCGGTGCTCAGCAAGCGTCTGGAGCGGCTGGGCCTGCCGGCGCACACCGTGGACATCGAGCTCTCCGAGCGCCAGCTGCTGGAGACCGGCGGCGCCGGCCATGAGGGCCTGGCCCACGCCCGCCGGCACGCCCTGGGGGTGACCATCGACGACTTCGGCACCGGCTACGCGTCGCTCGTCTCCCTGCGCGATCTCCCCGCCGGGCGGCTCAAGGTGGACCAGACGCTGATCCGGCACCTACCCACGGACCCGGACCAACAGGCGCTAGTGACCAGCATCGCCGGGCTCGCCCAGCGCTTCGGTATGGGGCTGGCCGCCGAGGGGGTGGAAACCGGCCAGGAGGCGGAGCTGCTGCAGCAAATGGGGTTCAACGAGGCGCAGGGCTACCACTTCGGCCACCCCGCGCCCGCGGAGGCGATCGCCGGGCGGCTGACCGCGGCGTCCTGACCCGCTGCTCCCTTCGCCCCCGCGCTCCTGCTGCGCTACCCTAGTCCGGTTCCGCGGCCCAGCCGTCGCCGAAGACCGGATCCAGACAGGGAGCGAATCGATGCGCGTCACCCGTTTTCCGCTATCCACCACCCGCGAGACCCCGGCCGACGCCGAGATCGTCAGCCACCAGCTGATGCTGCGCGCCGGCATGATCCGCCGCCTCTCCTCGGGGCTTTACACCTGGCTGCCCCTGGGGCTGCGCGTGCTGCAGAAGGTGGAGCGGATCGTGCGCGAGGAGATGAACCGCGCCGGGGCGCTGGAGGTGCTCATGCCCGCCGTGCAGCCGGCGGAGCTGTGGCAGGAGTCCGGGCGGTGGGAGAAGTACGGCCCGGAGCTGCTACGCATCAAGGACCGCCACGACCGCGACTGCTGCTTCGGCCCCACCCACGAGGAGGTGATCACCGACCTCTTCCGCCGGGAGATCCGCAGCTACCGCCAGCTGCCGGTGAACTACTACCAGATCCAGACCAAGTTCCGCGACGAGATCCGCCCGCGCTTCGGCGTCATGCGCGCCCGTGAGTTCCTGATGAAGGACGCCTACTCCTTCCACCTCGATGAGGACGACCTGCGCGCCGAGTACCAGCGCATGCACGAGGCGTACTGCCGGATCTTCCAGCGCACCGGACTGGCCTTCCGGCCGGTGGAGGCCGACACCGGGGCGATCGGCGGCAGTGTCTCCCACGAGTTCATGGTCCTCGCCGACTCCGGCGAGGACGCCATCGCCGTGTGCGAGCCCAGCGGCTACGCCGCCAACGTCGAGCTGGCCCCGGCACTGCCGCCGCAGGAGCCGCGCCCGGCGCCCGGCGCGAACATGGAGGAGGTGGCCACGCCGGAGCAGCGGACCATCGCCGAGGTAGCCGACTACCTCGGCCTGCCCGAGTCGCGCAACCTCAAGACCCTGGTGGTCGAGGGCGCCGAGGGCGGACTGGTGGCGCTGCTGCTGCGCGGCGACCACGAGCTCAACGCGCTCAAGGCCGAGAAGCACCCGGCGGTCAAGGCGCCGCTGACCTTCGCCGAGGCCGAGCGCGTCGAGCGCGAGCTGGGCTGCCCGTTCGGATCGCTGGGGCCGGTGGGGCTGACGGGGATCCCCTTGATCGCCGACCACGCCGCCGCCGCGATGGCCGATTTTGCCTGCGGCGCCAACCGCGAGGGTTATCATCTGACCGGCGTCAACTGGGGCCGCGACCTGCCCGAGCCGGAGACCGCCGACCTGCGCGAGGTCGAAGCGGGCGACCCGAGCCCCGACGGCGAGGGTACTCTGACCCTGCGCCGCGGTATCGAGGTGGGGCACATCTTCCAGCTCGGCACCACTTACAGCGCGGCCATGGGCGCCAGCGTACTCGATGAGCAGGGCCAAGAGCGCACGGTGACCATGGGCTGCTACGGCATCGGTGTCTCGCGGGTGGTGGCCGCGGCCATCGAGCAGAACCACGACGATCAGGGCATCTGCTGGCCGGCGCCCATCGCTCCGTTCCAGGTCGCCCTGGTGGCCATCAAGGCCGAGGATCCGGCGGTGGCCGAGGCCGCCGAGGCGCTCTACGGTGAGCTGACCGCCAGCGGCATCGATGTCCTCTTCGACGACCGCGACGCCCGCCCCGGGGTGAAGTTCGCCGACATGGAGCTGATCGGCATCCCCCACCGGGTGGTGGTCAGCCCCCGGGCGATCCAGGACAGCAGCGTGGAATACAAGGGTCGCCAGGACGACAACCCCACCAGCGTCCCCCGCACGGAGATCGTGACATGGCTGAAGAACCGTCTGACCTAGGCCCCCGCGGCCGCGTCCTCATCGCCGGCTGCGGCCGCATCGGCCAGGCCCTGGGCAGCCGCCTGGCCGCCGGCGGGGCCGAGGTCTTCGGCCTGCGCCGCCAGCCCGAGGGCCTGCCCGAGGGGATCACCCCGATCGCCGCCGACCTCGAGGACCCGGCGACCCTGGCCGAGGCGGTGCCCACCGGGCTCGATACCGTCTACTACATCGTCACCCCAGGGAGCTACGACGACGACGGCTACCGCCGCGCCTTCGTCGACGGCCTGCAGAACCTCGCCGGCGTGCTGCGTCGCCACCCGGCCGCGCCGCGGCGGCTGGTCTTCGTCTCCAGCACCGCCGTCTACGGCCAGCAGGCCGACGAGTGGATCGACGAGGACAGCCCCACCGAGCCCGGGCGCTTCTCCGGGCAGCGCCTGCTCGAGGCCGAGGCCATCGCCCTCGCCGGCCCGTGGACCGGGGTGGCCGCCCGCTACGGCGGCATCTACGGCAGCGGCCGCGACTTCCTCATCCGCAAGGTCGAGGCCGGCGAGCCGTGCCAGGAGGGGCAGTACACCAACCGCATCCACAGCGAGGACGTGGTCGGCAGCCTCGCCCACCTCGGCCGCGACGATGTCCCCGGCGGGGTCTACCTCGGGGTGGATGACGCCCCCTCGACCCAGTGCGAGGTGATGGACGGCATCGCCGAGCTGCTCGGCGTACCGCAACCCCCGCGCGGCGAACCGGGCAGCGGCGGCATGCGCGGGGTGGGCAGCAAGCGCGGCTCGAACCGCAAGCTCAAGGCCAGCGGCTACCGCTTCCGCTACCCGACGTTCCGGGAGGGGTATGCCGCACTGATCGGCGGCGGGGCGTAGCGCGCCGGCGCACGCGGCCGGTGTGCGGCAGCCACAGCCGCCAATGGCCCGTCAGCGGACGGTGAAATCCGCCGGGGCCGGGTCGTCGGCCGGCTCGCAGTGGACCGCGGTGACGCTGGCCGCCGGCGGCCCCTGATGCAGCCACTCGCGCAGCTGCGCGACCGCCTCCGGCGGCCCGCAGGCGAGCACCTCCACGCGTCCGTCGCGCAGGTTGCGGGCGTAGCCGGTCACGCCCAGGCGCACCGCCTGCTCCTGGGTGGCGGCCCGGAAGCAGACCCCCTGCACCCGGCCGCTGATGGTACAGCGTGTCTTCTCGTCGGTCGTCGTCATGCTACCTCCGCACGCGCCGCCGGGCGCCCTGCGTCGGCCGCCTCCTCGGCGGTGGGCTCAAGCAGGGCGCTCAGCGGCAGATCAAAGCTCTGCTCCCAACGTTCCTCCACCCGGCGCAGCCGCTCGGCCAGCCGGCGATCCCACGCCACGCCCGACTCCAAGCCCGCCGCCGGGGGCAGCGGGTAGGCGAGCATGCGGTGGAGTTCGGCCAGCTTGAAGGTCGAAGGATCCCGCGCCAGGAGCCAGGCGCCGTCGGCGCTGCGCTCGATGACGTGGTGCCGGCGCAGGGCCTCGAGGGCCTCGGCCAGGCCGGGCTCGCCGGCCTCCGGCTCCTGCTCGAGCAGCTCGGCGAAGGTGACCCCCTCGCCCCGGCGCTGCGCCTGATAGAGGTGCCCCAGGATATGCACCGCCAGCACCAGTGCCCACCGGTCGCGGGCCAGGTGGCCGCCGGTGCGCCAGCGGTAGCCACGCAGGGCCTGGGTGACCTCCGCACCGATGAGGATCACCAGCCAGGAGATGTACAGCCAGACCAGGAAGATGGGCAGCGCCGCCAAGGCCCCGTAGATGACCTCGTAGGTCGGCGCGCGGGCGATGAACGCCGCGAAGCCGCCCTTGGCCAACTCGAACAGCCCCGAGGCCACCACGCCCCCGATCACGGCGTGGTGCACCGGCACGCTGCGGTGCGGCACCAGACTGTAGAGCAGCGTAAAGACAACGGCCTGCACCACGAACGGCGCCAGGTTGAGCAGCTGGGCGATGAGATCCGACGGCGGCTCCAGCGGGCCGAGGCTCACCGTGCCCATGTACGAGGTGGAGGCCACGCTCACGCCAAGCAGCAGCGGGCCCATGGTCAGCACCGTCCAGTAGACCATGAACCGCTGAAGGGTCGGCCGCGGCCGCTCCACCCGCCAGATCTCGTTGAGCACCCGCTCGATGGTGTTGAGCAGCAACAGTGCGGTCACCGTCAGACCGGCGATGCCCACTGCCGTGAGCTCGGCGGCGCGTCCCATGAAGTTCTCCAGGTGCTCGTCGATGGCGTCGCTCGCCGCCGGCACCAGGTAATCGACCATGGCTTCGCGCAGGCGGTCGGTGACCCCCTCAAAGACCGGGAAGGCCGCCAGCACCGAGAAGCCGATGGTCATCAACGGCACGATGGCCAGCAGGGTGACGTAGGCGAGCATGCCGGCGCTCTTGGCGCACTGATCGGCCTGGATGCGCTGGACTAGGTACTCGCTGAACCCCCACGCCTGGCTGACCAGCGGGTGGGCGGGCAACGCCCGGAGCCTGTCGGCGGCGGCGCGGAGGCGGCCGCGCAGTTCCGTCATGGTGGAGCCTCTCCGTGCAGGCGTTAGAATGCCGGGTACCGCAACCAACGGAGATACCGCCGTGGCCAGGATCCTGGTGCTCTACTATAGCCGAAGCGGCGCCACCGCCGATATGGCCCGCCACGTGGCCCGGGGCGTGGAGGCCGTCAACGGCGCCTGCGCCGTGGTGCGCACAGTCCCGCCAGTCTCGCCGGACTGGGAGAGCGTAGCCCCGGCGGTCCCCGACGAGGGGGCGCCCTACGCCATCGTCGAGGAACTGGAGCACTGCCACGGGCTGATCCTGGGCAGTCCCACGCGCTTCGGCAACATGGCCGCCCCGCTGAAGTACTTCCTGGACACCACCAGCGGCGCCTGGCTCTCCGGGACGCTGGCCGGCAAGCCCGGGGCGGTTTTCACCTCCACCGGCAGCCTCCACGGCGGGCAGGAGTCCACCCTGTTGAGCATGATGCTGCCGCTGCTCCACCACGGCATGTACCTGGTCGGCCTGCCGTACACCGAGCCGACCCTGGCCAAGACCACCAGCGGCGGCACGCCCTACGGCCCCAGCCACACCGCCGGGACGGCGGGTAACCGGCCGATCACCGACGAGGAGCGCAAGCTGTGCAACGCCCTCGGCCGCCGCGTGGCGCGGTTGGCCGTCCAGCTCTACGGACCCGAGGCATGATGTCGGCCAAGGCCCTGCACCGGATCGCCATCACCGCCTTCATCGGCCTGGTCGTGCTGATGACCAGCTGGCTGCTGTGGCTGCATCCGCCCGCGGATGCGCTGATGCCCATCGCCCTGATCACGCTGCTCGGCCCGCTGGCGCTCACCGCCCGCGGGGTCCTCTACGGCCGCCGCTACACCGTGGCCTGGAGCGCGATCTTCGTGTTGATCTACTTCATCCACGGCGTTACCTACGCCGCGGTGCCCGGCCCGGAGCGCTGGCTCGGCGTCCTCGAGATCGCCCTGGCGGTGGTCTACTTCACCGCCGCCCTGATGTATCTGCGTCAAGCCGGGAGCGCTCGGCAAGGATCTCGCGGACAAACGGCACCGTAAGCCGACGCCCGGCGGCCAGCGAGGCCCGATCCAGGGTCTCGAAGAAGGCCAGCAGCCCGGGCAACTCCCGCGGCAGGCGGCGGATCAGGTAGCGCGCGGTGGCGTCCGGCAGCTCCAGCCCGCGCTGTGCCGCGCGCTGGCGGAGGATGGCCAGGCAGGTGGCCTCATCCGGCTCGCGCACCGCGACCACCGGTCCCCAGCCCAGGCGCGAGCGCAGATCCGGCAGCTCCAGCGGCAGCTCCGCCGGCGGCCGTTGCCCGGCGAAGAGCAGCCGCCCGCCGCGCTCCACCACCCGGTTGTAGAGATGGAAGACCGCACCCTGCCACTCGTCGCGCCCGTGCAGCGCATCGAGATCGTCGAGGGCGATCAGCTGCGCCTGCTCCCAGCCGTCGAGCACCGCCGCGCCGTGGCCGAGCAGCTGATCCAGCGGCAGGTAGACCGCCACCCCGCCGGCGCTGGTCACGCGGCGGCAGGCCCCCTGGAGCAGGTGGCTCTTACCGACCCCGTGGGGGCCGTGCAGGTAGAGCGCCGGCGCCTCGAGCACGCCGTCGGCCAGGTCCGTGACCAGGCGCAGGGCCGTATCGTTCTCGCCGGGCACGAAGCGGTCGAGCTCGGCGGCGGCGTTCCAGCGGATGTTCAGTGGCAGTTGCACCGATCCCCCCGGTGGGCATTGCGGGTGGGCTCATTCCAGGGCGCCGTCGCCGCCCTGTCAAGCGCCGCCTTGTCCAGCGGCGCAGGCCTGTTAATCTCCCGCGCACGGAACCCGGCCCGCGGTCGCCGCGGGCCGCCGACCCGACACCCACACGGATCGAGGAGCCGCTCACCATGCGCAGACGTTCCATCCACCTGGCCGCGGCCGTGGCACTGGCCACCGCCGGCGGCAGCGCAGCCGCCGATGGCCGCGAGGCCTCGGCCAGCCTCGGTATCGCCATCAACCAGGGCAACACCGAGTCCGAGCGCTACAACCTCAACGCCGACTACCTGGAGCGCACCAACGCCCACCGCTTCACCGCCAACCTGGAGCTCAACCGCGGCAAGGACGGCGACGGCGATGAGGACGTCAACAACTCCCGCATCGGCGCCGGCTACGACTGGTTCTTCCACGGCCCCTGGTACGCCAACTCCAATCTCTCCTGGCGCCAGGACCGCAAGGCCGACCTGCGCCAGCGCTACGTCGCCGGTATCGGTGCCGGCTACCAGTTCTTCGACGACGACCGCATCCGCCTCTCCGCCGAGGCCGGCCCCACCTACATCAGCGAGGAGAAGCTGGACTCCGGCGATCGCAACCGCGAGGCCGCCGCGCGCTGGGCGCTGGACTACCGGCAGTACTTCATGGAGGGGGCCCTGCGCTTTTTCCACCGCCACGAGCTGATCAGCGAGCTGAGCGACTCCGACGAGTGGTTCGTCACCTCGCGCACCGGGCTGCGCATGCCGCTGATGGAGAACCTCAGCGCCAGCCTGCAGCTCAATTACGACTACGACAACAACACCGAGGCCGACTCCCGCTACGACGCCACCACCCTGGTCAACCTGACCTACGACTGGTGAGCCGCGCACGCAGCGGCTACGGCTGCCAGCGGTAGCTGCGGGTCAGCTGCCCGCCGCCGGGGCCGACCTCGGCGGCGGGCAGGGCCTCCGGCCAGAGCATCTCGGCGTCGTCCAGATCCTCGGCCACCCGCTCGGGGCTGCGCGCCAGGAGCAGACGCAGGGTCACCCGATCGCCGGCAATGCGCTGCACATCCACCTGCTCGACGCCGGTGACCTCCTCCAGATAGCGCACCGCACCGAGGTAATCCTCCACGGCGTCGATGCCGGTCAGGGCGATCTCCAGCTGCTGGCCGTCGTGCTCACCGGGGACCACGGCGAAGCGGCGGGTCAGGGCGCCACCGACCTCATCGAGCCCCTCCGTCACCACGCGCTCCAGCTCACCCGGGCCGGTGTGATGCTGCAGGGCGTCCTCGCCGGTGAGCACCGTCCAGCGCGCCCGCCAGGCGCCGGTACCCGCCTTGCGCAGGCCCACCGCCACCACCGCGGCGCTGCCGTAGCGCTGCGAGGCCTCGCGCAGCGACTCGTCGAATCCGCCCCAGATGTCCACGAAGCCCACGGCCTGCCGATCGCGCAGATCCAGTGTCGGGTACATCAGCGGCAGGGCGCGCTGCTCGGCCCCGTCGTGGAGCGTTTCGAGCACCTCGCCCTCGGTCCCCGCCGCGGCGAAGCCGAGCAGATCACGCCGACCGTCGATCTCCGTGGCCACCCAGAGCAGGATCGGCGCCCGGTGCTCACCCCAGACGGCCACGTCGCGCTCGCCCAGGTGGCGGCGCAAAACCCCGCCCTCGTAGCGCAGCTCCACGGCCAGCTCATCGTCCAGGCGCAGGTAGCGGTAGCTCTCCAGATAGCGCTCCGCGTCGTCGAGGAGCTCCCCCGCCGGGTGGTCCTCCAAGCCGTGGTAGACCCCCACCATGCGCCCGATGACCCGTTCCAGGCCGGCCTCGACGGCCGCCTCGCGCTCGGCGTCCTGACGGCTGTCCACACGGACCTCGGCGGTGTAGAGATCACTCGCCGCCGCCGTACCCACCCCGAGCAGGGCGCAGGCGGCCAGGACCACGACCGGCAGGGCGCGGCGACGGGGGTGAAGACGGTCGGGGGCGGAGGGTGCGGCCGTGCTCATGGGCGGGCTGTCGGTCATCCGTAGGGGTCAGGGTTCAGGGTGGATCACTGAGGGTGCAGAGCGCACGCCTGTTGTCCAACATACCACGAGCCACGGGGCCCCATGGAGCCGCGATCCACGTCGCCGGGGCCCGACAGGCTGCACCGACGCCGTGGCATCAGCGGCGCCCTGCAACCCCGGCCGCCCGCGTTCAGCCGGGCGCTTGGCGCCGCCGGGGGCCGGGCGTCATACTACGCGGCATTGGCTTTCGAGCCCTGCCCACCGGTACACCCCAGGAGAACCGCCTTGGAAGAGCAACGCCCGCTGACCTATCGCGACGCCGGGGTCGATATCGACGCCGGCAACGACCTTGTCAGCCGTATCCGCCCGGCCGTCGAGTCCACCCGCCGCCCAGAGGTGCTCGGCGGCATCGGCGGCTTCGGCGGCCTCGTCGAGCTGCCCGACGGCTACCGCCGCCCGGTGCTGGTCGCCGGCACCGACGGGGTCGGCACCAAGCTGCGCCTGGCCATCGAGACCGGCCGCCACCAGGGGGTGGGCACGGATCTGGTGGCCATGTGCGTCAACGACGTGGTGGTCCAGGGCGCGGAACCGCTGTTCTTCCTCGACTACTACGCCACCAGCCACCTCGACGTGGATACCGCCGCCGCCGTGGTGCAGGGCATCGCCGCTGGCTGCCGCGACGCCGGCGCCGCGCTGCTCGGCGGCGAGACCGCCGAGATGCCCGGCATGTACGCCGACAGCGACTACGACCTGGCCGGCTTCTGCGTCGGCGTGGTCGAGCGCGAGCGGCTAATCGAGGGCACCACCGTCACCCCCGGCGACGTGCTCATCGCCCTGCCCGCCTCCGGTCCGCACTCCAACGGCTACTCGCTGATCCGCAAGATCCTTGAGCGCCACCCCGGGGCGCTGGACGAGTCGCTGGAGGGCGAGCCGCTGGCCGATCACCTGATGCGGCCGACGCGCATCTATGTCACCCCGGCGCTGCGGCTGGCCGAGTCGGTGCCGGTCAAGGCCTTCTGCCACGTCACCGGCGGCGGCCTGCCGGAGAACTTGCCCCGGGTCCTGCCCGAGCACTGCGCGGCGGCGCTGGAGCGCTGGCCGTGGCCGGCGGTCTTCGACTGGCTGGCACGCGCCGGCAACGTCGAGCGCGGTGAGATGCTGCGCACCTTCAACTGCGGCGTCGGCTTCGTGGCCTGCGTCGACGCCGCCGACGCCGAGCGTGCCCTGGCCGTGCTCGAGGATCAGGGCGAGTCCGCCTGGCGGCTGGGCGAGGTGGTCGCCGCCGACGACGGCGCGCCGCGGCTGACCATCGATGGAGCCGCACCGTGAGCCAGGGCCCGCGGATCGCCGTCCTGCTCTCGGGCAGCGGCAGCAACCTGCAGGCCCTGCTCGACCAGCACGCCGCCGGGCAGCTGCCCGGAACCTTCGCCTGCGTACTCAGCAACCGGGCCGACGCCTACGGGCTGCAGCGGGCCGAGGCCGCCGGCGTGCCCACGGCGGTGGTCGACCATCGCCTCTACGCCGACCGGGAGGCCTTCGACGGCGCCCTGGTTGAGCAGTTGGAGGCGGTGGGCGTGGATCTGGTGGTGCTCGCCGGTTTCATGCGCATCCTCACGCCGGTCTTCGTCCAGCGTTTCGAGGGGCGGCTGCTGAACATCCATCCGTCGTTGCTGCCGGATTTCCGCGGTCTGCACACCCATGAGCGGGCCCTGGAGGCGGGGGTCGAGGAGCACGGCTGCACGGTGCATTTCGTCACGCCGGAGCTCGACGCCGGCCCGGCCATCGTGCAGGGGGTGGTGCCGGTCCATGCCGGGGATTCGCCCGAGGCGCTGGCGCAGCGGGTGCAGGTGCAGGAGCACCGGGTCTATCCGCTGGCGGTGCGCTGGTTGGCGCAGGGGCGGCTGGCGCTGACGGAGGCCGGGGTCGAGCTGGACGGGCGGGTGCTTTCGGGGCCGGTGCGCGTCCGGGCGGAGGATGCGGTCGATTCACTCTAGGGGGGCGAGCACTGTCCGGGTGGGCCCCCTGGGTCGAGCGCAGGACGCGCCCCTACGGGGTCCCCTGTGCTGCTCACCCCGGCGGGGCCGCTCGCTTAACTCGCGGCGCTGACGCGCCGCTCGGACAAAACCTCGCTGATCCGCGCGAACCACGACTGGTTCGCGCGGATCCCCCGCCGGGGCTGCGCTGCTCGGCGCGCCCTGAAGGCTCGACCCAGGGGGCCCACCCGGACGGTGCCTAGCCGCCCTCAAAGAGATCGACTAGCGGGGAGGCCGCGCAGGCACCGCGAACCTCCCGCCCTCCCGGCTGCCCAAGGTGGCAGAAGGACCGCACCCGCCCGGAAGGAGAGATGATGAGCCACCGAACACACCCTGCGCCCAAGCACCGCTCGCTGTCCGTCTGGCTCGCCGCCGGTCTTTTGGTTGCGGCAGCCTCTCTGGCCGCCCCCGCCGCGCTGGCCGAGGCGGAGCGCATCCCCGAGTTCCGGGCGGAGTATGAGGTGAAGTACGGGCGTCTGACCCTGGGCACCAGTCGGCTGGAGCTGGAGTATCTGGGCGATGACCGTTACCGCTACGAGATGTTCGTCCGTCCCCGCGGGCTCGCCCGGGCGGTGCTGGGCACGGACCTGACCGATATCAGCGAAGGGCGTGTCCTGGAGGACGGCACCCTGCGGCCGGAGCGCTTCATCCATAAGCGCGAGGGCCGCGACGAGCGCCACGAGGAGATCACCTTCGACCACGACGCCGGGCAAGTGACCTTCGAAGACGGCGAGCGCATCGACCTAGAGGAAGGCGCGGTGGACCGGCTGCTGCCGCAGCTTCTGATCATGCGCGATCTCTCGGCCACCTTCGACCGGGTGCTGACCTACCGGATCGCCGACGACGGGGAGATCTCGGACTACAGCTTCGAGCGCAAGGGCCGCGAGCGCGTCTCGGTCGCCGCCGGTTCCTACCGGGCCGAGCGCATCCAGCGCGTGCGCGACGGCGACAGTTCCCGTGAGTCCAACGCGTGGGTCTACCGGCGCATGCACAACCTGCCGGTGAAGATTGAGCACGCCGACAGCGGACGCACCTTCGTCATGGAGCTGACCGACGTCAGCGGACCAATCCGCGACAACTGACACCGGCGGTCAGGAGCGCGGCAGCGTGACCCCGTCCTGGCCCATGTACTTGCCGCCCCGATCGGCGTAGGAGATGTCGCACGGCTCGTCAGACTCAAAGAAGAGCATCTGCGCCACGCCCTCATTGGCGTGGATCTTCGCCGGCAGCGGGGTGGTGTTGGAGAACTCCAGCGTCACCCGCCCCTCCCACTCCGGCTCCAGGGGCGTAACGTTGACGATGATCCCGCAGCGGGCATAGGTCGACTTGCCCAGGCAGATGGTCAGCACGTTCCGCGGGATGCGGAAGTACTCCAGCGTGTAGGCCAGCGCGAAGGAGTTCGGCGGGATGATGCAGACGTCGCCGTGGACGTCCACGAAGCTCGCGGCATCGAAGTCCTTCGGGTCCACCACCGCGGAGTTGATGTCGGTAAAGATCTTGAAGTCCTTGCCGCAGCGGACGTCGTAGCCGTAGCTCGAAGTCCCGTAGGAGATGACGCGCTTTCCCTCTGGCTTATCGCGCACCTGACCCGGCTCGAACGGCTCGATCATGCCGTACTCCTGCGCCATGTGCCGGATCCACCGGTCCGATTTGATCGTCATACACGCTCCCGAAAATCATCCAAACCGCAGGCCGACCGCCAACTGACACCGCCTAGCAGCCCCCTAGTGATGAGGGATGATGACCAAATGCTCCGGCCCCGCGGCCGGGACAACTTCCCGCCCAATACGCCGGTCGAAAGTGACCAGCGCTCCGCTGTGAACCACCGCGAGACTCAACAAATAGGCGTCCGTAATTTGCCGATGGCCAGACAGCCGCCCCCAGTCCACCCGTCCGGATTCAAGCAGACTGGTATCGGCCGCCCAGAACTCATGGGAAGGATCGCGGGTCGCCTCCGAGAGGCGCTCAGCAACTTCAGACGAGGGAAGCGCGCCGGGGTATCGGGGCTGCGACATGACGCGAATACAACCATTTTCAGTCAGCGGACAGGATGCCCAGCCCCGATCCAAGTGCGCTTCAAGCCAGTCTGTCGCTAACCGGTTGAACTCATGTCCCCCATCAAGCAACGCAATCAGGACATTGACGTCTAAAAGCGCCCTCACCTACTCCCCTTCTTCGTCTCGTAAGGCTTCGACATCCGCATTGGTCACAGGCCGAGAACGCGCCGGGAAGGGGCGAAACCCCCCGACGCGAACACCTGCCACTGGCCGACGCTCCGGGTTCCGGTCCCGCTCCAGCGCCTGCCGGATAGCCTCCGAGACCACCTGATCCGTGGAGCAGTTCCGGCGCCGCGCCAACTCCTTCGCGGCCTCCAGGATATCCGGGTCAATATCCAGCGTTGTCCGCATGCAGGCATCTCCTCGAAGCCTTGATCGACGTTAGCCTAGCTCAGTAATCCCCCCCTCACAAACCGCCTAGAGCATATGCCCGAGCATCGCCGTGGCGATGGTGAAGTAGATCAGGATGCCGGCGATGTCGGCGATGGAGGTGATCAGCGGCGCGCTGGCCGTGGCCGGGTCCAGGTTCAGCCGGGCCAGGCCGAAGGGCAGCAGCATGCCGATCATGCTGCCCATGAAGACCACCGCGACCATGGCGAAGGCGACCACCCAGGCGATGTCCAGGCCGCCGCGGTAGAGCCCCAGCGCCCAGACCGCCAGGCCCACGGTCAGACCCAGGGCGATGGCCACGCCGGCCTCCTTGCCCCAGAGCCGTAACCAGTCCCGTGCCTTGACATCCCCGGTGGCGAGCGCGCGCACCATCAACGTGGCCGACTGGGTGCCGGCGTTGCCCCCGGTGTCGACGACCAGCGGCAGGAAGGTGACCAGGACGATGACCGCCTCGATGGTCTCCTCGAAGGAGGCGATGATCTCGCCGCCGAACATGTTGATGAACACCAGCAGCACCAGCCAGCCGACCCGCCGCTGGTAGAGCAGCTTCATGCTGGCGTCGCGCATACTGAAGTTGAGCACGCCGACACCACCGACCTTCTGGAAGTCCTCGGTGGCCTCGGCCTCGGCCACGTCCATGACGTCGTCCGGGGTCACGGTGCCGAGCAGCACCCCCTCGGTATCGACCACGGGCAGCGCCGTCAGGTCGTAGCGCTGCACCGTCTCCACCGCCTTCTCGCGATCCTCGAACGCCGAGACACTGATGAAGTGATAGTCCATCAGCTCTTCGACCTTCGTCTCCGGCGAGGCGACGATGAAACGGCGGATGGTCAGCGCGTCGAGCAGGCGTCCGTCACGGTCGGTGACGTAGATCACGTTCACCGTCTCGGCCTTCTCGCGCTGGCCGCGGATATGCTGCAGGCTGCGCTCCACGGTCCAGTCGGCACGTACGGCGATGTAGTCCGGCGTCATCAGCCGGCCCACACTCTCCGCCGGATAGCCGAGCAGCTCGCGGGCCTCGCGCTGCGCCCCCGGGGGCAGCAGCTCAAGCAGCCGCTGGGTGGCTTCGGCGGGCAGCTCCTGGAACAGCGCGGTGCGATCGTCCGGTGTGAGCGCGGCGACGATCTCCCGCGTCTCGTGGTCGGTCATATCCTGGAGCAGCGCGTCCTGATTGTCCCCGGAGAGGTACGAGAAGACCTCCGAGGCCCGCGGCCGCGGCAGCAGCTTGAACAGGAAGATACGCTGCGACTTCTCCAGGCTGAGGATCAGTTCGGCGATGTCCTGATCCGGCAGCTCCTCGATGCGAGCGCGAACGTCTTTCCAGCGCCTCCCATCGAGGAGCTGTCGGATCTCGTCGAGCAGCTCTTCGTAGGCCATGCTTGGCTCCTTGTCGTGCGTCTTCTTGGTTGGGCTTACCTCGGGGCGGCGTCAGCCGCCCTGCCCGCGCGCGCCGCCACGGCGGAACCGGCCACCCAGGCCGAGGCGCGGCAGCCAGCCCCGGCGTTCCGGAGCGCTCGCCTGGACGGCCGCTCGCCGGAGCACCCCGGTCAGCCGCCCGTAGCGATCGACCACCGGCAGTTCGTCGGTCCCGGCGCGGTCCATGGTGCGCACTGCGTGCGGGGCGTCGTCCAGCTCCTCGAGCGAGGGGCGCGATGCGGCCAGGCGGCCCACTGGGGTGTCGCCGGCGTCCTGCAGGACGCCGCGGGCCACCACCCCACGGTAACGCCCATCCCCCTGGACAACGTACGCCTCGCGGCCACCGTGGGCGTCGAGCATGCGCGCGGCGGCCGCGGCAGGCACGGCGTCGTTGACGGGGACGAAGTCGTCGCTCTGGCAGGCCCCGACGCAGGCGCTCGGCAGCGTCAGCAGATGGCGCAGGGCCTGGCGACGCTCCTCGGGGAGGCGGCGCTCCAGATCGCGGTAGACATCGCGCGGCAGGTGGCGGGCGACCCGGGCGAAGGCGTGCAGCGGGGTGTGCTGCGCCTCGCGGGCGGCCTCGCGGATGGGCTGCTGCGCCAGGCGGCGGGCGCGGGCGATGGCCTCATCGGTGGCGTGGCGGGTGTCCGTGGCGGCGGTGCGCGGCTTGTCGAACATGGCGACTCCTCCCTGTTGGCGTGCAGCGGCACGCAGCGGCGCATGCAGCCGCGCCGCGTGGATTCGTATCAGGGGGAGGCCCTGCCTGTTGCGAGGCCCCCGGCCCTGCCTGTTGCGGAGCGCCGTCGCGGCGGGCTCCGGGCAGGGCCGGGTCGGATCAGACCCGGGCCGAGCGGCCCGCCGCGTGGCGGTCGTGCCGCAGCGCGCCGAACACGGGGTCCGGGGCCACGGCGCTGGTACTCGGTACTTGGCTATCCATTCGTTCCGTTCGGGCGGCCCCGGGGGCCATCCACACACTCGGTCGGCTGAGATCGGTCCTTAAAATAGCGGCAGGCGGCGCTTGCGTCAATTTTTGCGGCGCATCACGGTTGACCCGCCCGCCCCCCTCGCGTATGAAAGCCGGCTTCGGATCGACACAGATGAGGAGCACGCCGGATGGCCCTTTGGATCGCCGTGCTGCTGGGGGTCGTGCAGGGGATCTTCATGTTCCTGCCGGTCAGTTCCACGGCCCACATGGTGTTGCTCGAGCACTGGCTGATCGGCCGGGACCACCCGATGCCGGCACCAGAGAGCGCCGAGATGATCCTGTTCAACCTGGTGGTCCACGTCGGGACGCTGGTCTCCATCGTGGTGGTCTTCGCCCCGAGCCTGCTGCGCTTCACGCGCTACAGCCTGCGCGACGCCTACGGCTGGGCCCGGGCCGGACGCTTCCAGGGGCCGCCGCTCTACGCCCGGCTGTTCCTGCTGGGGATGCTCTCGGTGCTGTTCACCGGCGTGGTGGGGCTGACGTTGAAGGCCGTCTTCGAACAGGTCTTCGCCAACCCGTGGATGATCGGCTTCACGCTGATCCTCACCGGCGCCCTGCTTTTCTGGACCGACAAGCTCCCGCCCCGGCGCCGCGGGCTGCGCCAGACGGGGGTGGGGACGGCGACGATCATCGGCATCGCCCAGGGCTTCGCGCTCATGCCCGGGCTCTCGCGCAGCGCGCTGACCATCGTCTTCGGCCTGTTCGCCGGTCTCAAGCGGCGCTGGGCGGCGGAGTACAGCTTCTTCCTGGCCATCCCGACCATCTGCGCGGCCACCCTGCTCCAGGCCATCGAGGTCTACCGGCTCGGCGGCCTGGAGAGCGTGAGCGTCGCCGCGCTGGCCACTGGCTTCGTGGTCGCCGCGGTGGTGGGCATCGTGTCGCTGAAGCTGGTGATCTACTTCCTCTACCGGGCCCAGCTGAAGGTCTTCTCCTTCTACGTCTGGGCCCTGGCCGCGGCCATCCTCTTCGGCTGGATCGACCTGCCCATGTAGGGCCTCACCCGGCTGGCGGGCGCCGATAGCCGCCAGCCGGTGGGGTCAGAAGCGGATGGCGTCGAAGGAGACCCCCAGGTAGAACTCGTCGTCCTCGCCGGAGGACATCTCCCGGCCGTAGGCCAGATCGACCTGGACCAGGTCGTCGAGCAGGCTGCGCCGGACCCCGAAGGCGCCCCGGGCGTCGTTGTCGCTTTCGGTATCACCGCTGACCTGCAGGATCACGTCCCAGCGCTCGGTGAAACGCCAGTCCAGGCCCAGGCCCCAGATGCCGTCGGTGTCATCGGCCGTGCGATCGTGGTTGACGCCCAGGTTGGCGTGAACCGTGGTGCGCTGGCCCCAGTCCACGGTCAGCGGCACCAGCAGGAAGTGCTCGCGGCGCTGGTCGTTGCTGATGTCGTAGTCGGCCCCGGCGGCCAGGCCCAGCCCATAGCCGTCGCGGTGGCGGTCGCGCCAGAGCCACAGCCCCTCGACATCGAGAAAGGCACGGGCGTAATCGTCTTCAACACCCTCGGTGCCCAGGCCCACGGTGATCTGCCAATTGCCGGTACCGCGGGTGGTCAGGGCGCCGAAGGTGCCCACCCGGTCCGCCCCGCTGCGATCAACCTCCTGGTGCCAGAGCTCCACGGTGCCGCTGCGCCGGTCGATCAGCTCGGCCTCGATGATGTCGTAGGCGTCGCCGGGCAGCGGCCCGCTGAGCGCCGCGCCACTGGCCAGGGCGCCGCCGAGGCCGGCGGCCGCCGCCATCCACCCACCGTAACGTTGCATACTGCCTCCTGTTCATGTTGCGGGATCTGGCATAATGCGCGGTTTCCCGCACAGCAAACCGAATCCGGAGATATGGCACGCCGCATACTCGTCACCAGCGCCCTGCCCTACGCCAACGGCCCGATCCACCTGGGCCACCTGGTGGAGTACATCCAGACCGACATCTGGGCTCGCTTTCAGCGGCTGCGCGGCAACGAATGCTACTACGTCTGCGCCGATGACGCCCACGGCACGCCGATCATGCTGAAGGCACGGGAGCGCGGCGTCGAGCCGGAGCAGCTGATCGAGGAAATGGCCGCCAGCCACCAGGCCGATTTCGCCGATTTCCTCATCGGCTTCGACCGCTACCACTCCACCCACTCGGAGGAGAATCGCCACTTCGCCGAGCTGATCTACCAACGCCTGGAGGCCGGCGGCCACATCGAGCGCCACACCATCGAGCAGCTCTACGACCCGGGCGAGGGGATGTTCCTCCCCGATCGCTACATCAAGGGCACCTGCCCGCGCTGCGGCGCCGCCGAACAGTACGGCGACTCCTGCGAGGCGTGCGGGGCCACCTACACCCCCGCAGAGCTCCAGGATCCGGTCTCGGTGATCTCCGGCGAACGCCCGGAAATCCGCCAGAGCGAGCACCTGTTCTTCCGCCTGCAGGACTTCGAGGCCATGCTGCGCCAGTGGGCCAGCACCGAGCACCTGCAGCCGGAGATCATCAACAAGCTCAACGAGTGGTTCGAGGCCGGGCTGCGCGATTGGGACATCTCCCGCGACGCGCCGTACTTTGGCTTCCGCATCCCGGGCACCGAGGACAAGTACTTCTACGTCTGGCTCGATGCGCCCATCGGGTACATGGCCAGCTTCCGCCGTCTGGCCGAGGAGCGCGGCATCGACTTCGACGCCTTCTGGGATGCCGAGCGCGCCGACGAGACCGAGCTCTACCACTTCATCGGCAAGGACATCGCCTACTTCCACACCCTATTCTGGCCGGCGATGCTCCACGGCGCCGGCTACCGCACCCCGACGGCCGTCTACTGCCACGGCTTTCTGACCGTCAACGGGCAGAAGATGTCCAAGTCGCGGGGGACGTTCATCACCGCGCGCACCTACCTCGAGCACCTGGACCCGGAGTACCTGCGCTACTACACGGCGGCCAAGCTCTCGGATTCGGTGGAGGACATCGACCTCTCCTTCGACGACTTCGTCCAGCGCGTCAACTCCGATGTGGTGGGCAAGCTGGTGAACATCGCCAGCCGCTGTGCCGGGTTCATCACCAAGCGCTTCGACGGCCGCCTGGCGCCGCGGCTCAGCGCCCCGGAGCTGTTCCGCACCTTTACCGCCAGCGCCGAGCGCATCGCCGAGCTCTACGAGCAGCGCGAGTACGCCCGCGCGGTGCGCGAGATCATGCACCTGGCCGACCAGGCGAACCAGTACATCGACGCCGAGAAGCCGTGGGAGCGGATCAAGGACCCCGAACAGGCGCAGGCGGTGCAGGAGATCTGCACCATGGGGCTGAACCTCTTCCGCATCTTGGTCCTGTACATCAAGCCGATCATGCCGCGGCTGGCCGAGGACGCCGAGGCGTTCCTGAACATCGAGCCGCTGAGCTGGGCGGACGTGCAGGCCCCGCTGCTCGATCACGGCATCAACAAGTTCAAGCCGCTGAAGACGCGGATCGACCCGCAACAAGTGGAGGCCGTCGTGGACGCATCCAAGGAGACCCTGGCATCAACCGAGGCGCAGAGCGAGGCGCCGAAGGGCCTTCTGGCCGAGGACCCCATCGATGAGCAGATCACCATCGAGGACTTCGCCAAGCTGGATCTGCGCGTGGCGGAGGTGAAGGTGGCCGAGACGGTGGAGGGCGCCGACAAGCTGCTGCGCCTGGAGCTGGATCTCGGCGGCGAGACGCGTCAGGTCTTTGCCGGGGTGCGTCAGGCGTACAGCCCGGAGCAGTTGCTGGGCAAGCGGGTGGTCTGTGTGGCCAATCTCAAGCCGCGCAAGATGCGCTTCGGAACGTCGGAGGGCATGGTCCTCTGCGCCGGGCCGGGCGGTGAGGATCTCTGGGTGGTCGGTCCGCAGGACGGTGCGGAGCCGGGGATGCGGGTGAAGTAACCCGTTCTGGCTGCGATCCGGCGGGGTTTCGGGTGTGCGTTGGTTGGGTGAGGGGTGCCGGGTGCCGCTGAGTGCGCGCTGCCTGACGGCGGCGTCCCCTGCGCTGCTCGCCCGGGCCGCGGAGACCGCGTGGGCGGTTGTGGCGGTGGGGACCCGGTGGCCTTTTGAGCGTGCCGAGCAGCGCAGCCCGGAAGGGGGTTCAGCGCGAACCTCTCCTGGTTCGCGCTGAACAGCGAGGTCTTGTCCGAGCGGCGCGCTAGCGCCGCGAGTTGAGCGAGCGGCCCCGCCCGGGCGAGCAGCACAGGGGACCCCGCCGCCAGGCGGGGCACGCTCATCGGCACCGGGTCCCCACCGCCGCAACCGCCCACGCGGACCCCGTACAAGCCCAGGCCGGCCCCGTACAACCGCCCACGCGGGGCCCCGGACTACCGCCGCCGCTGCTGCTCCCGCGGCACCTCCCGGAGCTCCACCTCAAACTCCCGCTCGGCACCATCACGCAGCACCGTCAGCGTCACCGAATCCCCTGCCCGACGGGCGAAGACCAGCCGCTGCAGCTCCCGCGGCTCCGAGACCGCCTCACCGTTGACGTGCGTGATGACATCACCATCCGCCGGCATGGCGCGCCCCTGGACGCTCACCTCGAACGAAGCCCCCTGCAGGCCCGCCTCCTCGGCCGGACTGCCGGACTCCACATCGACCACCATCACCCCGCGCTCGGGGAGGTTCAGCCGCTCGCGGATCCCCTCGGGATACCCCTCCAGGCCGGCGACCATCACCCCCAGACGGGCCCGGGAGGTCAGATCCGTGAGGCCGCCCTCCTCCATCTCGCCCAGGCTCTCCTGGAGCAGATTGCTCGGCACGGCAAAGCCCACGCCCACCGAACCGCCACGGCCGGTCAGCCCGCCGCCGCCGGGGACGATGGCCGTGTTCACGCCGATCACCTCGCCGGCGGAGTTGAGCAGCGGCCCGCCGGAGTTGCCCGGGTTGATCGCGGCGTCCGTCTGAATCATGGGGATCTCGATCTGCCCGATCCCCGGCAGGTCCCGGCCGACGCCTGAGACGATCCCCGTGGTTACCGTGGAGCTCAGCCCGAAGGGATTGCCGATGGCAATGGTCTTCTGCCCGACCAGCGCCTGATCGGAATCGGCCAGGGTCAGCGGCTCGGCGTCCTCCGGGACGGCCCCCGGATCCTCGGGCTTGAGCAGGGCCAGGTCGTAGAGGGCGTTGGCGCCGACCACCCGGGCCGGTACGGCGTCGTGCTCAGCAAAGCTGAGCTTCACCGATGCGCCCTCGCGCAGCTCCACGCCCTCCTCCTCCAGGGCGTTGCGGATGACGTGGTAGTTGGTGACGATATGGCCGTCGCTATCGATCAGGAAGCCACTGCCCGCCCCCTGGCGCCGGGGCGCCTCGCCGCGCGGACGATCGCGCTCGAAGAACTCTCGGAACTGCGGCGGGATCATCCCCTCCGGAATACGCTCGAAGGGATCCACGCGCTCACCCCGGACCTCCACCTCGATGGCCACCACCGAAGGCCCGTAGCGCTGGAAGATCTCCACCGTATTGCGCTCGTCCGGCTGGAGGTGCTCCAGATCGTCGGCCAGCGCCGGCGTGCTCACCAGAGCGATCAGGGCCATTGCCAGCACGGCCCCCAGAACCAGCGGCGTACGTCGATGCTGCATTCCGTGTGCTACCGTCATAAGGCTTTCCACCTGTGGGTTGTTCATCAAGTAGTGGACAATAAGGTTGGGGTGTTAAGTTCACCCTGTTCGTAACGGATCAAGCCACCGATTTCCAACACGGGGATGGCGATGGATCTCCTGTTATTGGCCGTGGCGGCCGTGCTGGTCAACAACTTCGTGCTCACCCAGTTCCTCGGGCTGTGCCCGTTTCTGGGCGTCTCGCGCAAGGTGGAGACCGCCGCGGGCATGGCGGCGGCCACCGCCTTCGTGCTGACCCTCGCCTCGGTGCTGAGCTACCTGGCCTTCACGTACATCCTGGTGCCGCTCGATGCCGAGTACCTGCGCACGCCGACCTTCATCCTGATCATCGCCATCGCCGTGCAGCTGACCGAGATGGCCGTGCGCTTCACCAGCCCCATGCTGCAGCAGGTGCTCGGCCTTTACCTGCCGCTGATCACCACCAACTGCGCGGTGCTCGGCGTCGCCCTGCTCAACCTGCGCGGTGACCACGACCTCATCGCCTCGGCGGTCTACGGCGCCGCGGCGGCGGCCGGCTTCGGGCTGGTGCTGGTGATCTTCGCCGCCCTGCGTGAGCGCCTGGAAAGCGCCGAAGTGCCGCGCGCCTTCCGCGGCGCGCCGATCGCCCTGGTCAGCGCCGGCATCCTCTCCATGGGCTTCATGGGCTTCGCCGGCCTGGCCCAGGCCGAGGAGCGCGAACTGGCTGTCGAACCCGAGGACATGGTGGCCGTCGAGGTCACCACCCTGGCCCTGGAGGAGGGCGGCGCGCCGGCGCCGGTGGTCCTGCTCGGCGAGCCGGACAGCGAGCGGGTGGTGCCGATCTTCATCGGCCCGGCCGAGGCGCAGGCCATCCACGACGCCCTGCACGGCGTCGAGCCGCCGCGGCCGATGACCCACGATCTGTTCGGCAGCGTGCTGCGCGCCACCGGCTACAGCCTCGAGGCGGTCTACATCGACGCCATCGTCAACGGCGCCTACGTCGCCGCCCTGGCCCTCAAGCCGGAGGACGGCGATGCGGTGCGCTACATCGACAGCCGCTCCAGCGACGCCATCGCCCTGGCGCTGCGCGCCGAGGCCACCATCTACGCCGCCCCCGAGGTCCTCGAGGCGGCCGAGGAGCGGGAACAGCCCCGCCCCCAGGACGAATCCCTGCGCATGACCCGACTGAACCTGCTGCCGGGTCCGACGACGTGAGGCCACCACCGATCATGTTACCCTGTATCGTATGTTCAGCGCGGTCCTGACCCTCACAGCCATCGCCGGTCTCTGCGGTGTCGGTCTCGGCGCCGCCGGGCGCCGCCTGGCCGCGCAGCGCGACCCGGTGGTCGGGCACATCGACGAGCTGCTGCCGCAGACCCAGTGCGGCCAGTGCGGTTATCCGGGCTGCCGGCCCTACGCCGAGGCCGTGGCCGCCGGCGAGGCCGCCACCAACCTGTGCACGCCCGGCGGCAACGCCACGGCAAGGGCCATCGCCGATCTCCTGCAGGTCGACCCCGAGCCGGTGGCCGAGGACAACACCGGGCCGGCGGTGGCCTTCATCGACGAGAGCCAGTGCATCGGCTGCACCCGCTGCCTGCCGGCCTGCCCGGTAGACGCCATCGTCGGCGCCCAGCGCCAGGTGCACACCGTCCTCGCCGACGAATGCACCGGCTGCCGGCTGTGCGTCGAGGCCTGCCCCATGGACTGCATCACCATGCAGCCGGTGGAACCGCCACTGAACGCCCGCATCCGGCCGCTGCCGACGCCGCAGTCGACCACCGCCCGGCCCGAGCAGCGCCCCGGCCCGCTGCGCCACCAAGAGGTGCAGCCACGGCGCCGGGGCGTCGCCGTGGCGGGCGCCAAGGACCGCTCGCGCAACGGCCCACTGGGCAGCCTGGCGCTGCCGGCCCAGCTGGTGCTGCCGCTGCTCGATCACACCGGCGCCGAGGTGCCGGCCACCGTGGCCGTGGGTGAGCACGTCCGCCGTGGCACGCGGATCACCGAGGGGCACAGCGGCGTGCCGCTGCACGCGCCCACTTCCGGCGTGGTCAGCGCCATCGAGCGCCGGCCCATCGTCCACCCGGCCGGTGGTACCGCGCCGTGCCTGATCCTTGAGGCCGACGGCGCCGACTGCCGCGAGACGGCCATGGCGACCATCGAGGACCCGCTGCAGGCGGAGCCGGAGGTCCTGCTGCGACGCATCGCCGATGCCGGCGTGCGCGGCATGGGCGGGGCAGCCTTCCCCTCGGCACTGAAACTCGCCGACGCCGCGCGCAGCGGCGTCGATACCCTGGTGGTCAACGGGGTCGAGTGCGACACCTACCTCACCTGCGATGAGACGCTGCTGCGCATGCGCGCCGAGGCGATCATCGACGGCGCCCGCATCGCCGCCCGGGCCTGCGGCGCCGAGCGCATCCTCGTCGCGGTGAAGAACTCGGCTCCGGAAGCCGCCGCGGCGGCCGAGGCGGCCATCGAAACCGCCGGGGCGGACATCCAGGTGGTGCGCGTCGGCGGCGACTACCCGGCCGGCAACGAGCGCCACATCGTCTACCCCGCCACCGGACGCACCGTGCCCCCCGGCGCCCGGCCGCCGGCGGTGGGGGTGGTCTGCCAGAACGTCTCCACCCTCGACGCCATCCACCGCGCCGTCCACCAGGGCGAGCCGTCGGTGGAGCGGCTGGTGACCGTCACCGGCGGCGGCATCGCCGAGCCGGGCAATTACTGGGTCCGGGTGGGCACGCCGCTGGCCGCCCTGATCGGCCGGGCCGGCACACCCGGCTGCCGGACCATCGTCGGCGGCGGCATCATGGGCACCCCGGTCACCGACCGGCAGGTGCCGCTGACCCACGGCATGAACGGCGTCGTGGTCGAGTCCGCCGACGAGGCGCCGCTGTTCGAGCAGCCGTGCATCAGCTGTGGACGCTGCGCCGAGGTCTGCCCCGAAGGCCTGCAACCGTTCGAGATGGCCCGACGCATCCGCGCCGGTGTCGGCGTCGGCGAGGCCGCCGAGCACATCGACATCGACCCCATGCGCTGCACCGGCTGCTCGAGCTGCGAGTTGGTCTGCCCCAGCTCCATCCCCCTGGCGGCGATCACCGGGCACGCCCGGGACGTTGCCCGCTCCCGCATGCGCGAGCGGGAGCAGGCCGAACGGGCCCGGCAGCGCCACGAGGCCCGACAGGCCCGCGAGGCACGCCGCCAGCGCGAGAAGGAAGAGGCGCGCCGGCGCAAGCGTGAAGCCATGGCCGCCAAGGCCGAACAGAACCGCTCGGGCGAGACCACGGAGGGTTGAGCTTGGCGGCACCCACAACGCCCAGGATCATGGGGCTGGTCCTGCTCGCCCTGTTGCCGGGGGCCGGCGTGCTGGTCTGGCTCTTCGGCGTCGGTGTCCTGCTGAACATCGGCGCGGCACTCACCGCCGGTGTGGCCGCCGAGGCTCTGGTATTGCGCCTGCGTGGCCGCCCGGTGGGTCCGGCGCTGGCCGACGGCAGCACGCCGCTGGCGGCGCTGATCATCGGCATCGCCCTGCCGCCGCTGCTGCCCTTCTGGATCCCGGCGCTGGCCGGCGCCCTGGCGGTGCTGCTGGGCAAACAGGTCTACGGCGGACTGGGCCAGAACATCTTCAACCCGGCCATGGTCGGCTACCTGGCGGTGGTCCTCGCCTTCCCGCAGGCGGTGAGCCTGTGGCCGGCGCCGGAGCCCGGCCTGGGCGCGGCGATCCCCGCCGCAGAGGCCCTGCAGTACTTCCTTACCGGCGGCCTGGCGCCGATCACCGACGCCATGACCCACGCCACGCCGCTGGACCGGCTGGCCACCGAGGGCTTTGCCGCCCTGCCCGGCGACGGCGGGCTGCTCGGGCAGACCCAGGCCGCCGGGGCCTGGCTGTGGCTCGGCGGCGCCTTCCTGCTCGGCGGCGCCTTCCTGCTAACGCTGCGCATCATCGACTGGCGCCTGCCGCTGGGCGTGCTTGCCGGCACCGCTGCCACCGCCGCGCTCCTGCAGCTCGGCGACGGCGCCCCGGTGCTCTTCCATCTGCTCTCCGGGGCGACGCTGCTGGTGGCCTTTTTCATCGCCACGGACCCGGTCAGCGCCCCGCGCGAGCCCACGGCGCGGCTGATCTACGCGGCGCTGATCGGCGTGGTGGCGTTGGTCATCCGTGAGCTCGGCGGTCATCCGGACGGCTTCGCCTTCGCCGTGCTGATGCTCAACGCCACCGCACCGCTGCTCGACTACGTGGTACGCCGCAGCGCTGGGGAGGCGGCATGACGCTACCGGTGAGCCTGCGCGCCGGGGGCATCCTGGCCCTGTTCGTGGGCATCGGTCTGGCTGCGGTGGCACTGGTCCACGAGCAGACCCGCGAGCAGATCGCCACCGCCGAGCGCCAGGTGGTGCTCGATCGCCTGGCCGCGGTGCTGCCCGACGGCCACGACAACGCCCCGGAAGAGCAGGTCTACGAGCGCCCCAACCCGCTGGATCACGCCACGCCGCTGCGCATCTACCCCGCCTACGCCGACGACACGTACCTGGGCGCGGCGGTCGAGGTGGAAACGCCGGAGGGCTACGCCGGCACCATCCGCCTGCTTGTGGGCATCGACGCCGACGGCGAGATCATCGGCGTGCGCACCGTGGCCCACCGCGAGACACCGGGGCTTGGGGACGCCATCGAGACGGCACGCAGCGACTGGATCCACGGCTTCGACAACCGGGCCCTGGGCGAGCCGCCGGAGGCGGACTGGCGCGTGCGCCAGGACGGCGGGGCGTTCGACGGCATCACCGGGGCGACCATCACCGCCCGGGCGGTGATCGACGCCGTGCGCGCGGTGCTGATCGACCACGCCGCCGAACCGGAGGCCTACCGCGGTGAAGCCCACGCCGAGGACGCCACCGCCATCGACCCCGAAGCCGACGACCACAGCGACGAGGGGCCCACCGGATGAGCGAGACACCGACGACCCGCAGCATCTTCCGCGACGGCCTGTGGGGCAACAACGCCGCCCTGGTCCAGCTCCTTGGCCTCTGCCCGCTGCTGGCGGTGACCACCACCGCCGTGGCCGGGCTGGGCCTGGGCATCGCCACGCTGCTGGTGGTCACCGCCTCGAGCGTGGTGGTCTCGCTGATCCGCAACATCGTCCCGCAGGATGTGCGCATCCCGGTGTTCATCCTGGTCATCGCCGCCTTCGTCACCATCGTCGAGCTGGTGGTGGCGGCGTGGCTCCACGACCTCTACCGCACCCTGGGGCTGTTCCTGCCGCTGATCGTCACCAACTGCGCCATCCTCGCCCGCGCCGAGGCGTTCGCCTCGCGGCAGCCGGTGGGCCCGGCGGCGCTGGATGGGATCGCGACCGGCACCGGCTTCGCCGCCGTGCTGATCGTCCTCGGCGCCCTGCGCGAGCTCATCGGCCGCGGCACCCTGCTCGACGGCGCCGAGCAGCTCTTCGGCCCGGCCGCCGCCGGCTGGACGGTGGAACTGGTCGACGGCGACGTCTTCCTGCTCGCCATCCTGCCGCCCGGGGCGTTCATCGGCCTGGCCCTGCTGCTGGCGATCAAGAACCGCATCGACGACCGCCATGGACGCTGAGCAGCGCTACGAGCTCTACCGGCGGCTGAGCGAAGCGCTGCCCGAGCCGCAGACGGAGCTGCTCTACGAGACCCCCTTCGAGCTGCTGGTGGCGGTCTCGCTCTCGGCGCAGAGCACCGATGAGAGCGTCAACCGCGCCACCCGGGCCCTCTTCCCGGTGGCCAACACCCCCCATGCGATGCTGGAGCTGGGCGAGGACGGGCTCAAGCCGTACATCCAGCATATCGGCCTCTACAACAACAAGGCGCGCAACATCATCGCCGCCAGCCGGCAGCTGATCGAGCACCACGGCGGCGCGGTCCCCCGCGAGCGCGCCGCCCTCGAGGCGCTACCCGGCGTCGGGCGCAAGACGGCCAACGTCATCCTCAACGTCGCCTTCGGCGAGCCGACCATCGCCGTGGATACGCACATCTTCCGCGTCGCCAACCGCACCGGGCTGGCGCCGGGGAAGAACGTACGCAAGGTGGAGGAAGGGCTGGAGGCGGTGACGCCGGAGCCGTTCCGGCTCCACGCCCACCACTGGCTGATCCTGCACGGGCGCTACACCTGCACCGCTCGCCGCCCCCGCTGCGGGGCGTGCGTTATCGCCGATCTGTGCAGCTTCCCGGAGAAGGCCCCGGAGCGGACCTGAGGGCCGGGGCGCCGATGCGCCCCGGTCGATTCCCTCACGCGCCGCCCCGCCAGGCAGCGGGCACCGCCGCCGGCGGCCCACCGGCAGCGACTGCCCTGCCCGACCGGGGTCAGCCGCGGCGTTTGGCGCCGAGGCGCAGACGCAGGGCGTTGAGGCGGATGAAGCCCTCGGCGTCCTTCTGGTCGTAGGCCCCGGCGTCGTCCTCGAAGGTGGCCACCGACGCGTCGAAGAGGCTCTGCGGGGACTGGCGGCCGACGACGATGACGTTGCCCTTGTAGAGCTTCAGGCGCACGGTGCCCTCGACCACCTGCTGGGTCTGGTCGATCATCGCCTGCAGCGCCTCGCGCTCCGGGGCGAACCAGTAGCCGTTGTAGACCAGCTCGGCGTAGCGCGGCATCAGCTCGTCCTTGAGGTGGGCGGCGTCGCGATCGAGGGTGATCGACTCCATGGCGCGGTGGGCGCGCAGGAGGATGGTCCCGCCCGGGGTCTCATAGCAGCCGCGCGACTTCATGCCCACGTAACGGTTCTCGACGATGTCGATCCGGCCGATGCCGTGGCGGGCGCCGAGGTCATTGAGCCGGCCGAGCAGCGCCGCCGGCGAGAGGCGCTCGCCGTCGATGGCCACCGGATCGCCGCCGGCGAACTCGATATCCACGTACTGCGGCTCATCCGGCGCCGCTTCCGGGGCGGTGGTCCACAGCCACATGCGCTCCTCGGCCTCGGTCCAGGTGTCCTCCAGGACCCCGCCCTCGTAGGAGATGTGCAGCAGGTTGGCGTCCATGGAGTACGGCGCGCCGCCCTCCTCGCGCTTGCCCTCGATGTCGATGCCGTGGCGCTCGGCGTACTGCAACAGCCGCTCGCGGGAGTTGAGGTCCCACTCGCGCCACGGGGCGATGACCTTGATCCCCGGCTCCAGGCCGTAGTAACCGAGCTCGAAGCGGACCTGGTCGTTGCCCTTGCCGGTGGCGCCATGGGCGACGGCGTCCGCACCGGTCTCACGGGCGATCTCCACCTGCCGCTTGGCGATCAGCGGCCGGGCGATGGAGGTGCCGAGCAGGTACTCGCCCTCGTAGACGGCGTTGGCGCGGAACATCGGGAAGACGAAATCGCGGGCGAACTCCTCGCGCAGATCGTCGACGTAGATCTCGCGGATCCCGAACGCCTCTGCCTTGCGCCGGGCGGGCTCGAGCTCTTCACCCTGGCCGAGATCGGCGGTGAACGTCACCACCTCGCAGCCGTAGGTCTCCTCGAGCCACTTGAGGATCACGGAGGTATCGAGACCGCCGGAGTAGGCAAGTACGACCTTCTTGACGTCCGACATGGGAGGCTCCTGGGCAGTATTCAGTGGTTGGCGTTCAGGGTTCAGTCTGCAGGGTGCAGCGGACCGTTTTCAGGCGGCAGCATCAGGAATTCCAGCAGCGCCTTCTGCGCGTGGAGGCGGTTCTCGGCTTCGTCCCAGACGACGCTCTGCGGCCCCTCGAGCACGGCGGCCTCCACCTCCTCGCCGCGGTGCGCGGGCAGGCAGTGCATGAACAGCGCCTCGGGGCCGGCGCACTCCATCAGCGACTCGGTCACGCAGAAGCCGCGGAAGGCCTCCTCGCGGGCGGCCTGCTCGCTCTCCTGGCCCATGCTCGCCCAGACATCGGTGGTCACCAGATCGGCCCCCTCGGCGGCGGCGTAGGCGTCGTCGAAGAGCTGCACCCGCTCGCCGCCGAGCGCCAGGATATCCGCTTCCGGGCGGTAGCCGGGCGGCGCGGCGATATGCAGGTCGAAGCCGAGCAGTCCGGCGGCCTCGATCCAACTGTGGCACATGTTGTTGCCGTCGCCGATCCACGCCACGCGCCGATCGGTGATCGGCCCGCGGTGCTCGGTGAAGGTCTGCAGGTCGGCGAGCAGCTGGCACGGGTGGCACAGATCCGAGAGGCCGTTGATCACCGGCGCGGCCGAGTACGCGGCGAAGCGCTCCAGCATATCGTGGCCGAAGGTGCGGATCATCACCGCATCGACCATGCGCGAGATCACCCGCGCCGTGTCCTCCACCGGCTCGCCGCGGCCGAGTTGGGTATCCCGCGGCGACAGGAACAGCGCGTGGCCGCCGAGCTGGGCCATGCCCGCCTCGAAGGAGACCCGCGTGCGGGTGGAAGACTTCTCGAAGACCATCCCCAGCACGCGGCCCTGCAGGGGCTGGTGCAGCTGCCCGGCGCGGTGCATGTCGCGCAGCTCCGTGGCCCGGCGCAGCAGCTGGTGGATCTCATCGGCGGAGCAGTCACGCAGGGTGAGGAAGTGGCGCATCAAAGACGCCCTCCGTGGTTCGGTTCAGGTCAGGCGCCGGCCAGGTGGCGGCGCACCAGGTCGGCGACGCCGTCGGCGAGCTGGCCGATCTCGTCGTCGTCCAGGATCAGCGGCGGCACCAGACGGACCACGTTGCCGGCGGTGACGTTGATCAGCAGCCCCGCGTCGAGGGCCCGGCGCGGCAGCGCACTGGCATCGCCGGCAAGCTCGATGCCGGTCATCAGGCCGCGACCGCGGATCTCGCGGACCCCCTCCACCCCGGCCAGCTTCTCGGACAGGCGGGCGCGCAGCGCCTCGCCGGCGCGCTCGGCCGCCGCCGGCACGTCCTCGCGCTCAAGGGTGTCGAGCACCGCCAGCGCCGCACGGGCGGCCAGCGGATTGCCACCGTAGGTGGTGCCGTGGCTGCCCGGGCCAAGGGTCCCGGCGCACCCGGCCGCGGCCAGGCAGGCGCCGATGGGCAGCCCGTTGCCCAGGGCCTTGGCCAGGATCAGCACATCCGGACGGATGCCGGCCTGCTCGAAGGCGAACAGCGTCCCGGTGCGCCCCATGCCCGTCTGCACTTCATCGAGCATCAGCAGCCAGCCGCGCTCGTCGCAGATCCGCCGCAGCCGCGCCAGGTAATCCGCCGGCGGGATCCGCACCCCGCCCTCGCCCTGGATCGGCTCCACCAGCACGGCACACACGGCGTCGTCGTCGATGGCCGCCACGGCGTCGGCGTCGCCGTAGGGCACGCGCCGGAACCCCTCGGGCAGCGGCGCGAAGCCCTCGTGGGCGGCGGGATTGCCGGTGGCCGCCAGCGCCCCCAGGGTCCGCCCGTGGAAGGCGCCGTCGGCGACCACGATCTGCGGTGCCCCCACCCCCAGCGCGGCCGCGTGGCGGCGGGCGAGCTTGATGGCCGCCTCGTTGGCCTCCGCGCCGGAGTTGCAGAAGAACGCCGCGCTCATCCCGGCGGCGGCGCACAGGCGCTCGGCCAGGCGCTCCTGCAGCGGCACCCGGTAGAGGTTCGAGGTGTGCACCAGGGTCTGCGCCTGCTCGGCCACCACACGGGCGATGGCCGGATGGCTGTGGCCCAGCCCGCAAACGGCGATGCCGGCCACCCCATCGAGGTAGGCGTGGCCCTGCTCGTCGTAGAGCCACGCCCCCTCACCCCGGGCGAAGGCAACGGGCAGGCGATTGTAGGTCGGGATCAGGGCTTCCATGGGCGGTCTCATACACGCGGCAACCGACTCCGGGAGCCGGGCAAAAACGCCTAAATTAACCGCCGGCTGAAACCGGCGCAAGCACCGCAACCCCTTGGATTCACGGTCCGGAGGTGTCGGGACCGCCGAGGGGACTTAGAAGCTCGATGGCCGACCGCAGTGCTCGTCCCAGCGGTTGACGATGGCGCAGAAGAGTTCGGCGGTCTTCTCGGCGTCGTAGATGGCCGAGTGGGCCTCCTTGGCGTCCCACTCGATCCCCGCCGCCTTCACCGCCTTGGCCAGCACCGTCTGCCCGTAGGCGAGCCCGCCCAGCGTGGCGGTGTCGAAGCTCGAGAAGGGATGAAAGGGGTTGCGCTTGAAGTTGGTCCGCGTCACCGCGGCATTGAGGAAGGCCAGGTCGAAGAAGGCGTTGTGGCCGACCAGCACCGCCCGGTTGCAGCCGGTGTTGCGCAGCTCCTGGCGAACCGGGTTGAACACCTTGCCCAGGGCATCCCGCTCGGGCACCGCCATGCGCAGCGGATGCTCCGGGTCGATGCCGTTGAGCTCCAGCGCCTTGGGGTCGATGCGCGCGCCCTCGAACGGCTGGACGTGGCAGGTGTGCGTCTCCGCCGGATAGAGCCGGCCGCTCTGCTCATCGGCACGCAGGATCACCGCGGCGATCTGCAGCAGCGCATCGGTCTCCGCCTGCAGCCCGCCCGTCTCCACGTCCACCACCACCGGCAGGAAGGCCCGGAAGCGGGTACGCAGCGGCGGGATCTCGGTGCTCTGGATACGCCTTGGGTCGTCCGACGACGTCTGCGGGGCGTTGTGCTCGCTCATGGGGCTGCCGTAACTGGGTGAAGGTGCCGCATGCTACGGCGCCCCGTGCCCGCGAGCAAGCCGCCGCCGTCAGCCGCTGGCGCCGGCCCCGGCGGCCTCGACCATCTGCTGGAGCTCGCCGGAGTCGAACATCTCCATGATGATGTCACAGCCGCCGACCAGCTCCCCGTCGATGTAGAGCTGCGGGATGGTCGGCCAGTCGCCGTAGTCCTTGATGCCCTGACGGATGCGCTCATCCTGGAGCACGTCCACGTAGGCGAACTCCCGCCCGCAGCCGGCCAGCGCCTGGGCCGCCCGCTGCGAGAAGCCGCACATGGGCTGATCCGGGCTGCCCTTCATGTACAGCAGGATCGGGTTCTCCGTCACCTGACGGGCAATGGTCTGCTGAACCGTCTCGTCGCTCATGGTGTCTCCATCCTCTGCGGCAGGTCCGCGGCGCCGACCGAACTCGGCCACCGCCTGGCGGGCATCGTAAAACGGGTCCCGGGCAGGCTCATCCCACCCACCCTAGGGTTGGCGCAGGCGCCAGGTCAGGGTCTCGCCGGCGCGCAGCGGCACCACCGGCTCGTCGCCGCCGGGGTAGCTTTGCGGCACCTCCAGCGGGGCCCGCTCCAGGGTCACCGTCTCCTGGTTGACCGGCAATCCGTAGAAGGCCGGGCCGTTGCGCCCGGCAAAGTCCGCCAGCCGCTCCAGCGCCCCGGCCGCCTCGAAGGCCTCCGCGTAAAGCGACAGCGCGATGGGCGCGGTGTAGCAGCCGGCACAGCCGCAGGCCGACTCCTTCGCGCCCTGCGGATGGGGGGCGGAGTCGGTGCCCAGAAAGACCCGTGGATGCCCCGAGGTGGCCGCCTCGAGCAGCGCCTCGCGGTCGGCCTCGCGCTTGAGGATCGGCATGCAGTAGTAGTGCGGCTTGAGCCCGCCGACGAGCAGGTCATTGCGGTTGTAGAGCAGGTGCTGCGGCGTAAAGGTCCCGGCCAGGCGGGGATCGTCGCCGGTGACCAGCTCGGCGCCCTCGGCGGTGGTCACGTGCTCGAGGACCACCTTCAGCCGCGGGTGTCGATCGAGCAGCGGCTGCAGGACATCATCGATGAAGGCGGTCTCGCGCTCGAAGATATCGAGCTCCGGCCCGGTCCGCTCGCCGTGGATAAGCAGCGGCAGCCCGTGCTCCTCCATGGCCGCCAGGGCGTCGTAGCAGAGCAGCAGATCGGTAACGCCGGCATCGGAGTGCGTGGTGGCTCCGGCCGGGTAGAGCTTGACGGCGTGCACGAAGCCGCTGGCCGACGCCCGG
The DNA here is from genome assembly GCF_022228075.1 of Halorhodospira sp. 9628. Taxonomy (NCBI): domain Bacteria; kingdom Pseudomonadati; phylum Pseudomonadota; class Gammaproteobacteria; order Chromatiales; family Ectothiorhodospiraceae; genus Halorhodospira; species Halorhodospira sp. 9628. The sequence goes on from NZ_JAJNRF010000007.1 coordinate 128,499, forward strand.
GCGATCTCCTCGGGCAGGGTGTTGTCGGTGAGATAGAGCGTCATCAGCGGCTCGAAGGTCGCGCCCGCCGGCAGCGCACCGAGGATGCGCTGCCGATAGGCCGCCGCCTGCTCCACCGTGGTCACCGGCGGCTGCAGGTTGGGCATGATGATCGCGCGCGAGAAGACCGCCGCGGCCTGGGGGGCCACGGCCTGCATGAGGGCACCGTCACGCAGATGCAGGTGCCAGTCGTCGGGGCGGGGCAGGGTCAGGGTATCCATGCCGGGGAGTTTCCAAGGGCCGCCGGCCGGTTGCAAGGGGCCGCCCGGGGGTTTTGTGCCGCGCCAGCGCATGGTAAAGTGCGCAACTGATCGATGGGGCCGTAGCTCAGTTGGGAGAGCGCGACATTCGCATTGTCGAGGTCAGGGGTTCGACTCCCCTCGGCTCCACCATCCCTCCCCAAACTCCTATTCTCCTGCCTCGTACGGCATCTCCGGGAAAAGCCCTGGCATGAGCCGCGGCGCCAGCCGCACCGGAAAAGCGAGGTAGAGCGGTGCGCGGCTGCTTTTGGCCCGGTTCGCCGCGATCTTCTGCCGCCTTGATGGCCGCTTCCTTGTCCGCCTCTCCTTTGTCCATAAGACCCACATTATCAGCGTGTTAGAAAAACGACAGCATAGGATTGGCCGGTTTTCTGGCCGGTTTTCCGGCCGATTCCTTGGGATGATGCAACCCGGGCGCTGTCGGCGGTCTTAACACCGCATCGCCGAAGCGGCTGCCCCCTCTATAAAAAACCTCTCTGATCAAATACCTGGCGCGATGGCATGGATTCTGCTTCGCGGTGTGTCCATCCTGAACCACCTGCCAGGAGAGACAACCGCATGGGAGCACCGACCCTCGCCCGCGCCGCCGCGGGTCTGCGCAGCGTCCTGAGCGTCACCCCCGGCACCCCCGCCCAACCCGTGCGCCCGAGCGCCGAGCCGCCGGGCTGGTCCCTGACCCGTGTCGAGGACTGGGCAACCATCGAGCGGCTGCTCACCGCCGACCACCCGCCGGTGGGGCTGATGCGGGTGGTCGCCGACAATATCGACGCCTGCCAGCGCTTTCTCGCCGGAGGCAGCGGCGTGGAGTGGATCGCCCTCTGCGATCCGCCCGACGGGCAGAGCCACGATGCGCTGGAAGACCTGCTGGCCACCGCCTTCTTCGACTTCCACACCCTCCCCGCGGACCCCGACCGGCTTGCGGCCGTTCTCGGCCACGCCGCCGGCATGGGGCAACTGCGCCGCCACACCCGGGCTCGTCAGGCGGAGCTGACCGCCGATACCGGCGGCATCCTCGGCGACAGCCCCGGCATCCAGGCTTTGCGCCGGGACCTGGCCAAGGTGGCGCGCTGCCCGGCCACGGTGCTCATCCACGGCGAGAGCGGCTCGGGCAAGGAGCTGGCCGCCCAGGCCATCCACCACGCCTCATCCCGTGCCGCCGGCCCCTTCGTGGCGGTCAACTGCGGCGCCATCCCAACCAATCTGGTCCAGTCGGAACTCTTCGGCCATGAGCGCGGCGCGTTCACCGGGGCACAGCAGCGCCGCTGCGGGCACCTGGAGCGGGCCCAGGGCGGCACCATCCTCCTCGATGAGGTCGGCGAGCTGACCCTGGAGCACCAGGTCAATCTGCTGCGTGTGCTCGAGGAGCGGGCAGTGACCCGGGTCGGGGGCACCGAGCGCGTGCCGCTGGACGTGCGCGTCGTCGCCGCCACCCACGTGGACCTGGCCGCCGCCGTGGAGGCCGGGCGTTTTCGCGAGGATCTTTACTACCGGCTCAACGTGCTGCGCATCGACATCCCGCCCCTGCGCGAACGGGGCGACGACATCGAGCGCCTGGCCCACGTCTTCCTGGAGCGCTTTCGCAGCGCCTACCTCAGCCCGGTGCGCGGCTTCACCGGCCCGGCGCTGGGGGCGCTGCGCCGGCACAGCTGGCCGGGCAACGTGCGCGAGCTGATCAACCGCATCCAGCGCGCCGTGGCCATGGGCCACCGCCCCCTGCTCACCCCCGGCGATCTTGGCCTGGAGGCCCGGCAGGGGCCGATCCGCCAGGTCGAGACCCTGGACGACGCCCGCGCTCGGGCGGAACGGGCGGCGATCCTCGGCGCCCTGGCCCGCTGCGAGCGCAATGTCTCACGGGCGGCCCGCGAGCTGGGCATCTCGCGGGTGACGCTCTATCGCATCATGCACCGCCTGGGGCTGCAGCCATGAGCCGGCGGCGGCGCTGGACCGGCGCCACCCTGGCCGCGCTGCTGGCCACCGCGCCGCTGCTGGCCATCGCCGACACCCCGGAGGCGGTGGGCGCCCCGCCCCCGCCCCAGGAGACCGCCGGCGGGCTGCAGCAACGCACCATCCTCTCGCCGCAGGGTTCGTTCACCGCGGAGCCTTCGCTGAGCTACTCGCAGTCCACCTCGACCCTGGTGGCGATCGACGGCGTCACCATCCTGCCGGCCATCGCCGTGGGACTGATCTCGGTGCGCCAGACCCAGCGCGAGAGCCTCACCGCCGCGCTGGGCCTGCGCTACGGGCTCACCGACCGGCTGGAGGTGGAGACACGCATCCCCTACGTCTACCGCGAGGAGAAGGTGCGCGAGCGCGAGGTGCTCCAGGCGAGCGATACCGCGGGTGTGGTCGAGTCCACCGGCTACGGCCTGGGCGACGTGGAGGCCTCCCTGCGCTATCAGCTCAGCAGCGGCCGCGGTGACGGGGTGATCTTCACCGGCGGCCTGCGGATGAAGAGCCGTACCGGCCGGGACCCGTTCGAGGTGGAGACCACCGAGATCCCGCTCGACGACAGCGACGGCGATGGACCCAACGTCTCCATCTACACCGAACAGCCCACCGGCAGCGGCTTCTATGCCGTCCAGCCCAGCCTCAACTGGGTCTACCCCTCCGAGCCGGCGGTGCTCTACGGCAGCCTGAGCTACCTCTACAACGTCCCCCGCACCGTCACCCTGCGCAGCGGCGATCGCGTACGCATCGAGCCGGGCAGCGCCATCGGGGTGAGCTTCGGCATGGGCCTGTCGCTCAACGACCGCACCTCGCTGAGCCTCGGCTACGACCACACGACGGTGCAGCGCACGCGTACCGACGTGCAAAACCCCGATCCGGAGTTTGGCCGTTTCCAAGTGGGCTCGCTGCTGCTTGGCGCCTCGCACCGGCTCGGCCCGCGCAGCAGCCTGGGGCTTTCCGTGGGCGTAGGGGTGACCGAGCAGGCTCCGGATGTGCAGGTCACCCTGCGCCTGCCGGTGCGCTTCTAGGCAGCCCGGGGGCGGCGCTCAGCCGCCCCCGTAGCCGCCGCCACCGGGGGTCTCGATGACGATCCGATCCCCCGCGGCGAGCTCCCGGGTGGCGGTACCCGGAAGCTCCTCGACGCCGCCGTCGCTGCGCTCGATGGCATTGCGCCCGCACGCCGCATCCCCGCCCCCGGCCAGCCCGAAGGGCGGCACCCGGCGCCGGTTCATCAGCGTGACCACCGTCATCGGCTCGAGGAAGCACAGCCGCCGGATCACCCCCGCCCCGCCGGGATACGTCCCGGCACCGCCGCTGCCGTGGCGGATGGCAAAACACTCGACGCGCACCGGGTAGCGCCACTCCAGCACCTCCGGGTCGGTCAGCCGCGAGTTGGTCATGTGCGTATGCACCGCCGAGCTGCCGGCGAACCCCGGCCCGGCCCCGGCACCGCCGCAAAGGGTCTCGTAGTACTGGTGGCGCTGGTTGCCGAAGGTCAGGTTGTTCATGGTGCCCTGGCTGGCGGCCATCGCCCCCAGCGCCCCGTAGAGGGCATCGGTGACGGCCTGGGAGGTCTCCACGTTGCCGGCGACCACGGCCGCCGGATGGCGCGGGTTGAGCATCGAGCCCTCCGGCACGGCGATCTCCAGCGGCTGCAGGCAGCCGTCGTTGAGCGGGATGTCGTCATCGACCAGCGTGCGGAAGACGTAGAGCGTCGCCGCCCGGGTGATGGCCAGCGGCGCATTGAAATTGCTTGGCAGCTGCTCCGATGTCCCGGCGAAATCGATGCGCGCCCGGCGGGCGGCGTGATCCGGGCGCACCGCCACGCGGATCCGTGCCCCGCTGTCCATCTCGACGTTGAAATCACCGTCGCTGAGCCCATCGATGACCCGGCGCACGTGCTCGGCGGCGTTCTCCTGGACGAACCCCATGTAGGCCTGGACCACCGGCAGGCCGAACTGCTCGACCATGCGCCGCAGTTCGGCCACGCCCTTCTCGTTGGCGGCGATCTGCGCCTTCAGATCGGCGATGTTCTGCGCCACGTTGCGCGCCGGATACGGCCCGGCGCCCATCGCCGCGGTGAACGCCTCCTCCAGAAAGCGCCCCTCGGCGACCACCTGCAGGTCGTTGATGAGCACCCCCTCCTCGCTCACGCAGGTGGAGTCCGCCGGCATCGACCCCGGCGTGCGGCCGCCCACATCGGCGTGGTGGCCGCGGCTGGCGCAGAAAAAGAGCAGCTCCTCGCCATCCTCGGAGAAGACCGGCGTCACCGCCGTGAGATCCGGCAGGTGCGTGCCGCCGTGGTACGGGTCGTTGAGCAGATAGCAATCCCCGGGACGCATGCTCGCGCCACGGGCGCGCAGGATGGCGCGCACCGACTCCGACATCGAGCCGAGGTGGACCGGGATGTGCGGCGCGTTGGCCACCAGGTTCGCCTCGGCGTCGAAGAGCGCGCAGGAGAAGTCGAGCCGCTCCTTGATGTTCACCGACTGCGCCGTGCCGGCGAGCGTCGTGCCCATCTGCTCGGCGACGGAGCGGAACAGGTTGTTGAACACCTCCAGCAGCACCGGATCGGGGCGGCGGGTGTCGACCTGCGGCGCCTGCGCCGGCGTCCCGCCCCCCACGGTCACCGCGCGGCGCAGGATCAGGTGATCGCAGGCGGTGACCTCGCCCTGCCAGCCGGCATCGATCACCGTGGTGGCATTCTCCTCTTGGAGGATCGCCGGCCCCGGGATGCGCATCCCCGGCACCAGGTCGGCGCGGGCGTAGACCGGCTGCTCGGTGATCCGCTGGCCGTCCCAGGCCTGCACCCGGGCCAGTGGCTGCGGCGGGTCCGCCGGTGACGGCGCCTCATCCTCCGGGGCCTCCACGGCCGCCGCGCGGTGGATCGCCTCGACGCTGAGCGCCTCGATCACCCGCGGGCGGTCTTCCAGGACGAAGCCAAACCGCTGCCGGTGCGCGCGGGCGAAGGCCTCGTCCAGGGCGGCCACATCCGCACCACCGGGGACCACCAGCGCGGTGTCGGTGCCGGCGTAGCGCACATGGGCCTGCACGTGCACCATCGCCGCATCGGCGGCCAGCCCCTGCTCGGCCAGCTCGGCCCGCGCCTCGGCGGTGAGCTCGTCGATGACGCGCTCAAGCAGCGGCGCGCTGGCCGGCTCCAGCGGCGCCTCCACGCTGCGCTGGGCCATGGCGGTGATATCGGCCAGGCCCATGCCGTAGGCCGAGAGCACCCCCGCCAGCGGGTGGATGAACACGGTGCGGATGCCCAGGCAGTCGGCCACGGCGCAGGCGTGCTGACCGCCGGCACCGCCAAAGCAGTTGAGGGCGTAGCGGGTCACGTCGTGGCCGCGCTGCACGGAGATCCGCTTGATCGCCTGCGCCATGTTCTCCACGGCGATGCGCCGAAAGCCGGCGGCCACCGCCACCGGGTCGCGGGCGTCACCCGTCTCGGCGCGGATCCGCTCGGCAAGCTCGGCAAAGCCCTGGCGGACCCGGTCGGCATCCAGCGGCTGATCGGCGTCGGGGCCGAATAGGTGCGGGAAGAACGCCGGCCGGATGAGGCCGAGCAGGACGTTGCAGTCGGTGACCGTCAGCGGGCCGCCCCGGCGATAGGCCGCCGGCCCCGGATCGGCGCCGGCGGAGTCGGGCCCGACCCGGTATTTCATACCGTCGAAGTGGCAGATGGAGCCGCCGCCGGCGGCGACGGTGTGGATCTGCATCATCGGCGCGCGGATGCGGTTGCCGGCGATCTCGGTCTCGAAGGTGCGCTCGTAGGCGCCGTCGTAGTGGGCTACGTCGGTGGACGTCCCGCCCATGTCGAAGCTGATCAGCCGCTCGAAACCGGCCATCGCCGCCGTGCGCACCGCCCCGACGATGCCGCCGGCCGGACCCGAGAGGATGGCGTCCTTGCCCTGAAAGTGCGCGGCACTGGTCAACCCGCCGTTGGACTGCATGAACAGCAGCGGCACATCGCCGAGCTCCGCGGCCAGGCGGTCGACGTAGCGGCGCAGCACCGGCGAGAGGTAGGCATCCACCACGGCGGTGTCGCCGCGGCCGACGATCTTCATCACGGCGGCGGCCTGCGCACTGGTCGAGACCTGGGTAAAGCCCACCTCGCGGGCGATACGCGCCACCGCCTGCTCGTGCCCGGCATCCCGCCAAGCGTGCATGAGCACCACCGCCAGCGCCCGGTAGCCGGCGGCGTGGGCGGCGGCCAGGCGCTCGCGCACGCAGGCCTCATCCAGGGGGCGGACCACCGCGCCGTCGGCACCGAGGCGCTCGGGGACCTCCAGGACCTCCGAGTAAAGCATCTGCGGCAGGCGCACGCGGCGGTCGAAGAGATCCGGGCGGTGCTGATAGCCGATGCGCAGCTGATCGGCGAACCCCTCGGTGATGGCGAGCACGGTGGGCTCGCCGCGGTGCTCGAGCAGGGCGTTGGTCGCCACCGTGGTGCCCATGCGCACCGACTCGATCCGCTGGGCCGGGATCGGGGCGTCGGCGGGAAGACCGAGGATGGCGCGGATCCCGTGGAGGGCCGCATCGCTGTACTGCTCCGGGTTCTCGGATAGGAACTTGCGGGCGATCAGACGCCCATCGGGGGCCCGGGCGATGACATCGGTGAAGGTCCCGCCCCGATCGATCCAGAACTGCCAGCGCTCTCCCGCCGCATGGCCGTCCGTCATGGCCCACTCCCGCGTCCGAACACGACCGGGCATCTTCGCATAGAGCGCGGACGGGAGGCATCCGCGGGGCAGCGGACGGGGTGCAGGGCGCCGCCAGGCAATCGGCGAACGTGGCGCCCCGGGCAGGATTCGAACCTGCGACCTATCGCTTAGGAGGCGATTGCTCTATCCGACTGAGCTACCGGGGCCGGAGCCCAACTTGTACGCATCCACCCGCCACCGGTCAACCGGCACGGCGGTGGCGCAGTAGGACGTTGCGCAACCGATACAGCAGGAATGCGGCAACGGCGACCAGAAGCAATAGCGTAACCACGGTGCCATAGGTGCCCAGATAGGCCTCCACCCGCGCCCAGTTGGAGCCCGTAGCGTAACCGGCGGCCAGGAGCACCCCATTCCATACGGTCGTGCCGAGCAGGGTCAGCAGCAGGAACGGCGCCAGCCCCATGGGCAACAGCCCAGCGGGGATCGAGACCAGGCTGCGCACAGTGGGCACGAAGCGCCCGAAGAGCACGATCCACGCCCCGTGGCGACGGAAGATCGCGGTGGTCACCGCCAGGTCGCGCTCCTGGATCAGGTACCAGCGGCTGCCGCGCCGGACCCATGCGCGCACCCGCTCCCCGCCGATGGCGCGCACCACCAAGTAGATCAGCGTCGACCCTAGGGTCGCCCCAGCGCTGGCGGCAGCCAGGGCGGTCAGCGGATCGAGTTCCGCCCGGTAGACGGCGTAGCCGAGGAACGGCATCACCGCCTCGGGCGCCAGCACGATCATCACCGCGAAGATCCCCACCCAGCCCAGCAGCTCCACGGCCTCGACGATCAACTCCGGCATGCACCCTGCCTCCTCTGCGGTTGGACCTCCGACGCCCGGAGACGCGGGCCGATGCACAGCCTAACAGCCCGGCCCGGGTACCACCCGGGCAACCCCTGTAAGGGCGGGGCAACACCAACAGCATCCACGGCAAAGCGCCGCACTGCGCGGCCTCGGCACCGCCACCCTCGCCAAGCGTTACACCGGCGCAGCACTCGACCCCGCGCGACCACTCAGTCGCCGCGTCCGACCAACGCCACATCCCCTTTTTAAACAACATCTTAGGAACCTAGCGCGGAGTTGGCCCGGCAATTGCTTACATCAGGGTGCGGCGCCGCACGTCCCCCCAAGCGGCGCCTCCGCGGAGGCCCGGCCCCGACGGCCGGGCCCCGCGTTAACCACCAATGACCGAGAAGAGGGAACGACATGATCAAGCAGACGACGCTCGCCAGCACCCTGGTCCTGGCCATGGCCCTGAGCGGCAACGCGTGGGCCAACCCGCAAAACACCGTCGAAGGCGAGGAGAACGAGGTCAGCGCCTCCGTCAACGCCGACGCTGAGGGCAGCAGCGCCGCCGCCAGCGAGGGCTCGACGTCCAGCGTCGACAACAGCACCAAGGAGGGATCCTACAACACGGACAAGACCTACAGCTCGGAGCGGACTTACAACAAGGATGACAACTCCGACAACAGCCTGACCGACTCCCAGAACAGCTCGAGCAGCTCCGAGATGACCTGGAACAAGGACGACAACTCCGACCAAAGCACCAACGTGGCCGACTCGTACAACAGCGACAAGAACTACAGCTCGGAGCGCACCTACAACAAGGATGATAACTCCGACAACAGCACCAACCTGACCGACTCCCAGAACAGCTCGAGCAGCTCCGAGATGTCCTGGAACAAGGACGACAACTCCGACCGCAGCACCAACGTGGCCGACTCGCACAACGACAACTCGGACCGCAGCGACAACTCGGACCGCAGCTCGAGCGTGGCCGATTCGCACAACAGCGAGAAGAACTACAGCTCGGAGTTCACGTACAACAAGGATGACAATTCGGACAACAGCGTCGCGGATTCACACAACTCGGAGAAGAACTACAGCTCCGAGCGGACCTACAACAAGGACGACAACTCCGATAACAGCTCCAGCATCGCAGACTCGTACAACGACAACTCGGACCGCAGTGACAACTCGGATCGGAGCCTGACCGACTCCCAGAACGACAACTCCGATCGCAGCACGAGCGTTGCGGACTCCAACAACTCGGATAGCAGCATCAACGACTCGTTCAACAAGGACTCCAGCGATCACTCGGACAACAGCATCGCCGACTCGTACAACAGCGACGATAGCGACAACTCCGACAACAGCACCGCTGATTCCCACAACACCATGGACTCGCACAACACGATGAAGGACTCGCAGAACGAGATCACCGACTCGTTCAATCACTTCCTCGACATGGAAATGACCGTGGCCAGCTCCGAGCTGCGCGGCACGGTCAGCGGCAACACCCTGCGCATCGGCGGTGACGACGACGCCTGGCTGCACGTCAACAACCGCATGGCGGAAGGCTCGGTCTCCGGCAACGCGGGCATCACCCAGGTTTCTCAGAACGGTGGTGTCGGCAGCCTGATCCAGCAGAACGTCACCATGCAGGGCAACGTGCGCATCAACCCGGCTCAGTAAGGACACGACCGGCAACAAAAAGCCGGAACCGGGGCGGGCCCAACCCGCCCCGACCTCCCGGCAAGGACGTTTCGGCAAGGACAGGTGCGCCCCGCCGCGCCCGGGGGGGCGGCGGCGGGGGCGACGGG